>JBDTCF010000124.1:0-7981 GCA_039923715.1 Vulcanimicrobiaceae bacterium
CGGTTTTCTCAAGATTGGCACCACCGGACAGGCCGTAGTGCAGGGAACGGTCATCGACGGTGCCGGCGGAGGAGCCGGCATCGAAATTCTGGCGTCCCATTCCGGAAGTGCAGTCGTACGCGGAGTAACCGTGGCCCATTGCGCGACTGGTCTGTCAGCCGATGCCGGAGCCACGGGAACATACGTCGTCACGGGTTCCGTCTTCGTGGACAATTCTTTAGGGGCGCTCGAGGACCGGGGGACCGCTACCACTCGACGGTTCGCCACGAACGTCGGCATAAATCCGAACCCGTCTGTGCCGACGCCACCCATCCCGCCAAGCGGAACGTCGGTCGTCAACGCGACCGGTTTCAATTGCGCGATCTACATCGGCGGCGGAACGGTCCACGACGTGCTCATCGGCGCCGCGCGCGTTTCGACCAAACTCCAGAGCGGTATGGTGCGCCTCGCGGCCGGCGATCAAATCGCTCTCGTCTATACCACGGCGCCAACGTGGGTCTGGTACGGCGAATAACATGGAGGGAGTACGCCGATGAGCGCCTGCCTGCCGGTTTCACCGACCTCGCAAAGCATCGGGTGGATCAACGTCAAGGAGGTCATCGGCACGACGGGGCTGTGCGCGATCGGCGACGGCGTTACCGACGACACCGCCGCCTTTCAGGCAGCACTGAACCTCGCGACTTCTGAGCCCAATCCGGGTGGAGCGACCGGCGGCGGTATCGTTTACCTTCCACCCGGAACGTATCTCGTCAAGAACACGCTCAGCGTGGCAGGCCCGTGCTCCGTGCTGGCGTTGCGGTACGTGAATCCGACCGGCGGCGTAACCGTTCTCCAAGCAGACGTTACAAAGGATCTGTTCGACGTAGCGTTTGCGCCTGGTCAATACGGTGCCGTGTTTTCAGGTTTTTCGGTCTCCGGTCAAACCGCAGCGGCGCTCGCTCCGAACATGGGATGGGTATTCCACCTTCAGCCCTCAGCGAACCGTGTTGAGTTGCTCGATCTTACCCTAACGAACGTTTCCTATGGAATCCTCGTCGACGGCGCGAGTGACGTCCGTTGCGAACGCGTCTCGATCATCCCGTACGACGCCGCACCGACGCAGCAGGTGCCGATTGGCTCGCGTTTCGGCTTCAAAGCGCAGAAGAACGGGCTACGGACAATCTGCATCGATTGCTCCGTGGACGAGTCCATGAACCAAAACAGGAACGTCCTCTCGGCGTTCGGCATCGATGGAGCATATGTTGACATGGGCGTGGTAGCGGGTAGCGCCGATACGTCGTATACCGGATACTCCTCGGCGGCATCGACTGCACCATTTCAACCGACCTACTTTCATCTGTTGGAATGTCGAGCCGCCAATAGCAGCCTGGGAGGCGAACTGTCCGGCGGAGCGGACTGCATCGTCGCCAAATCGCGGTTCGAAGCAGGAGTCCAACTGGCCGGACAAGGCGGGAGCGCGATCGTGGTGCGCTCGACCTACAGCTCTTCCTCGCTCAGCATCAGCGCGGTGTCCATCGAAGGGATGCCCAACGCCGGAATGTGGTTGACCGAGTCAACTCTCAGTTTGTCCGCCAGCACGGTAAAGATCGCCGGACACTCCGGTGCCGTCAACACGCCGGGAATCCTTTTCGATGGCTCAGCCACTTTGCCTGGAGCACTTTCCGCGCTCTTGGTTCAAGAGTGCCCTGCGGGAGCGCACCTGGCCAGAACGTTCGGAGGAACGGCCGCCGTCAGCGGCTTTTCTGAGTCCGCGAACTCCGCGGGCTTGGTCGTCGACGCTGGTGCGACCGGCACGTATGCGATGGTCGGGTGCGCGCTCCCGGATGCGCTACAGGATGCGAGCGGCACGCCGACGCGTCGAGCGGCCGACACGATCGGAATCAATCCGACCGATTCTTTAGCCGCCCCACAGCCCAGCGCCGGAACGACCATCACGGTGACGAACGCGTTCGGCGTGTCCGCAAACGTCTATCTCGCCCCCGCGGTCGGCGGCAATCAGTTCACCAGCGTCACGGTCGACGGTGTCTCAGTAGGCACGGCCAGCGGTTTCGTACGCGTCCCAGTCGGCAGCACTATTGTCGCCACATATGTGGGGAAACCGACCTGGAGTTGGCTCGGCGATTGACTGCCGGTAATCGGACCGCGGGTCGGTTACGTGTCGGGTGTGAGCGGCCCGAGGATATCGCTGACCTCGAATTCGATGTCGGGGAAAGCGGCGAGCGCGATACGGGCCCCGTGCACCAACGGCCGAGTGAACGCATAACCGAGATCGTGCGGGTCGCGATGAACTTCCAACACGCCATCGACTAAGTTGACGATCCAATACTCGGGTATCCCGGCGCGGGCATAGGCCTTCAGCTTCTTCCCGCGATCGTAGGCCAACGAAGAGACCGAACACTCGACGAACGCCTGCGCCGTAGCGGGGCTCGCGCGTTCGCCGAGGTAAAAATCGTCACGCGCGGCGAGAATCATGAAATCGGGCTCGGGTTCGCTTATCGACGCAATCCGGATCGGCGCCTGAGGGACCACCACCGCACGTTCGCCTAGGCGCATCACGAATAACCGCGTGAGCCTGCCAAGGCTCGCGAAGTGTGGGGGCGTCATCGGCGGCATGAGGATCAACTCGCCATCGAGCAGTTCGACCCGCTCCTCGGGTCCGATGATCCCAAGTTCGGCCATCCGCTCGTATTCTTCGACCGTGATCGGCCGGCGCTGGTAGTCGATCGCCATCTCACTCATCCGAATCCTACTCCGGGCTCGCTGCCGTCTTGTTTCCCCGCGTGCTCGAAGCGTACCACGATGCCTCGGGCCGAGCAAATCGGGCGGCGGCTTTCGTGCCGCTCGCGTCGAAGCGCGGATGCGATGGACCGTACCGCTTCTCTGAGTCGTCGCGCCTTCGGTGCCGGAGCGCTCGCAACGCTCGCGAGCGCACGGGGGTTGCGCGCCGCGCCGATGCCACCGGCAAACATCACGCTGGGCGATGAAGTGTTTCTGCGGGAAACCTGGCGCTCGCTGCACGGGCGCGGCGTTGGGATCGTAACCAATCAGACGGGCGTGACCTCCCAGTTGGAATCGATCGTGGACGCGATCCGGCGCAACCCCGAAATCCGCTTACGCGCGATCTATTCGCCGGAGCACGGCCTGCGCGGCGACCGCACCGCCGGCGCTTACGTGCCCTCGTACGTCGACGAACGAACCGGATTGCCCGTTTACAGCTTGTACGGAAGTACGCGCCGGCCAAACGAGGCGATGTTACGCGATGTGGACGTGCTCTTGTTCGACATTCAGGACGTCGGCTCGCGCGCCTACACGTACATCTCGACAATGGCCTACGTGATGCAAGCGGCCAAAGCTCACCGCAAGAGCGTTTGGGTGCTCGATCGGCCGAACCCCATCGGCGATGTGGTCGAGGGCCCGGTTCTCGACCCGCACTTCGCCTCGTTCATCGGCCTCTATCCGATTGCGATGCGCCATGGCCTGACGGTCGGCGAACTTGCCAAGATGTTCAACGCGCACTTCGGAATCGGTTGCGAGCTTGAGGTGATTCCGATGCGCGGCTACCGCCGCTCGATGCTTTGGCCGGACACCGGCCTGGCGTGGGTTCAATCGTCGCCAAACATTCCGCAGTGGGAGACGACCCTGCTCTACCCCGGGACGGGCCTAATCGACGGCGCCGGGGTCAACAACGGAACCGGTTCGACCAAGCCGTTCCAATATGCCGGGGCGTACGGGCTCGACGGCGAGCGGCTGGCCGCGATCCTCAACGCGCGCCCCATTCCCGGCGCGCACTTCCGGCCGGCCGCCTGGTCGCCGATTGCCGGTTTTTGGGCCGGCAAGACGCTTTCGGGCGTCGAGATCGTCGTCACCGATCCCTACGCAATCCGCGTGGTTCGCGTAGCGGTCGAAATTCTCGTGGCGGTCCGCATGATCGATCCGCACGCGATTGCGATCAAGAACGCGCGGGGCCTCGATCGCGACTGGGGGACCGATTCGCTCCGGCACGCACTTGTAGCGGGCGACGACGCCGACGCGATCCTCGCGCGCTGGAAATCCGGCACGGAAGCCTTCGATTTGGCGCGCGCCCCGTACCTGTCGTACGAGTGACGCGCGCCGACGAAGAAGTCCGCTTAGGGGAGTTGGCGGCGGATGACGATCGGTGCGTTGAGCTTCATCGAGACCGTCGTTCCCTGCGGGACGACGATGTCGGAGGCCGTGTTGGCGGCGTAGAGCACGCCGCCCGCAAGCCCGATGAACCCACCAAGGTTCGTTCCGAGGTGCTTGCCCAGATAGTTACCGACGATCATGCCGCCCAACGCCTCGGCTGCAACCGACCCGATGTTGGTCTTCTGCTTCTTGCCGTAGTTGACGATCTTTGCGTCGATCGGAGCGATGCTTCCGTTCGAGAAGCGGATGCGGTCCGGCACGAGCGTCAAGTGCGCCTTGTGCGTCAGACTCGATTTAACGACGTCGCTGACATGCCCGTAGATCGTAACGTTGTTGGCGGTCCCACCGCTCGAGATCGGGATCCCGTTCGCAGTCATATGGAAGGCGTCGCCGTTGTGCGCGCTCTTCGAATTGATGTCGCTCGCTAGCGTGGCGTTGATGGTCGTGCCTTGCGAGATCGTCACGGCTCCGGCGATCGCGCCGAGCGACAGGGTCAAGGCGAGGGCGGCCGCGGCCGCCGCCAGATTCTTGTGAGGTCTCATGCGTCCTTTACTTTCGTATTCAGTCCATTGGTGCGAGTGTCTGGGAGCATAACGTAACGGTACCCACATCTCGTTCCCGGCCTATTCGGAAGCGCTGGGAGGGACCGTCGCCGTTCCGTCGCAGGACGACCCATGGAACGGAGCGCTGAGCTATGCGAGCGCCTGGTGGCCGCCCTGGGCCGCGAGGCGGTGAAGACGGCGATCGAAGACCTCGTCGCCTACAGCGGCGAGGCGCGCCAGCCAGGAATGCAACCGGTTGCCGTGGTCCTTCCGTCCGAAGCTCGCGAGGTGTCGGCCGTGGTTGGCATCGCACACGAGTTCGCGGCGCCGATCGTCGCACGGGGAGCGGGCACCGGACTCTGTGGTGGGGCGGTCCCTACGCGACGCGGCATCCTCCTCTCGTTCGCCCGGATGAATCGCGTGCTTGCGCTCGATGCACGCAACCGTCGAGTGCGCGTACAGCCTGGCGCGACCGTCCGCGCGCTCGGCGCGGTGGTCCAGGAATGCGGCCTCTTCTTCGGACCCGACCCCTCGAGCGGCGCGGTCGCAACGTTGGGTGGTAGCGTTGCGACCAACGCCGGCGGACCTCGGACCAACGCGTACGGTGCAATGGCGGAACACGTGCTCGCGCTGGAAGTCGTACTCGACGACGGAACGATTGTCGAACTCGATCGCGACGATGCGGGATACGACCTGCTCGCCGCGCTGGTTGGAAGCGAAGGGACGCTCGGAATCGTCACCGCCCTCGAACTGCGCCTCCTCCCCTTGCCCGCCTCGACGCGGCTCGCGCTCGGCGCGTTTGCCGATTTCGAGCGGGCGCTCTCGGCGACGTTGGCCGCGGATGCGAACGCGTTAACGTCGCTACAGATCGTTGACGTGACGATCCTGCGAGCCCTGGACGCCTACGGCCGGCTCGGCGTACCGGAAGGAACGCGCGCGCTAGTCGTCGCGGAGACCTCGGGAGAACGCGACGACGCCGCCGCGAATGAGGCCGCCTTGGTGCGCCTCTTCGGGGAACGCGACGCCCTGTGGTATCGACTCGTCGGCGATGCCGAGCGTCCGGCAGTCCGCACCTTTCTCGATGCTGCGTTCGGCGCTCTCGGGCGGGTCGCTCCGAATTCGGCGATCCTCGATCTGTGCGTGCCGCGCACGGCCATGCCCGAAGCGTTTCTGTCGATAGAGACGGCTGTGCGGAGCGCCCAGGTTGCATTTGGAATGCTCGTCCGGGCCGGCGAGGGAGTGCTTCAACCGGTTTTGACGTACAATCGTCGCGACCGCCGCGCATCTGAAGCGGTGGCAAGCGCGAGCGAAGCAATCACCTCTGCGTGCTTCGCGCTTGGGGGCTCGGTCGGCGCCGAGCACGGTTTTGGCTCCGTGCACCGCAGCGCGTTTTCGGACGGATGCGAAAGCGCGACCCTTGACGCTTTGCGACGCGTGCGCGACGCGTTCGCGCCGTCGCGCGCATTGAATCCCGGCAAGATCCTGCCGGAGGCTGCGTGGCCGTAGCCGTGCGGCGGTCGCCGCTCGATCTCGAACGATTCGCGCTCGGCGGAGCCACGCCGCTCAGGGCGTACGAGCCGCGCTCGATCGACCAACTCGCTGCAGCGATGCGCGCCACCGACGCGGCCGGCGAAGCGCTCGTTCTGTTCGGCGGTGGAACGCTGCAGGGCTTCGGCGCGCTGCCCGCTCGTTATGACCTCGCGATCTCGCTGCGCCGGCTGGCGGCAACGGTTTCACACGAACCGCGCGACGGAACGATTTCGCTTCTCGCCGGGATGACGCTCGGACAATTGGAGCGAGTGCTTGCAGAAGCCGGGCGGTTCGTTCCGTTCGACGCGCCGCGCCCCCTACGCGGGACGGTTGGCGGGGCGCTCGCCGCCGGTTGGCTCGGGCCACGTCGCGCCACGTACGGACGGCCGAGCGACCACGTGCTCGGGACGACCCTCGTTCTGGCCGATGGAACCATCGCCTCGACGGGCGGCACAACGCTCCGGGGGAGCGCGGGCTACGACGTGGGAAGGCTGGTCGCGGGTTCGCTCGGGACGCTCGCCGCGATCGCGCGCGTGACCCTGCGGACGCGGCCGCTGCCGGCCCGTCGGCGCCTGGCGATTGCACCTTTGCCGGAGCGAACGCGAACGCGCGCTGCGCGTCACCTCGCCGTACTCGCTATTGAACCTACCGCTGCCCTGCTCGTCCGGGGATTCGATGCAGAGATCGCCGGGCACGACGATCTCGAAGGACGCGCGTTCGTTTTCTTCGAGGGAAGCGAAGGCACCGTCGAGCGCGCGACGCGCGAACTGCGCTCTTCGCTCGGCGCGGCCGGCGTTCCCGAGACGCGTTTGTTCGATCGAGACGCCGCCGAAACGTTCGCCCGCGCGATGGACGCATACGTCGCGTCCGTCGAAGAGCGCTCGGTCACCTATCGTTCGCTGGGGCGCCCAAGCGACGTTGAAACGCGCGGTCGACGGCTCGAGGAACTCGCGCACGACTACGGCCTGCAAAGCGAATCGATCTTCGATTTGCGGACCGGCGATGCGGTGGTGCGCGTCGTCGGGAACGACGAGTTGCGCTTCGCGACGGCGATCGTACCGTTCGACGACGCCGCGCACGACGCGTTGCCGGCCACGATCGTGCTGGCCGCACCGGCGCTCGTTCGCGAGCGCTTGAACGTCTGGGGGGCTCCTTCCCCCGGACTCACGGTCATGCGACGCCTCAAGGAGCAGTTCGACCCGCGGGCTACGCTCGCTCCTGGCCGCTTCGTAGCCGGGATCTAGCACGTGTTGTTGCGCGACGTCGTTGCTACGCTAAGGGGCGTGTTCGTTCGGCCCTCGCGCCTTCGCCGGCTGGCGGCGCTCGGCCCGGCCGGTTGGTGGCACACGCTGCGCTTCATCGTCGTGATCATCCCACGCGCCTCGCGCCAACTTCGCACGATCCGCGAACGGGCCGCGCGTATTCCCGACGCACGGCTGCGGATGGCCGCGCTCGCGAGCATCGATGGTAAGGCGTATCACGTGCAGGGTGGGAGCATCTTGGCGACCTTCTTGCACGGACCCGCGAGCCGTCGTTACGTCGAACTGATCGCGCCGCTGGAAACCATCTACGATTATCTGGACGACCTTTGCGACCGATTCGCTGGCGTCCCGAGTTTGGCGTATTCAACCCTGCACGAAGCGCTCGTCGACGCGCTCGACCCCACCGCACCCGAGCGCGACTACTATCGCGACGGACCATCGGTTGACGATGGCGGTTACCTGCGCTGGCTCGTAAACAGGGTG
>JBDTCF010000125.1:0-3222 GCA_039923715.1 Vulcanimicrobiaceae bacterium
TCGCGAAAGGCCGCTTCCGCGAGCGGTCGCGAGGTCTCGAAGCCGCGGACCAGCGACTTCACGACGCAGGCCAGCGGCTCGACCAGCGAGCCGTCGGCAAACGAAACGCCCTCCGGAAGCCGCAACGTATCGGCGACGTTTGCACGTGGGATGCGAAAGAACTCGGCCATCCCGCCCGGATCGAGCGCCGTCGCGCGCCACGTCGCGCACTGGACGTACGCCCCGCGCAGGCAGCGCGCGCAGCGAAAACACGGCGCGTGGTGGTGCGCGAAGACCCGCGCGCCGATTTCGAAGGCAGCTCCGGCGCCCACCGCCACCACCGTTCCGGCCGGCTCGTGGCCGAACACGAATGGGGCCTTGCGGCGAACGTACCACGGCATCAGATCGCCCGAACAGATTCCGCTCGCGCCGGTCCGCACCAGCAAATCACCCGGTTCGAGCCTTGGAACTTCCCGGCGCTCGATGCGGATGTCGTCGACGTCATAGAGGACGGCAGCCCGCATCATCTCCATCGCGCCCAGGATTCTGGAACCGACCGCGCAACTCCGCGAGGATACCGGGGCCGGCTCGCGGCGCTCCGTTTCAACTTGTTTAGCCGGAGGTGCCAGCGTGAAGTCTCGGTCTTTTATCCCAATTCTCGCTCTGGGCTGCATCGTTGCGGTCGCCGGCGCGGCGCAAGCGCAGTGGGAGATCAAAGGTGGTCCCCCGCTCGTTCAGCTCAGCGCCGACCCGTTCACGAATGGCGGCGGCGCCAGCCACGCGACCGAACTCGAGGCCGATACTTACGCATACGGCCGTACGATCGTCGGCACGTTCCAAACCGGACGCTATCCCGACGGCGGTTCCAGCGACATCGGCTGGGCGACCTCGAGCAACGCGGGCAAGACCTGGAAGTACGGCTTCCTGCCCGGCATCACGAAGACGTTAAGCCCGAGTAATCCCTACGATCGCGTGAGCGATCCCGCCGTCGCGTACGACGCCGCTCACGGCAAGTGGCTGATCGCATCGCTTCCGCTGGCAAACGTCTCGCCGGCCGTCATCGTCAGCAGTTCCGACGACGGACTCACGTGGAACAACCCCGTCACGGTTGCCGGCGACCCGATCGGTTCCGACAAGAATTGGATTACCTGCGACAACACGCCGACAAGCCCGCACTTTGGCAGTTGCTACGTCGAGTGGGACGACGGGAACATGCAGATTCACATGAACGTCTCGAGCGATGGCGGCGCGACGTGGGGTCCGACCAAGAGCGGCGGCTCCGGTGCGTTCGGCTTGGGCGGGCAGCCGCTCGCGCAGCCGAACGGTAATGTGGTCGTTCCGTTCAGCGACGGCGGTGCGAACATCCTCGCGATCGTTTCGAGCGACGGCGGAAACTCGTGGAGCAACGCGATCGAGGTTGCGACCGAGAACGATCACTTCGTTTCGCAGATGCGCGCACCGTCGCTTCCGTCTGCGCAGCAAGATGCGAACGGAACGATCTACGTCGTCTGGCACGACTGCAGTTTCCGCGCAAACTGCGCGCAGAACGACGTCGTGATGAGCACCTCGAGCGACGGCGCTCATTGGTCGGCGAAAGCGCGCATCCCGATCGACCCGGCCACCAGTTCGATCGATCACTTCACGCCCGGTATCGGCGTCGATCCGAAAACGGCCGGCGCGAGCGCGCACCTCGGCATCATCTACAACTACTTTTTGAAATCGAACTGCACGTTTTCGACCTGCCGCCTGCGTACCGGATTCATCACCTCGCACAACGGTGGGCAAACGTGGGGCCGCCGCGTCCCAATCGCTGGCCCCATGAAGATGAGCTGGCTGCCGAACGCCGGTGGTCAGTTCGTGGGTGACTACGCCGCCGTCGCATTTACCTCGGACGGTCTCGCCCACAGCGTGTTCTCGCTCGCGTTGGCCCCAGGCAGCGCGTTGAACGAAGGCGCCTGGACCACAGCGAGCGGCCAAGCCGTTCAACTCGCCGGGCCGCAATACAGTTCGCGCTTCGAGCGCCCGTATCGCAACGCCCACTCCGATCACAAGCGCCTGCACTACCCGCCGAAAAAGAAACTGACCAAGAAAGTCATGGAGAAAGACTAGCCGTTCGGAACCGTTACGAACCTGGTGGGCCGGAGCAAACGCTTCGGCCCACTTTTGCTTCCGTACGCTCCTAGTTGCGCACGGTGATGGTGAAGTCGAGTGAGGCGGGGGCTAGAACGAAGAGGTCGGTCGGGAGCGAACCCGACGGCGTGGGATACGGAACGCCCAGGCCGATCTTCGTGAAATTTCCCGCGACCGCGTTCGTGAGATTGTGGAAACCGAGCGAGTAGTCGACGCCTCGGACGCGCCGGCCTAGCGCGCCACTGAGCGTTGCGTAGGGCCCGGCGTTGAGTTCGTTGTTGATCCCGCGGTAGTTGACCGCGAACGCGCCGTGGTAGCCGTTGCGCTCGTACTGCGCACCGAGCGTTGCGACGTGAATGGGAATCCCCTGGAACTGCTGGTTCGCAACCAGGTTTGCGCCCGACGTCGGGTTGGCGACGCTCTTCGGAAACGCCAGCGGATAGGCCGCGTTGACGCCGTACTCGGCGCGCAGAAAGAAGGCGCCGACGCGCTTGCCCAGCCGCAAGGTTCCGCCTTGATAGATTGCGTTCGAGACGTTCACCGGGACCACTTGGCCCGAAACCGCCGAACCGGCGACGCCACCCGGGCAACTGGCGTCGAGCGGGTACGCTAACTCGATCGGATTGCGCAGGTTCGTGCGGTAGAGCGACACGTCGACGGCGGCGTCGCTCGCGATGCGCCGGCCGTAGCCAAGTTCGTAGGTCGTGACGTGCTCGGGATCGAGGCTCGCGTTCCCGTTTGCCGCGACGCAATTTGAATCGACGCTCCCCGGCAAACCGGCTTGGAGTTGAGAGAGCGGCGTGACGTAACGTTCGGCCAGAAGCGGTGCTCGAAAGCCCGTTCCGACGCTAAAGCGCGCGTTGCTGAGCGCGTCGAGATCCAGAATCGCGCCGATGCGCCCATCCAAGCTCGCGCCGAACGTCGAATAGCGCGTGTCGTACGCGCTGGCGAGCAGGCGCAACCGGGGCCCGACGTTCCAGGCGGTTCGCACGTACGCGGCTTGGCTCGTTTCGCTCTGCGTCCGATCGAACGCGCTCGGAACGGCCAGCGACTCGGTCCGTACGTACCCGCCGATTGAGAGGTCCAGGTTCGCGCTCGAACGCTCCCAGCCAA
>JBDTCF010000126.1:0-20733 GCA_039923715.1 Vulcanimicrobiaceae bacterium
CGTTCCGGGCCGAGCGAGACAGCCTCGAGCGGAACCCCCAGGTGCGCCTCGAGCGCGGCGACGTAGCGCCGCGCGTTGGGCGGGAGGTCTGCGATTCGGCGAATGCTCGAGAGGTCCTCAAGCCATCCGTCGTACCACTCGACCTCGGTCGTGAGGTCCGAATCCGCGATCGCCTCGATGCCGGCCTGCCGGCCGCCGCTGACGTAGCCGCGAACGATGCCGACCCGTTCGAAGCCGCTCAGGACGTCCAGCTTTGTGACGACGACGCTCGTGAGCCCGTTGAGGCGAACCGCGTAACGTCCGACGACCGCGTCGAACCAGCCGCAGCGACGTGGCCGTCCCGTCACGGTGCCGAACTCGTGTCCGCGCTCGCGTAGGCGCGCGCCGGCTTCGTCGTGCAACTCCGAGGGAAGCGGCCCGGCGCCAACGCGCGTGCAGTAGGCCTTCGCAACGCCGACGACGCTACCGATCGCGGTCGGGCCGAGACCTAGGCCGACGCACGCCCCGCCGGCGATCGTATGCGAACTGGTGACAAACGGATAGGTGCCGTAGCCGACGTCGAGCATCGTCCCTTGCGCGCCCTCGATCAACACGCGCGCGCCGCGGTCGAGCGCGTCGTGCAAGTATGCGACCCCGTCGACGACGTGCGGGAGAACGGCGCGCGCGTGGGCGAGCGTCTGCCTGACCAGATCCTCTTCGCGCGGAACGTCCTCAAGGCTCGAAGCGATTGGTTCGCGCAGCAGATTCCGCCGTATCTTTTCGGCCAGCGCTTCGGGCCGCCGCAAATCGGCGAACGTGATCCCCATTCGCGCGACGCGATCCGTGTACGCGGGGCCGATGCCGCGGCCGGTCGTCCCGATCGCCTGCGCGCCCCGCACGCGTTCTCCGGCGCGATCCAGCGCCGCGTGATACGGAAAAACGACGTGCGCGCGATCCGAGATTTTGATCCGCGACACATCGACCCCGATGCCGGCGAGCATCTCGAACTCGGCCCGCAGGCCGTCCAGACTGACGACCGTTCCACCGCCGATGAAGAGCTGCAGATTTTCGCGCAGCACGCCGCTGGGAACGATCCGCAGCGCAATCTTACGATCGCCGACGACGAGCGTATGACCGGCGTTGTCGCCGCCGCCGAAGCGGGCCACCATGTCGTAGCGGTCCGCATAGTAGTCGACGACGCGGCCTTTGCCCTCGTCACCCCACTGAATACCCAGAATGATATCCGCCTTGCGGACAGCATCCCGGGGCCCCGAGACATTCCGCGGCCCCGAGAGTTTCATACGCGCTCCACCTGCGGCTCCGCCCCCCTCGGACGCAAAGCGACCGGGCCCCCCATGATATCCGGATTCGAACGTTTCATCGGCCGCGACGTTCGGCGGCGGGATGGACGGACCCGGCCGCCTGCGGGAAGCCGAAAATCGCGGCAGGACGCCCGTTTCTTATCCTGAACGGGCCAAGCAGGTAAGGCATCTGCGACTTCCAAGGTCCTCCGACGCATGACGCCCGCCAGGGCGCTGCCACCGCACCACCGGATACGACTGCCGAGTTCGCCGAAAAACTCGCCTCGTTGCTCGAGTGGCACGGCGGCGCACTCCAGCACGTGTGCCTGTGGCATGGCCGCCGTCTCTCGATTTGGAGACTTTTTCCATGCGAACGAACGTGACTCGCCGCGCGCTTTGGGGCGTGGCATCACTCATCTTCTTGGCCGGTTGCTCGGGCGGTTCTTCGAACCCCGCGGCGCCGAACCAACCGTCTGTTTCAGGGCTCTCATCGCAACGAGGAGGGCCGACGATGCGCATGCTACCCGGACCAAAGGTTGCCGGTCCGATCTTCGTGCGGCTGAACGCTCGACCCACCGTTCCGAGCCCCGATCACTACACGAAACCGCGGACGCTCTTCGTCGCAGACATTCAGAACAATCAGATTCTCATGTACGATCCCACCGTCGTAAATCCAACTCCTCTCGGTTCGATCACGAACGGAATCAGCGCGCCGGCCGGCGTGGCGGTCGACACGGCGGAAAACGTGTACGTCGCCAACCTCGGCGGCAACACCGTCACCGTCTATCCGGCGGGTCAAACGAGCCCGAGCCTCACGATTAGTTCGGGCATTTCCGGACCGTACGGCATAGCCGTCGATTTGACCGGCATCGTCTACGTAAGCAATCTGAACACCAACGCGATAACCGCGTACCAACCCGGGCAGACGTCGCCGTTCGAGACCATCACGATCCAGAACGGCCAACCCGTCGGCCTCGCCGTCGACAACAACAATAACCTCTTCATCGCCAGCGACAGCAGCAACCAAGTGCTCGAAGTCCCGGCCGGCACGACGAACGTGCAAGACCTCGGCCTCTCGGGGTTGGGAGGGCCGATCGGCGTGGCGTTCCGCAATCAGGGGACGCTTTACGTTTCGAATTTCGCGAACAACAACTTCACCGTCTACAAGTCGGGACAGACGTCGCCGTCTGCCACGTATTCGACGGGCCTTAGCGGGCCGACGCTGAGCGGGTTCTCCCGGCACAGTGTGTTCTTCCAATCAAACCAGAATAACTCGTTAGTCCAAGGTTTTCAGAAAAACCAAGCGTCACCGTTCTCGACCATTACCGGCATCGCGCAGCCCATGGGAATCGCTTCTACGCCCCGTCAACACGCGTAGAACAATCTTAGCGGTCGGCCGGGCGGACACTCCGCCCGGCCGACCGGCCGCGCCTTGCACCCGTTTCATTCCCCGCGGAATTCGAGGTCGGACGTGCTTCCGACAGGGAGCGGCGTGCCGCCGTCGATTGCGGTTAACACGAATTCGCTGAAGAGCGCGTTGGGCCAACCGAAGTCCTTGCGTGAAAAACGGTCCGGGTTGTTAGGATCGAACGACTCGTGTAAGAGGTGATCCCCGGGATCGCTGGCGAGCAACTGCTCGAGAACCTCGTGCCGCTCGCTCGAGCTGTTCGTCGTCAAGCCCTGCATGATGAGCGCGAGGGGCCAGACGTAGCCGTCATTCGTGTGCGCGCTTCCAATCCCGCGCGCGACGCTGCCGACGTAGTAGTACGGATCGTCCTTCGAAAGCAAGAATCGTCGCGTATTCTTGTAGACGTACCCGTCCGCCCTGGTATAGCCGACGTACGGTGCCGAGAGCAGACTCGGGATGTTTGCGTCGTCCATCAGGAGTTGGTGGCCGAGACCGTCGACCTCGTAGGCGTACACGTAGCCGTAGTTCGGGGTAAACACCTCGCCGTAGGTCTGGATCCCGGCCTGCACTTCCTCGCGGAGCGTCTTGGCGCGGTCGGCTTTGATGAGGTTGCGATAGACGTCGCGTTCGATCTCTTCCAGTTCGCCGAGAGCGACGACGGCCATCATCTCCGAGGGAATCAAATAGTTGTACTTGCACGCGTCGTCACTCGGCCGGAAACCCGTCCAAATCATCCCCGTGTAACCAACCGGGTTCGGCCCCGGCTTTCCCCTCGAATCGCGAAGCTCGCGGTGCGTGTAGTGCGAGTTGTGCTGATGGTCCTGCTCGCGCTCCATCGTTTCGAGCGCGCGATCGAAGCCGAGCGAGAGGTCGCCCGTGAAAATCGAATCGTCCCCGGTCACTTTCCAATAGGTCCAGGCCAGCACGAGCGGATACGCCAGCGAGTCGAGTTCGAACTTCTGTTCCCAGACGCGATAGTTCAGCGTGAAGGCGTTCGCATACGGGTCGACTTGCAGGTACTTCCCTTCGCGCGCGATGATGCCGCGCAAAAGGCTTGCGACGTGCGGGTCCGACTTCGCGAAGAACAGATATGGACGAACTTGGGCGCTCGCGTCGCGCAACCACTCCGCGGGGATGTCGCCGGTCCTAACGTAGGCCGTCCCATCGGCAGCGACCGAAGCTTGCCGGCTCGTGTTGAGAAGCGCCGCGCGAAACATCTTCTCGAGCCGGACGTTCGGATTGCGATACGCCGACGCAGCGCTCGCGATCGAACTCAATTCGACGGCGCGGACCGGTGACGCACAAAGCAGCGTCGCCACGGTCATAATCGCGGCTACCAGGGATCGCATCGTGGACACTCTACGCAGACGACTCGAAGGACTCCTCGGCGCTCGCAAGAGCGTGCGCCACCTCATCGAATTCGCTCGCCTCGGCGCGCAGGCGCCGATAGATCGCGGCGGCCGGGAAACCGAGACGCTCCAGCGTCCGCGCGACCGCGGGGTACCCGGCCTGCGGGCGCAGACGCACGGCCTTTCGCATCGCTCGGTCAAGGCGTTCGTCCTGCGAGCGTTCGGCCTGCTCGACGGCCCGCCTCGCCGCCTCGCGATCGATTCCGCGTCGCACCAGATCGGCGACCAAGCGCGCGTCGCCGACGGCTTTGTCCCGCCCGTCGACGTAGAGCCGGGCAAAGAGCCTGTCGTCGAGATACCCGTCGCGCTTGCAGGCTTCGACCGCGGCTCGCACGTCTTCCTCGGCATATCCACGTCGTTGCAGGCGCGACCACAGTTGCGCCTCCGTCAAACGTCGGGCCGCAAGCAGGCGCAACGCCGCGACGATCGAGCGACTCACGGGCGCCGCCGCGGCTCCTCCCCACAACCTACGGTCACTCGGCGGGCGGTACGCCGGCGTGTGCCGCGACCGGCACCGCTCCGTTCGCCGAGGTAGCGGAGCGCAACGCCTCGCGGATCCGCTCCTCGACTTCAACCGCAAGATCGAGGTGCTCCTCGAGGTAGGCCTTGGCGTTTTCGCGGCCTTGACCGATCCGAACGTCACCGTAGGTATACCAGGAACCGCTCTTGCCGACGATGTTGCGCTCGAGCGCGACGTCGAGGATCGAGCCCATCTTGGAAATACCACGCCCGTAGGTGATGTCGAACTCCGCTTGCCTGAATGGCGGCGCGACCTTGTTCTTCACCACCTTGACGCGCGTCCGCGATCCGACAACTTCTTGGCCGATCTTGATTTGCTCGAGCTTGCGCACGTCAAGCCGCACCGAGGCGTAGAACTTGAGCGCCCGCCCGCCCGATGTCGTCTCGGGGCTGCCGAACATTACGCCGACTTTTTCGCGCAGTTGATTGATGAAGATCATCACGCACTTCGAGCGCGAGATGGCCGAGGTTAGCTTGCGTAGCGCTTGCGACATCAGGCGTGCCTGCAGGCCTACGTGGGTGTCGCCCATGTCGCCTTCGAGTTCGGCCTTCGTGACCAGCGCCGCGACGGAATCGACGACGACGACATCGACCGCGTTGCTCCGAACGAGCATCTCGGCGATGTCGAGCGCCTGTTCCCCGGTATCGGGCTGCGAGACGAGGAGCGCGTCGAGGTCGACCCCGAGCGCCGCCGAGTAGGTCGGATCGAGCGCGTGCTCGACGTCGACGAACGCCGCCGTTCCGCCGTTTTTCTGCGCCTCGGCGATCACGTGGAGCGCGAGCGTCGTCTTACCGCTCGATTCGGGTCCGTAGATCTCGACGACGCGCCCGCGCGGCAAACCGCCGACGCCGAGGGCGAGGTCGAGCGCGATCGAGCCCGTCGGGATGACGTCGATCGCCATTTTTTCGGAGAAATCACCCATCTTCATGATGGAGCCCTTGCCGAACTGGCGCTCGATTTGCGCGAGTGCGTTGCTGAGGGCGATCTGTCGTTCGTCTTGCGGCACCTGGCTCTGCTCCCAAAGCGATGAGGAGGTTGGTGAGATCAGTCTCGCACGGTCGAGTGCCAGATGCGTGGCACAGTCGATCGTCGAGGCTGCCGCTTCTCGTTCACGCCGTCACCCGTCGTCAACAAGTGCGGACCTGGAGAGCCCCATTCGAGACACGTAATCGAACTCCTGTTCGACCGACCCGGGAGGCTAGGCCCAGGGCGGCCTCCCCTACGCGAAGAGGGCATCGACGAATGCCTTGGGGTCGAATGGGCGTAGCGCGTCGGCCGACTCGCCGAGCCCGACGAACTTGATCGGGACCTCGATCTGATCGACGATCGCGACCAGCACCCCGCCCTTCGCGCTCGAGTCGAGTTTCGTAACCGCGATCCCCGTCAGTTTCGTCGTCTGGTCGAACAGCTTAGCCTGCGAGATCGCGTTCTGGCCGGTCGTCCCGTCGACCACGAGCAGCGTCTCGCCGGGCGGAGCGCCGCTCTCGCGCTCGATGATCCGGCGCATCTTCTTCAGCTCTTCCATCAGATTGACTTTGGTTTGCAGCCGGCCCGCCGTATCGATCAGAACCACGTCGACCCCCCGGGCGCGCGCCGCCGCGACGCCGTCGTAGACGACCGACGACGGATCGGAAGCCTCGCGTCCGCGGACGAAATCGGCGCCCGTCCGCTCCGCCCAAATCCCCAGTTGCTCGGCGGCGGCCGCGCGGAACGTGTCGGCCGCGACCAAGAGCACACGCTTGCGCCGGGCGTGTAAATCGTGCGAGAGCTTGCCGATGGTCGTCGTCTTCCCCGAACCGTTGACGCCGACGACCAGCACGAAGGCCGGCCTTCCCGAAAGGATCAGCTCCGAGCCGGGCAGCGTGAGAAACGCTCGCACGTCGGTCTTGAACTGCGCGATGACTTCGTCGCTGCGCCGCCACAGGTGCTGTCTCGCCACGACGTGCAAGCCCTCGATGATCTTTGCCGTCGTGGGAACGCCGAAGTCGGCGGCGAGCAAAATGTCTTCCAATTCCTCCCAAAAGTCGGTGTCGAGCGGCCGGCGCGCCGTCGCCAACGTTTCGATGCCCGCGAGCGACTCGCGCGAGCGCGTCAGGGTCGCGCGAAGTTTTGCCAGCCAGCTCACGTCGCGGAGGGTTCGGCTTTCGGCGCGGGGACCTTGCGCCCGTACTTGCGCGGCAGGACGGCATCGCTCTCGCGATACCCGAGGTCGCCACGCAACTCGCGCAAGCGCTTTCGCAGCCGCACCACGGCCTGAGCGTGCACCTGCGAGACGCGGGACTCGGAGACGCCCAACACGTCCTTGATCTTCTTAAGCGTCCTGCCGGAGAAGTAGTATTGCGTGACGACCGTTCGCTCTTGCGGCGGTAGAACGTCGATCGCCTCGAGCAGCGCCGCGCGCATTTCCTCGCGTTCGACGGGCGCGCCGATCTCTTCACCTCCGTCGCGCAACGTATCGCGCAGTTGGATTTCCCCACCGCGGTCACTGGGTACGTGTTCTTCGAGGGAGACGAGCGCGCTGCCGCGGACCCGATGCTGCAGCGTCGCCAACTCTTTCACCGTTACGCCCAGGCGCTCGGCGATTTCGTCGTCGCTTGGCGCCCGTCCGAACTCGATCTCTAGCGCGTGCGTCGTGCGCTCGATCTCGCGACCGCGTTGGCGAACCGCACGCGGAACCCAGTCCAGCGCGCGTAGCGCATCGAGGATCGCCCCGTGAATTCGCGTGATCGCGTAGGTTTCGAACTTCACGCCGCGCGCGTCGTCATATTTCTCGATTGCGTCGATGAGACCCACCACGCCATCGTTGACGAGATCGTTCAATTCGACGTTCGGGGGCAGGTTGACGGAAATGCGACCGGCCACGTATTTGACGAGATGGAGGTGACGGTGAATAATCTCTTCGCGCGCGTACGCCTGACCCGCGATCACGTAGGGACGCTCCGGGTCGGAGAACGTTTTCACCTGCTGCATCGGTTCACGCACGAACGGCGCGCGACGAAAAACGCAGAGCCTGTCCGAGCAAAAAGAGCTTCTCGCGGGTGGTGAAATCGTTGCGGTCGCGCTGCAGCAATGCGGCAAAGAGCGGCGTCCGTTCGAGCTGGCGAAACAGCACGTCGAAACGCGCGGGGCGGCTCTCGAGGAAGTGCATCAACTTGTGCCGATGGTGCAGTCGCCCGTAGAAAGCGCGCTTGGTCGTCCGCTGGTACTCGCGGGCCGCCGAAGCGACCCGGCCCATGCGCCAAGCCGCGAGCGCTGCGGCCGCGAATCGGCCCGAGAGGGCCGCCTCGTGAATGCCTTCGCCGGTGGTCGCGTCGACGAGGCCTGCGGCGGTGCCGCCGAGCATCACCGAACCGCTTCCGATCGTCGGCCGCGGCGCTCCGCCGTACAGCAAGTTCCCTTCGTCGCGCACGCGGTAGCCGATGCCGGGGAACAACCGCCGCTCGACCGTCGGCATGAAGGCGTCCAGTTCGGCACGCAGTTCCTTCCCCTGCACCTTCGCCTGGATTCCGAGCCCGATCGAGAGGTGATCGCGTTTCGGAAACATCCAGGCGATGACGTTCCGGCCGGACGCGGGCGAAACGTAGTAGTGCATCTCGAGAGTCTGGTAGGTTTGCGGCGTGGCCGGCGCGTCGAGGTAGACGCGGTACTGAAAGCATGTGATCAAGCCCGCCGGCCAAGCGGCGTAACCGAACGGCGAACGCTCCTCGAGACGCGCGCTGGACCCCTGGGCGAGAAAAACCGATCGCGCTTGGACTTCGTGCCGGAGGCCCGTAACGAGATCGGCATACTCGACGATCGTGCGGTCGTTCTGCGTCTGGAACGAGCGCAACAGGGCGCTCGTCTTGATCTCCGCTCCCGCCTCGCGTGCGAGCGCCGCAATCGTGCCATCCAGCTCTTCGCGCGTCGTCGTGTGGGCCGGCCCGATCGGAAAGTCGTACCGGCGCCCGGTCGGCCCATGCAGCGCGATGGTCGGCGGATCGCAGTGAACGATCGCGCGCGGCAGGTCGAAGTCTTCACAAAATCCCGGGCGCAGGCCGGCCGCGCAGACCCGCCGGGAGCCCACGACGGGGTCCCGCTCCAAAACCATCGTCTCGATGCCAGCGCGGGCCGCCTCGCGCGCCGCAACCCCGCCGGCGGGCCCGCAACCGACCACGAGGAACTCGACCTCCTGCATCCCGCGTGGCTTCGCGCGGCCCGCGGCGTTCCCCGCGTCCGGCGCCAAGAGGACTGATCAGCGGCGATGCCAAACGCCATTTAGTCGCACGCCCGTCGCTCCAGCGAGGGGCCTTCTTATAGTATGTCGCGACAGAGGAACGCTTCTTGACTGAACAGCTTGCGATCTTGTTCGGCCTCGTGGCCGGCTGCATCGCCATCATTTACGGCATCGTGCTCATTCGCTTCGTGCTCGCGCAACCGGACGGCAACGACCGGATGCGCCAGATCGCGGCGGCAATTCAGGAGGGCGCGATGGCGTTCCTGAAGCGCCAGTACACCACCATCGGCATCGTCGCGGTCGTTCTGGCGATCCTGATTGCGATCGCGCCCCCGCTCGGCTGGGAGGCGGCGGTCGGCTTCTTGATCGGCGCAGTCCTCTCGGGCGCCGCCGGGTTCATCGGCATGCTCGTCTCGGTGCGCGCTAACGTGCGCACCGCCGAGGCTGCGCGTGGCGGCCTCGCGCCGGCTCTCAGCCTTGCCTTCCGCGGCGGCGCCATCACCGGCCTTTTGGTGGTCGGGCTCGGGATCATCGCCGTGGCCGGCTACTACGCGATCATGCTGGACGTGAACAACGGCGATAAGGCGCAGTCGCTTGGAGCGCTGATCGGCCTTGCCTTCGGATGCTCGCTGATCTCGGTGTTCGCTCGCCTCGGCGGCGGTATCTTCACGAAGGCGGCCGACGTCGGCGCCGATCTCGTCGGTAAGGTCGAAGCCGGGATTCCCGAGGACGACCCGCGCAATCCCGCCGTTATCGCGGATAACGTCGGCGACAACGTCGGCGACTGCGCTGGCATGGCGGCCGATCTCTTCGAAACGTACGTCGTCACGACGATCGCCGCCATGCTGCTCGGCAACCTCGTGCTTGGCAAACTCATCCCGACGGCGACCGAGTTTCCGATCGTCTTGGGCGCCGCTTCGATTCTCACGTCGATCATCGGAACGTTCTTCGTCCGGATGCGTCGCGACGGCAGCGGCTCGATCATGGGTGCGCTGTATCGCGGGCTCATCACGGCCGGTGTCCTGTCGGCGATCGCCTTCTACTTCCTGGCGAAGCTCGAGTTCGGCGATGGCGTGACGCTCGATTCCGGTCAACCGATTACGACGCTCGGCGTCTGGGTATCAGCGCTCGTCGGTCTGGCCGTCACCGGCCTAATCACCTTCATCACCGAAGTCTATACTGGAACGAACTTCCCTCCGGTCCGCAACATCGCCAAGGCGTCGATGACGGGACACGCAACGAACATTATCAGCGGTCTGGCCGTCTCGATGCAAGCGACCGCGCTACCCGCCCTTACGATCGTCGTTGGAATCTTGGTGGCCTACGGCATGGCTGGGATTTACGGTGTCGGCATCGCGGTGATGTCGATGCTCTCGATGGCCGGAATCATCGTTGCGATCGACTCGTTCGGACCAATCACCGACAACGCCGGTGGCATCGCGGAGATGGCCGAACTTCCCGAGTCCGTCCGCAACGTCACCGACCCACTCGATGCGGTCGGCAACACGACGAAAGCGGTCACCAAAGGCTATGCGATCGGCTCTGCGGCGCTCGCCGCCGTGGTGCTGTTCGCTTCGTTCCTGCAAGAGCTCTCGGACAAGTGCCACGCCACGCTCAGCGCGCTGTGCGCTACCGTACCGATTACGTTCAGCATCGGCGACCCCTACGTACTCACGGGGCTCTTCATCGGCGGCCTGGCACCCTATCTTTTCTCCTCGCTATCGATGGAATCGGTCGGCCGAGCCGCGGGCGCGGTCGTCGAAGAAGTCCGCCGCCAGTTCCGCGACATGCCCGGCATCATGGCCGGCACGCAGCGGCCCGACTACGGCACGACCGTCGACATCGTCACGCGCGCCGCGCTCAAAGAGATGGTTCTGCCCGCCCTGATCCCGGTCGGGATTCCGATCGTGATCGTCGCGCTGTCGTTCGTTCTTCCGAACAACGGCGGAGCCAAGATGCTCGGCGGCGTCCTGGTCGGCTCGATCGTGACCGGGCTCTTCCTCGCTCTCGCGATGACGAGCGGCGGTGGGGCGTGGGACAATGCGAAGAAGTACATCGAAGACGGCAACCTCGGCGGCAAAGGCTCGCCCGCGCACGCCGCGGCGGTCACCGGCGACACTGTCGGCGACCCCTACAAAGACACGGCCGGGCCTGCGATCAACCCGATGATCAAGGTTCTCAACATCGTCGCGCTCCTGCTCGTGGGCTTCCTGGTTCACTAGGAGCGCGTCGGCCGAAAAGCGGGGCTCCGTTCGGGGTCCCGCTTTTCATTTGCGATTCGTGCGACGTGGCGGCTCATGAATCGTTCCTGAAGACCGCTGCCCGTCAGCTTCAGAGTCGCCTTACGTTTGGGACGCATGCTGGCCGCATGAATAAACCCTCGCTCACGATCGGACTGATCGCATCAGCCCTGCTCGCCGGTTGCGGTGGTTCGGGCCTCTCCGGTGGATCGATGGGTTCGCCGGGCGGCGGACCGACCGTAACCGTCTTGTCAACCGCTACGATCGGCGGAAGCCCAGCCTTCGTCAACGCCGCGCGATTCGCGGTGTACGTTTCCGACGGCGACACGACGCCCAACGTCTCGACCTGCACCGGGGGGTGCGCGGCCATTTGGCCACCCGTCGCGCCGCCCGGCGTCGCTCTCACCGCCCCGTGGGGTTCGTTCGCCCGCGGCGACGGATCCACCCAACTTTCGTACAACGGCAAACCGCTCTACACGTTCGTCAGTGATACGCAACCTGACGTTGCGAGCGGCGACGGCGTGAACGGGTTCCACCTGGCCCGCCCGCTGGCAGGAACCGGGAACGGGGTCGGTCCCGGAAACCCCGGCTACAACCCGTAACCGCCGACAGGCACCGCGACGCGCGAGGCCGACGAAGCGGCTCCCCCGCTACCGCCCAGGCGGGGCGCGGGGGCCGCTTTGCGCTTCGGGCGAACTTGGCGTTCCGGCTTTTCGTTATGGAGGGCGTGAGCAACCGCGTACATCCCCTACGAGAGGGCCCCACCGCCATGAAGACCCGCTTCGCCTTACTGGCTACCGTCGGGATGTTGGGGGTGCTCGCTTGCGCGCTACCAGCGACCGCCGCCGATCAGGAGCAGCAGATCGGCCAGCAAGTCTACGCGCAACTCCAACAAAAAGGTGAAATCATCTCGACCTCGCCGCTGTATTCGGTCCTGAACCCGATCGCGGACCGCATTAAGACCGTCGCCGACCCGCAGTACCAGTACCCGTTTCACTTCATTCTGGTCCACGAATCGTCGCCGAACGCGTTTGCAGTCCCGGGCGGCAACGTCTATGTGACCGACTCGCTCATGCACTTCGTGAAGTACAAAGAAGAACTCGCGGGCGTTCTCTGTCACGAGACGTCGCACGATATTCACCACGATGTCGTCAACTTGATGCAGAAGAACGCCACCCAGGGTGCGATCATCGGAATCCTTGGTGCGATTACCGGGATCGATCGGAGCGGATTGGGGCAGTTCGGCGAAAACATCGCCTATACGCTACAGAGTAACCGTTTCTCGCGCGGCGTCGAAACGGCCGCCGATCTCAAGGGATCCAACACCTGTGCGCAGGCCGGGTACAATCCGAACGGTATGATCTGGCTGTTTAACGCGTTCGAGAAGAGCGGGACCGGCGGCGGCGCCGAGTTTCTCTCCGACCATCCGCGCGACGACCACCGGATTTCCGATCTCGAGCATCACTTCGCTTCGAATCCGGACCTTTTCGGAAAATACGCCAAGGACGACTCGCACGGAACGCCCTTCAAGCTGCCGGCCGCCGGTGCGCCGGCCATCGGACCGTCCGGCGCGACCTCGCGTCCAAACGGCGCGTAGCGCTCAACCCCGCTCGACGCAAAATTCAAAGAGCCCCGGGCGTACGCGGGGCTCTTCTTCGATCGAGTAATCCGCTGCGGTTACTTGATCTCGACCTTCGCGCCGACTTCCTCGAGCTTCTTCTTGATCGACTCGGCTTCGTCTTTGGGGACGCCGCTCTTCACGGCCTTGGGTGCGCTCTCGACGAAGGCCTTCGCTTCGGTGAGGCCGAGGCTGGTCAACTCGCGGACGGCTTTGATGACCTTGATCTTCTCGGGGCCGATTTCCGTCAGGACCGCGTCGAACTCGGTTTGTTCGGCGGCCGGTGCGGCGGCGGCGGCGGCGGGTGCGGACGCGGCGGCAACCGGCGCCGCAGCGCTGACGCCCCACTTCTCTTCGAGCGTCTTGACCAGTTCGTTCAGTTCGAGGACGGTAAGCTTTTCGACTTGTTCGATGACTTCGGCAACTGCCATGATGACTCTCCTACGTTACGAGGTGGATGACTCGGCGAGTTGCTTCTCCCGAGCGTTGAGAACGCGCACGAACCCGCTTGGGTTCGCGGCAAGAATTCCGACGAACGTCCGCATCGGGCTCGCCAAGAGGCCGAGGACCTTCGCTTGCAGCTCCGCCTTCGGCGGGAGCGCGGCCAGGACGCGAACCGACTGCGAATCGACGAGCTCTCCGTCGATGTAGGCCGCTTTGATTTGGAGCGCTTTGACGTCGTCGGCAAACGTCTTTAGTGCTTTGGCCGGCGCGACCGGGTCGGTGCCGGCAAAAACGATCGCCGTCGGGCCGGCGAGCACCGACTCGAGCGTGGTCGCCAGGTCTGGACTGGCGGCGCGCGCGAACAGTGTGTTCTTGACGACGGCATACGAGCTGCCGTCCTTACGCAAGGCGACGCGCAGTCGGGTGATCTGCTCGACCGTTAGGCCGGCGTAGTTCGTGAAGAACAGATTCGACGAACCGGCGAGCTTCTCGCGCAGTTCTTCGACTGTCGCTTCCTTTTTGGCTGTGGGCATCGCGTGCTTTCGTGCGGGAACGGAGAGGCGCTCCAGTCGGATCGACGAGCGCAGCGCGGAGGGAGACGCAGCGCGCCAAACCCGTGAAACCGCTTCGCACATCCTCGGTAGGCGCTTGCGCATTACCCGCCCGAGAGCGGACCTACGGTCACCGGAGCCAGCGGCTATGATACCCCGGCCACCCTCCGTCGGTCAAGTGAAAATCTCGGGTTCCGGCAGGCGAGGGGACCGGGCGCCTCGTGTCGGACGACGAGCCCTATGGAAACGGTCAAGCTCGTCCCTAGCTCCGTGCCCCGCGTCGCGCCCCAGGAGCGCTGCCCCTCACAGGACGCGATCGCGATGATCGGCGACAAGTGGAAACTGCTCATCTTGATCCAGCTCAGCAGCGCACGCGTGCTTCGTTTCAAAGAATTACAGCGCGCGCTCGCACCGGTAAGCCAGAAAGTTCTGACCGGAGCGTTGCGCGAACTCGAACGCGACGGGCTCGTCGAGCGCACCGTGTATCCGGAAGTTCCGCCGCGCGTCGAGTACCGCGCGACCGGTTGTACCGCATCGTTGCTGCCAATCGTCCACGAATTGGGGACCTGGGCCACGCTTCACGCCGCCCGGAACGGCGGCGCGGTTCCCGAGCGGTAACCAAAGCACAAACGAGTGCCTTCTTTTCGGCAACCCGCGGGTGTGTTTCAATGAACGCATGCTGACACAACCCACGACCACCACCTTTACGATCGACCCGGCCCACACGCACGTCGACTTCGCAGTCCGACACATGATGATCTCGAAAGTCCGGGGCAGTTTCGCCGGCATCGCCGGTTCGATCGAGGCCAATTCAGGCAGCGGATTCCCCGAGACCGTCGCGGTAACGCTGGCGGCTGCGTCGATCGGAACGAACACCGCCGACCGCGACGCTCACCTTCGTTCGGCCGACTTCCTCGACGCCGAACACTTCCCGGAGATCCGTTTCGTCAGCACGAGCGTCGAGCGGACTGACGACCAGCACTTCACCCTCAACGGCGACCTCACGATCCGCGACACCACGCGTCGGGTCGCGCTCGACGGCGAAATCGAAGGCCGCGCAAAAGACCCGTGGGGCAACGATCGGATCGCCTACTCTGCGGTCACCCGCATCAGCCGTAAAGAGTTCGGATTGACGTGGAACCAGGCGCTCGAAACCGGCGGGGTTATGGTCGGTGACGACATCGACATCGCGCTCGCGGTGGAAGCCATCGCCCCGCTCGGCACCGCTTCCGCCTAGGGCGTTATCCCCATGTCCCGATAGAACGCGTCGGGATTCATCGGTCGCCCGAGAAATGTCGCGACCATCTCGTCGGGTTCGATCGCGCGCGCCGGTTCGAGGATGTCTTTACGATACGCGGCGCCGACGATCGGGCTTTCCAGGCCGCCGCTTTGGAAGCGCGTGAACATGTCCTGAGCATAGACTTTCGACCAGAGATAGCCGTAGTAGCCGGCATCGTACCCGCCCATGAGGTGTTCGAACGCGCCCTCTGGGCGCACCCCCGCCGGCATAGCCATCGGTGAACATCTTGCGTCGTCACGCGCCCACACCGCGGTCGTGTCGACGTGTGCGCCCATGGTGTGATAGTCGAGATCGATGGTGGCGAGCGCGACCTGGCGCGTGTTGTCATAGGCTTCGTCGACGTGTTTCGCGGCGATCATTTTCGCAATCAACGGCGCCGGGAGCGGCTCACCGGTTTTGACGTTTGAGCTGATCTCGTGCAAGATGGCGGGATCCCAAACCCAGTTCTCGAGCATTTGCGAGGGGGCTTCGATGAAGTCCTGACGGAAGCCGGAGCTCAACGTCTCGTAGGGAGCGGTCGCCAAGAGGGCCGCCATATTGTGTCCGAACTCGTGGAAAAACGTCACGACGTCGTCGTGGCTAAGTAGGGCGGGGTGGCCGGGAGCGGGCTTCGGCCAGTTCCCGATGATCGTCGAAACCGGCGCGCGGTACGACCCGTCGTCCAGGCGTCGCACCGCAAGAATCGGGGCGTTTTCGAAGTGCTTGTATTTCCCGTCGCGTGGAAAGAGATCGAGGTAGAACGTCCCAATGAAACGCCCTGAAGCCGAATCGCTGACGGCGTATTCCTGCACGTCGGGGTACCATACGGTCGCGTTCGGAATCGCCGCGAACTTCACGCCCAACACCTTTTGGTAGATCCCCAGAACCCCGTCGATGACGTGCTGAACCGGAAAGTATTGGCGGACCTCATTGGTATCGACCGCGTAAGCCGTCGTCCGCAAAAGATTGTCATAGTAACCCACATCCCAAGGCTGCAGACGCGCGTTGGGGACGCCTTCATGCTTCGCCTTGAGCGCGGCCAAGCGTGCGATCTCTTGGCGTGCTTTCGGCAAGAGCGCGGCGTCGAGTTTGTCGAGAAAGGTACGAACCCGCTCCGGACTCTTCGCCATTCGATCGTCCAGTACGTAGGCGGCCCAGGTCGGATACCCCATCAAGTGCGCGAGCTGATCGCGCACCGCGATCGCTTGCTGCAAAAGCGTCACGTTCTTGGCGGCAGCGCGATTGGCGTACGCGAAATAGAACCGTTTGCGCGCTGCCTCGTTGGTCGCGTTTTCGACGAACGGCGAGATCGTGCTCTCGTCGACCGGAACGATGTAGCTTGCGTCGGCGTCCCGCTTTAAGGTAGCGACGAAATCGGCCGACAATCCGGCCGCCTCTTTGGTGGAGATGCGAATCGCCGTCGTGTCGTTCGAGAGATTCGCTTGGTACGCGTTCTGAAGGTCCGTGAGTTTTTGCGAGAGCGCGACGAACGAGCGACGCTTGTCGTCCGGTAGGCCCGAGCCGGACCGAACCTGGCTCACATACCACAGCTGAAGCAATTTTTGCTCGTCCGGCGTGTGCGCCGTGTTGCTCGCCTTGGCCGCCGCCAGCGCCTCGTAGAGGTCCTTACGCGCCCCCAGTTCCGTGTAGAAGCCGCTCACGTCCGAGGAGCACGCCAACGACGCATCGCGTACGGCTCGCTCGGGAGCAACGATGTTTAAGAACGTTTCCACGGCCAGGTTGTCGCTCAGGTCGGCGGTAATCGATTCCAGTGGCACGACGACCGTCTCAAAGGTCCGCGCCGAACGGAGCATCAGCATCCGGTCGATGCGGCCTTTCGCCGCGGCAATCTCCTGCGCGCAATTCGCTTTGATCTGCGTCGCGGTCAGCGAGAAGTCGAGTTGGGTCGGTGCACCGGCGGTGACTTTGGGTGCTGCGGCGAGCGCGAGCGTGGGAACGAACAGAACTGCAGCTAACGCAAGCGCCGCGTTGCGAAGGGATCGGTTGAACACGCGCATCTCCTGAGGGCCGTCTTCGGTCGTGGGCTTGGAACCTGGTCCGGGCACGGATACAATTCCTCCTAAGCTTCTAAGAGTTCCGGCCGCCGAAAACCGAAAAAGCCTGAAACGCAGGCGATCGCCGCGCTTCGGGCTCGTTCTTGTCGGTGAGAAAACCAGGTGTCCGCTAGGCTGCGGTCGCGGCCGTAATCTTTACCCGGTTCGGGTCGACCTTCACGCCCGGACCCATGGTGCTGGCGAGCGTGATGCTCCGGAGATACGTTCCCTTGGAGGAGGTCGGCTTCGCGCGTAAGATCGCGTCCATCAGCGTTGCGATGTTCTCGGCGAGCTGCGCTTCACCGAAACTTGCCTTGCCGACGATCGTGTGAACGATTCCCGCCTTATCCAGACGAAACTCGACCTTACCGGCTTTGATGTCGCGAATCGCGGCGCCGATGTTCGGCGTCACGGTTCCCGATTTCGGGTTGGGCATTTTTTGAGCCAGAATTCGGCCAAGATTCGAACCGACGGCACCCATCATGTCGGGCGTTGCCACCGCGACGTCGAACTCGTTCCAACCGGCCTTCACGCGATCGATCAGATCCTGTTCGCCGACAACGTCGGCGCCGGCCGCTTGCGCGTCCTTCGCGCGGTCGCCCTTCGCGAACGCGATCACGCGGACCGTACGGCCGGTGCCGTGCGGCAACAAGACCGTGCCACGTACGTTCTGGTCGCTTTTCTTGGGATCGACGCCGAGCCGAATGTGAATCTCGACCGTTTCATCGAACTTGGCGCGCGCGTTTTTCTTCACCAGTGCAGCCGCCTCGCCGGTGCCGTACACTTTGTCGCGATCGAACGATGACGCGACGTCGCGATACTTCTTCCCGTGTTGCTGCGCCATATCAAGCCACCTCGACGCCCATGGAGCGTGCGGTTCCGGCGATAATGCGCATCGCCTGGTCGATGTCGTTCGCGTTGAGGTCCGGGAGTTTGATCTGGGCGATCTCGCGCACTTGAGCGGCGGTCAGTTTTCCGATCTTGTTGCGGTTCGGAATCGCCGAACCCGATTCGACGCCGAGCGCACGTTTGATCAGAAACGACGCCGGCGGGGTCTTCGTGACGAACGAGAACGTCCGGTCTTCAAAGACGGTGATCTCGACGGGGATGATCTGCCCGGCCTGCGACTGGGTGCGGTCGTTGTACTCCTTGCAGAACGCCATGATGTTCAGCGAGTACGGTCCGAGGGCGGGTCCGACGGGCGGCGCCGGGGTCGCTTTTCCGGCGGGTAACTGCAAGCCGATCTTGCCGACGACTCGTTTGGCCACGATTTCCTCCTAACGGACGCCCCTAAAGCGGACGGCCTCCCCCCTGCGCTGCGCTGGCCGGCCGGGGTCGGGTGCCGGGCATGCGGAAAGCGGCTCGCGGCCGCTCCTCGCATAGTATACCACCTCAGCTCGGGCCCCGGCAAACATCCGGCCACCCTCGGCGGTATCGTCCATGCGGACCCGCGTTGACGACCGCCGCGTGCCGTGTTAGCCTGGGTCTGACCTATTTCTTTAGTTGCTTCAGAACGGAGGCCGGGACAATGATCCGTCTCGCAACCCTCACCGCGCTCGCGCTGGCCGTCGGCGCCCTTTTCCTGGCACGAGTCCAGCTCCCCACGTTCGCCGGCCGTACGGTCGCCGCCACCCCAGGCGCGATTGCGTTCTCGGCTGATGCCGACGATACTACGCTGATCGGCGCCCTATCCGCGGCCGGTTACCACCCCTCGGTCGACGAGTTGGTCGAACTCTCGGACGCCGGTGTCGATGCAGACCTCGTCGCCGCCGCTCGAGAGGGCAACCTCGAGCGCCCGAGCCTCGAGGACTTCATCGCCCTCGCGCATTCCGGCGTCGGCGCCTCGGACGTTCGCGACTACGCGGGCCTCGACGCGCACTTGAGCGCGCGCGACATGATCGCGTTGGCGCAACACGGGATCGGGGCCGACGACGTCGACGACCTTCGAACCGCCGGCTACCGGCCGAACTCGCTCGACGACCTCATCGAGTTACGCGATGAAGGCGTCGACGGTGACTACCTGCGCGCGCTGCGGCGGCATGGCTATCGCGACCTGTCCGTCGACCAGATCGTCCGCCTGCACGAAGCAGGCGTCGACGTCTAGGCTTTCTCGATCAGGTAAAATTCCAACTCGACCGGGATCTCGAACCCCCAAGCGACTTCGTCGCCCGGGGACCCCTCGGGTTAAAACCCGCTCCGGCTGACGCCTCCGCTGGCCGCGAAACTCCGGTCCGGCGCTAGACTTTCTCGATCTGATAGAATTCCAACTCGACCGGGGTCTCGCGGCCGAAGATCGAGATGAGGGCGCGGACCTTCTCCTTCTCGGGTTGGATTTCGTCGACGATCCCGGTGAAGTCGAAGAACGGACCCGAGGTGACTTTGACGCGGTCGCCCTTTTGGAAGTCGATCTTGAGCTTCGGCGTTTCGATGCCCATCTGTTTGAGGATCGTTTTGACTTCTTTTTCCTGAAGCGGTACGGGTTTCTCGCCCGCGCCGGGGCTTCCGACGAATCCGGTGACGCCCGACGTGTTGCGGACCACGTACCACGACTGGTCGTCCATATCCATCTCGACGAGGACGTAGCCGGGGAAAACCTTCTTCGGCGTGATCTTACGCTTACCGTCCTTGAACTCGACTTCGTCTTCCATCGGGACGAGTACCCGAAAGATCTTTTCGGACATGTTCATCGAATGGATGCGCCGCTCGAGGTTGGCCTTGACCTTGTTCTCGTAGCCGGAGTACGTGTGAATCACGTACCACTTCTTGCGTTCGCCGGCCCCGGCAGGATGCGGCGGCGCCGTCTCGACGAGCGCGCTCGACTCTTCGCTGATGTTCACGACTTAGCGGTGCACCAGCCCGAAGATGAGCGTCAAAAGCTGGTCGATCACCCACATGTAGAACGAGAGGGCCGCCACCAGTGCGATCGTCAGAATGGTCGCCGAGATCCACTCCTGACGCGAGGGCCACGTGACGCGGCGCATCTCCGAGACGAGCCCGCGAAAAAACGCCTGCGTCCGGGCCGCATTGGCAGCCCGCTGCGCAGTCACGCGCGTCGACGGACCTTTCGGCGTGCTGGTGGCGGGTTTCGTGGTGGTTCCGCTACCGCCACCCGCTCCTCTGTTCATGACCTGGTGTGCTCCTCGGGATTTTTCCTGGGCGACTCTCGGCGTCAACGAGCCGGATGTTTGTGGCAGGGCGGACAGGAATCGAACCTGCAACCAACGGTTTTGGAGACCGCTACTCTACCAATTGAGCTACCGCCCTACGCGCGTTCTCGGCGCTCGTCGCGGTCGAAATGCGTCGAGCGTCTTGCTTCGACCAGTATACGCTATTTCGTCTCGCGATGGGGCCGATGGCAACGGCAGAACCGGCAGTACTTTTTCAACTCGAGCCGGTCGCTGTTGTGCTGCCGGTTCTTCGAGGAGTTGTAGTTCCGCCGCTTGCACTCGTTGCAGGCTAGCACGACCATCACGCGGTTCTCTTTTTTCGCCATCTTTCGCCTTGTTCGTGGGACGACATAAAGAAAACGGACCGGGCCGTCCGTTCGTCCATCGACTATAACACGCCGCCGGGCCGTTGTAAACGCGCCGAGCCTGACATAGTTATCGAGTCAGGCGAGCGCCCGAGGGATTCTGGTGCGCCCGAGACGATTCGAACGTCCAACCTGAGGCTTAGGAGTCCCCCGCTCTATCCAGTTTGAGCTACGGGCGCGCACCT
>JBDTCF010000127.1:0-8543 GCA_039923715.1 Vulcanimicrobiaceae bacterium
CTCGACACGGGTCAATACCCGGCCACGGACGCGATCGATGTCGGTACTCGCGACGATGGCGCCGAGCGTCAACGGGGTCCCGGCAACCGCTCGCACTTCGGCCGCCGGTGGCAAGGTCCTCAACGGCCTCAGGACTTCGCGCGCAAAGCTCCGCGCGGCGGCGGCTTCCTCGATCGCTTCCTCCGGGCGTGCGGTGCCGAGCAAACGGGGAAAACGCTCGGCAAGGCGCACCGCCCCGATTTCGATCGACAGCGAACGCTCGAGCGTTTGCGCGCGTCCGACGGCACACTCCGTACTGCCTCCACCGACATCGAGAACCGCCAGCCGGCCCAGCGCAACGTTCTGGGCGTAGGTCGCGCCGGCGAACGAGCTGGCGGCTTCTTCATCACCGCTTAGGATGCTCAGGGGCGCACCGCAGAGCCCCTCCACGCGGGCAGCGAATGCGTCCGCGTTGTTTGCCCGGCGCATGGCGCTCGTCGCGATGACTTCGACGGACGCCTCGTGCGCGCGCGCTCTCTCGACAAACGTACCGATCGCGTCGAGGGTTCGACGCATCGCGTGCTCACCCAACGCACCTCGCTCGAGAAGTCCCTCCCCGAGTCGCGTTCCGATCGAGCGGTGCTCCAACTGCTCGGCTTGGCCGCCTGGCAGATCGCGAATCACGAGCAGCCGCGTGCTATTCGTCCCGAGCGAAATGACGGCGCGAATCACGCGCCGTGCCTCAGTAACGCTTCTGCTGGGAGGCCTCGCGCGTGCGTTGGATCCGCCGTAGCGAGCGATCGTAGTCGTCGAGGGCGAGGCCGGCGTATAACGTGTCGATGATCGAGAGTTGCGCGATGCGGCTCGACATCGAGTCGCTCCCGAACGCCGTTTCTTTGGCGGCGGTAAACAGCTTGATATCGGCGGATTTGGTGATCGGCGAGGTGGCGCGATGCGTAATGCAGATCGTCGTCGCGCCGCCGTCTTTGGCTCGGGCGAGCGCCTCGCAGACGTCCTTGCTCGTGCCGGTGTGGCTGATTCCGAGCGCCACGTCCGGCGGCCCGAGCAGCGAGGACGACATCGCCATCAAGTCACCGTCCGAAAGCGACACCGCCGAGATTCCGTGCTTCATAAACTTGTGATACGCATCGAGGGCGAGCGGGGCGCTCCCGCCTACGCCGTAAATCTCCAGCCGCCGGGCTTTCGCAATCGCCGTAACGGCGCGCTGCAATTCGTCGTCGGCCAAAACCTCCATCGTGTCCCGTAAGGCCTGGGCGTTGGCTTGAAAGACCTTGTTCTTCAGTTCCGAAAGCGAGTCGCCCGGCTCGATGTGTTCGTAGACTTGTTCGACCGGCCCAACGAGATCTCGCGCCAGCATGATCTTGAACTCTTGGTAGCCCTTATAGCCGATCTTCTGGCACAGCCGGACCACCGTCGACTCGCTGGTCTGCGTGCGTTCGGCCAGTTCCGTGACGGTGAGATAGATCAGCTCCTCGGGGTGTTTGAGGATGAAGTCGGCGACCCGTTGCTCGGCCGACCGCAACGAGGCATACGTGCCTTCGATGCGCACGAAGCAACCGGGGACGTTGACGGGCAGCACGCGCGCGTCGGCAGGCGGATTCACGCCCGCGCCGTTCTACACGCCTCTCGTCCTGGCCTCGAAAGTCGCCGCACGCCGTTTCTTTCGGATGAAGTGGCGCGCGGCCGGCTCGGGCCGGTCGGGGGGCGCCCACTCCTCGGTTTGCTTGAGATAGGCGCGGATGTGGCCCTCGAAGAGGTTCGCGCGCTCGTCTGTGCCCGGCGATCCCTGGGGCGGCTCGACGGCGACGTCGTGTGGGTGCGCGACCGGATGGCGGCCGCGTTCGTCGAGCGCAAACACCAACGGCTCGCGGTGCTTCAGGCTCCCCGTCAGACGCGCTCCGTGGGGGCCGAGGTCGGTCACCGGAACCGACGCGATCCGGCCGTCTTCGAGCCGCACCGTCGCCCCCAGCCGATGGACGTTGATGACGACGCCGCGCAACTGGGTCACCTGCGGGTCACGGGAGGGGGCCAGGGGTCGCGACGCCGCGCAGGTAGATGATCGCTTCGCCGGGTGCGACTTGATGGAGCCGATCGTGAATTTCCGGGATCGCGCCGTGCGGATCGCGCAGGCGGCGGATCGTGCGCAATTGCTCGGCTCGGCGGGTCTCGAGCCGGCTCACGTCGTCGCGCGTTCGATCGAGGGCGTGTGCAAGCGCGACGTTCCGGGCCACCGCGCGCGCGTACTGGAGGCCGACGAGCGCGAGCACGGCGCACGCGATCGCGGCGAAACCGAGCCGGGTCAGCAGCGCGAGGAGCTTCACGTCCCGGCCGCGACGGCGCGATGCAACTCGTCGTGCCACGCCCCAATGCGCCGGTACTTCTCGTGCCGGGCTGCAAGCAGCTCCGCAACCGGCTGCCGGGCGAGGCGTTCGAGCGTGCGCTCGATCCGCTCGAGGACGCGAAGAACAAAGGCCGGTCCGTCGCGTTGTGCGCCGCCCAGCGGTTCGGGGACGATCTCGTCGACGATCCCAAAACCTTTCAAATCTTCGCTCGTTAACTTCAAGCGCGCGGCCGCTTGTTCCGCTCGCCCCGCGTCACCCCAAAGAATCGCCGCGCAGCCCTCCGGCGAAGCGACCGAGTAAATCGAGTGTTCGGGCATGATCACGACGTCGCAGAGCGCGATCGCGAGCGCGCCGCCGCTACCGCCCTCCCCGAGAATCGCCGCCACGGTAGGGACGGGGACCTTCGCGAAGGCGAGCAAGCTGCTGGCGATCGCCTCGGATTGCGCGCGTTCCTCCGAACCGATGCCGGGATCCGCGCCGCTGGTGTCGACCAGGGAGACGATCGGCAAGCCGAACCGCCCGGCTAACTCGACCAGGCGCTTCGCTTTGCGATACCCTTCGGGTGCGACCATGCCGAAGTTCCGGCGAATGTTATCCTTCGTGTCGCGGCCCTTTTGCTGCGCCAGTACCGCTACGCGGCGGCCGCCCAGCTTGGCGAGCCCGCCGACGAGCGCCGGATCGTCGCGAAAGTGACGGTCGCCGTGGAGTTCCTGGAACTCGTCGAAACACGCAAGGTAATCGGGCGCGATCGGCCGGCGCGGGTGCCGCGCGACGTGCACGCGTTCCCAGGGCGTGAGCGAGCCGAAGATGTCGCGCGCAAGCTGCGCGTACTTGTCTTCGAGCGCGCGCAGATCGCCGCTGTCGGCTGCTCCAGGGCGCGTCCGCAGATCGGCCAGGCGCGCTTCGAGCGCTTCGAGACTCTTCTCGCGCTCGACGATCAGGTTCATACGAGCGAGAGTTCGGGGATCGAGCGCAACGTCGCATTGCCGCGCGCGCCGACGAGATAATCGAGCAACCGAATCAAGAGGACGCGTAGATCGGCTCGCGCGACGACCGCATCGATGTGGCCGTGTTCGAGCAGAAACTCCGCCGTCTGAAAGTTGTCGGGAAGCTTTTGCCGGATTGTCTGCTCGATGACCCGGCGGCCGGCGAATCCGATCGCAGCGTGCGCTTCGGCAACGATCACATCGGCTTGAAACGCAAACGAGGCGGAGACGCCACCCGTCGTCGGGTCGGTAAGGACCGTGATATAGGGAAGCTGCGCTTGCGCGTGAGCGTCGACGGCTTGGGTGGTCTTCGCCATCTGCATCAGGGCGAGCATGCCTTCTTCCATGCGGGCGCCACCGCTCGCCGTGAAGACGATCGCGGGCAGCCCGCGGCGAGTCGCCTGCTCGAAAAGTCGCGCGATACGTTCGCCGACGACGGTTCCCATGGTGCCCCCGCGGAATCCGAAGTCCATCACGCCGAGCGCAATCGGAAATCCGCCGATCGTTCCGAACCCGGTTACGACGGCCTCGCTAAGCCCCGATTTCTCGCGGTCGCCGGCCAGCTTTTGCGGATACGGCCGCTTGTCGCTCCACTCGAGCGGGTCGCCGGGAACGATCTCGTTGCCGATCTCGACGAAGTCGCCGTCGACCAGCATCGTAATGCGGTCGTGGGCGTGCATCCGAAAGTGGTACTGGCAGCGCACGCATACCGAGGCATTCGCTTCAAGGTCCTTGCGGTACAAGAGTTCGCCGCAGCGCGGGCACTTGATCCACAGCGTCGCATCGTCGGCCGGCGCGCGGTGCTCGCGTCGCACGCGCAACCACTCCGGCATCACTCTGCGGCGACCTGGCGACCGTCGGGAACGTGCCGCTCGAAGCCCACGCGCCCAGCGTAGATCCGGCCGAGTTGACGCAGGTAGTTCACGATTTCTCCGCCGCTCATCTTCGACTGCCCGGCGATGCGGTCGGTGAAGACGTAGGGGACTTCGAGTGCGCGGACATAGTGGGCTTTGGCGATGACTTCGAGCCCGATTTTGAAGCCGATCGGATCGAGCGTTACGCCGGCTAGCGCCGCGCGCCTAACGATGAAGAAGCCGCTGGTAATGTCCCATAGCGGCGTCAGCGGTTTCGCCAGCGCGATCGCAACGAGCGAGGTTATCTTTCGTTTCAGCGGCCAGTTGCGGATCCCACCGCCGCGGACGTAGCGGCTCCCGACGGCGAGACCGTACCCACCGTCAAGCGCGCGCACCATCGCAGGCAACGCCGCAGCATCGTGGCTGAAGTCTGCATCCATTGCGCCGAGGGCTTCCGAATCGGGGCGCGCAAAGTTCCAACCGTCGATCACGCCGCTCGAGAGACCGAGCTTCCCCGGCCGGTGCAGACAACGCACGGGATAGCGCGTGCCGAGAGCGTCGACGATGGCGCCCGTTCCATCCGGCGAGTTGTCATCGACGACGATGATCTCGCCGTCGAGCCCGTTCTCGCGAAAGACGCCGTCGAGCATCGCGATCAACCGTTCGATCCCCGCGGCTTCATTGTAGGTCGGCAGAACGAGCGAGAACTTCACCGCGTCACCGCAGTTTCCGCAGTTGCGGCATCCGCCGTTCGTCGAAACCTGCCAGCGTGGCGTACGTTTCGGGTTCGGTTCCGCCGAGAACGACACCGCGCGGTTCGAGCGATTCGACCTCGCTCGTGGCGACCAAGACGTCGAGATCGCGCGAGTCCCAGCGCACCGCGAGGTAGTCCGCGCGACGCGTGTCTCTTTCGGCGTATACGGCGCGAATCTCGCCGACGCGGATTTCGCCGACGAAAACGGCGGTGCCGGGCTCAAGGTCCTCAAGAAGCTTCGCCATTCTATTCAGCGTTTCTACGACGTGCCGCGGGCCGGCTCCGCCCGCCGCGCGCCTCCCGGCGCGGCCGCAAGCCGGACGCTTGACGCTTAGAGTTCTCCGGCGGCGTAGCGCACGGCGCAGACGGCGACGAGCCCGGCGGTCTCGGTTCGCAAAATGCGCGCACCCAGCGAAATGGCTACCGCGCCGCGCTCGCGTGCGGCATCGACTTCGGCGTGCGTCAAGCCTCCCTCCGGACCGATCGCGACCGTCAGGGTGCGCGCGTTCGCAAGCAACGGGGGGAGGCACTCGCGCAGCGGCGTCCTGGGAGCGAGTTCCCAGGGGACCAGCACGCGCCCCAATTCGTCCGCTCGTTCGACGAAGGCGCTCCAACGAACGGGCGCCTCGATGCTGGGAATCCGCAACCGGCCTGACTGCTGCGCGGCGGCTCGGGCGAGCCTGCGCCAGCGCTCGACTTTGCCCTCGCGCCCTTCGTCGCCCAACGTCCGTTCGGTCACCAGCGGAACGATGCGGCCGACGCCGAGTTCGGTCGCCTTCTCGACAACGAAGTCCATCTTGGCGCCCTTAGGGATCGCCTGCGCCAAGATGATTTCCACTTCGGCAATCTTGTGCGGTCGCGAAAGCTCGGCTTCGAGCACGACCTCCACGCGGGCCCCGGGTTCGACGATCCGGCCGGTAAAGGCCTGACCGGCGGAATCGCAGATCTCGACCGCATCGCCCGGCTCGGCCCGTAGCACGACGCTCAACTTACGCGCGTCGCTGCCTTCGAGAACGACCGTCTCGCCTTGGGCGCAGACGCCGTCGACGAAGAAACGCGCGCGGCCGTGGCGCCTAAAAGTCACGTCTTCCCCTTCGAACGCGCGACCTTCGTTCCCGCGCGAGCGTGAAACCGCCACCCGATTTTGCGATACCCACCGCCGACCAGGCGATGATATCCGCAGCCGTCGAAAATACGATCTTCGGTCCGCTCAACGCCCGCTAGAAGGACCTGGCACGATTTTACTCCCCAACCGATCGGATGCCCCGCGTTTAGCTCAGCCGGTCTCGTCTCATAGAGCGGGGCTGTTCAGCCTGTCCTCCGAGGGCGCGCGACCGTCCGATTTCCTGTCCGCCGCGCTTTCCCCCATCGCGCACTCGGCGTGGGTGCTGATCCGCTACGAACGCGAGCGCCGGATCGCCGAAATCATCACTCAGCCAAAAATCGCCGGCGCCAAGCGGCTCGAGGAGCTCGCGCGCGCCGAGCACGCCCTGCACGTTCTCGAGCGCGAAGCGACGGTCGTCGAGCGTTCGCGAGCCCCGCTGACGCCGTTTCTCCACGGACTGACGATGCTCTGCGGGGACGACGACGGCGCCAACGCGCTCATTCTCCTGGTCCGCGAGCAGGGCGCGGAACGCTTCTCGGAAGCCGACGTTCGCGTAGCGGGCGAGATCCTCGGGCCGATCGCCGCCTACCTCGAGCGGCGCCGCGAGGCCACGCTCGCCGCTCCGCCCGAGCAGATCCGGACGCGTTCCCAGGCGGCTTTCTACGTGCTGAACGGCGCCTACGAGATCGAGTACTGTTGGCAACCTGAGGGCGGCCGGAGTCACTTCGAGACGGACGGCGCTGCCAACGCCCCGCGTCTCGAAGCGCGCATCGAGGAGAGGGTCCGCGAGCTGACGGCGGCCTGGAGCTTCGAGTCGCCGCTCTCGCTGAACGACGGCGTTGCCGTTGCGAGGACGTCGTACGTGATCCGCGTGTTCCCCCTGCGGGGCCCAAACGGCGTCCGGATCGGCGTTTCGCTCGAACGCTTCAAGACGAGAAACGCGATTCGCGCGGCCGCGCGTGACTACGAGTTGTCGCGACGTGAAATCGACGTCCTCGGCCTGCTCATCGAAGGGCGCGAAAACCGGGAGGTCGCCGAGCTTCTCCGGATCGCGCCCTCGACCGTCAACGATCACGTCAAGCGAATGCTCGTTAAGACGCAGAGCCGCAACCGGGCCGAACTCGTGGCGCGAGCGCTCGGCTGGAACGGCGGCACCTAAAGCGCGCTCGCATCCGCAAAACAAGGAGCGGCTCTTACTCGACCTTGAACGCGTCTTTCACGCGATTGAAGAACGACCGCTCCTCGGTGCGATTCCCCTCGATATGCGCCAGTTCTTCGAGGAGTTCGCGCTCGCGCGGCGTCAGTTTCGTCGGTACCGCCACGTTAAGGCGAACCAGCAAATCGCCATGCGACCCTCCACGCACGCCGGGCAAGCCGGCACCGCGCTGACGGTAGGTAGCACCGCTTTGCGTCCCGGCTAGGACGTGTATTTCGACCGGTTGTTCGGGATCGAGGGTTTCGACCGTTAGCGGTCCGCCCAGTGCCGCTTGCGCAAATGAGATCGGAACGTCGACCTGCAGGTCGACGCCGTTGCGACGAAAACGCGGGTGCGGCTGGACCGACAAATACACGTACAGATCGCCGGCCGAGCCACCTCGCGCGCCGGCTTCGCCGTGCCCCGTGACGCGAATGCGGCTGCCGTCGTCGACCCCGGCCGGAATTCGAACGTTCAGCGTTCGCGTCCGTTCGACGCGCCCGCGCCCGCGACACGCTTCGCACGGGTTGGGAATCGTATGCCCTTCGCCGTTGCATTTCGTACAGGTCGCTTGGGTGACGAATTGTCCGAGTGGGGTCTGCCGGACGGCTCGTACGACGCCGCTCCCCTTACATCGATCGCAACCCGCAATCAGCGAACCGGGGCGCGCGCCGCTGCCCTTGCACGTCTCGCATGCCGCGAGCGACGCGAACGTAATCGGTCGCTCGGCGCCCCGGTACGCTTCCTCGAGCGTAATCTCCAAGTCGTAGCGCAGGTCGGCGCCGTGCCCTGGACCGGCCGGCTGCGCCGTCTGCCCACGGCTACCGCCGAAGAACATGTCGAAGAGGTCGGAAAAGCCCTCGCTAGGGCCGAAACCCTCGAAGCCGCCGCTTGCACCATTCGGACCGACGCGACCGTAGCGGTCGTACATGTCGCGTTTGCGCGGATCGGAGAGCGTCTCGTACGCTTCGTTGATTTCCTTAAAGTGCGCCTCGGCCGCGACTTTGTCGCTGGCGACGTCGGGGTGGTGCTTGCGCGCGAGTTGCCGGTAGGCACGCTTGATCTCGGCATCGTCGGCATTGCGCTCGATGCCGAGCGTCTGATAGAAGTCCGTCGCCACGATGGAGCTATCGGATCTCGGAGCCGCTCAGGTGAGCGTTCAGCGATGTGGCCGTGCCGGAAGCGAGCGCCAGCAATCGCCCGTACGGCATGCGACGCGGGCCGAGAATTGCGAGCACGCCGACGGTCCGGTCGCCCATCTTGTAAGGGACCGTCACCAAGCTGCATTCGGTAATGTCGTCGGAGCC
>JBDTCF010000128.1:0-6546 GCA_039923715.1 Vulcanimicrobiaceae bacterium
GTCTTTACCGAGACGCCGCTCGAGGGCAATCCGCTCGCGGTCTTCCCCGACGCGCGCGGGCTCGACACCGCAACCATGCAGCGCATCGCGCGCGAAACGAACCTCTCGGAAACGACCTTCGTCTTCCCTCCGAGCGGCCAGGGAATCGCCCGCGTCCGCATCTTCACACCCTACGCCGAACTGCCGTTCGCCGGACATCCGACCATCGGAACTGCGTACGTTTTGCGAAAGATCGGAGCGATCGGGCGCGCGCGCGTCTCGTTCGCGTTCGAGGAAGGCGTCGGACTCGTTGCGGTCCGGATCGACGAGGGACCGCCGCTGGTCGCGTGGCTCACGACGCCGCCAATCGCACTCGGGCCGACCTTCGAGGCTCGCGACGCGGTCGCACGCGCGCTCGGCCTCGAACCCTCCGACCTGCTCGATGCGCCGATTGCGGTCGGGCGAGCGGGCGAGCCGTTCCTGTTCGTGCCGCTGCAAACCGTCACCGCGGTCGACCGTGCCGCGCTCGACCCTCGCGCAATTCGTGTCGTTTGCGGCGACGTCGGCGTGGGTGGCGTCTTCGCGTTCGCCTTGCAAGAGGGCGGCGTTTACTGCCGGATGTTTGCGCCGGAACACGGCATCGTTGAAGACCCAGCCACCGGGAGCGCGGCCGGACCGCTCGCGGAATACTTGCTGGCGTACCGGTTGCTCCCGGAGAGCACGGCCAGCTTCGTGTGCGAACAAGGAGTTGCGATGGGGCGCCGCAGTCTGCTGCACGTCCTCGTGCACGCGAACGCGCAGGGGAGAACGATCGAGGTCGGCGGCAGCGTCGCCCCGATCGTCGAGGGAACCCTTACGCTATCGTAGCCTTGCTCGCCAGCGGTTCGATCGTGACGCGTTCTATCACGTCTCCGCGCCGGATTGCATCGAGCACCTCGAGCCCCTCGGTGGCCTGACCGAAGACCGTGTATTGGCGATCGAGAAAGCGCGCGTCGTCCAAGCAGAGGTAGAACTGCGACCCCGCGGAGTTCGGATTGGTCGCTCGCGCCATGGCAACCGTCCCGCGCACGTGCGGGAGTTCGTTGAATTCGGCGGGCAGGTTGTAGCCCGGGCCGCCGGTGCCATCACCCTTCGGGCAGCCGCCCTGAACGACAAACCCAGGCTCGACGCGGTGAAACGTCAGACCGTCGTAAAAGCCGGCCCGCGCCAACGTGATGAAGGCCGCGCAGTGCTGCTTGGCGTGCGCCGGAAAGAACCCGAAGACAATATCGCCCTTCGCGGTGTGGATCCGGGCTTGGAGCGCCGCGGCCTCGCTCGCGAGCGCGTCGAGTTCGGCGCCCGTCGGGGCGGCAAGGGTGGGCATCGGCGTTCCTTTCAAGCGACGTCGCGGCTTCGAGGGGGCGGCGACGTGCGGGGCGTTGACCGTGACGTACCCGAACACCTCGCCCCGCGCGAGCGCCGCGAGCTTGGCCGAGCGCGACATTGCTTTGAAGCGGGCCTCACTGCTGCGGGCCGCCCCGGCGCCGTCGCATCGCCAAAACGCTTGCAGTTCGAGCGGAAGGCGCGAGCGGGTGTAGCGCGCGCCACGCCCGCCCCGGTGGGCGGCCAAGCGTTTCGCTAGGTCGAGGGTCCAACCTGTATAGAGCGATCCGTCGGCACAGCGAAGCACGTAAACGACGGCAGTATAAGCCACGCGCTGTTTACGAACGCCCCGGAACGGTAAAAGGAGGCGTGGGCATGCGCGAACGACAGGAGGACGAACGGGAAGAATCCGACGGAAAGAGCCTGAAATCCGTCGATTTCTGCATCCCGCGGGATCCTCGTTCCGCCGGCTTGGTCCGGGAGGGCGTTTGCGCTTTCGCGCGCGCCCGCGGAATTTGTGAAGACGACGTCGCCGCGCTGGTGACGGCGCTCGGAGAAGCGCTCGCAAACGCCATCGAACACTCGCGGGCAGAGGCGCCGATCGAGGTCCACTGCGAGATCCGCACCGATCAGATCCTGGCGACCGTCCGCGACGGCGGCGTTGGTTTCGAAGGGGACCATCCCATCGGGCTGGATCTCGAGCTCCCGGATACCGATGCCGAGCGGGGTCGAGGGCTCCCCATCATGCGATTTTTGACCGACACCTTTTCGATTCAGACCGTCCCCGGCGGTGGGACGGCGGTCGTCCTCGGACGCTACGTGCGCTTCTCGGACGGGCGCCCGGCCGCAGCCATCTAGCCGGCCAAGGCCGCGCCGCGCGCGGCGCGAACGCAAGCGGCGTGTCTCGCTTCGGCGTTCGCGCCTTCAGCCACGCCCTCGCCGCCGGCGCGCTCGGCGCGGCCTTCGCGGCCGTTCCCGCCCGTGCCGGCGAGGCGAGCGGACCGACCCTCGACCCAGCCATCGTCGCGGCCGCGGGCGACGTCTCGCCCGCGCGGCTGAAGACGATCGACGAGCAACTGGTCGGCTTCGGCACGCGCAATCTCCTCTCCGAACGCTTGGGCTCCCGCACGCGCGGGGTCTACGCGGCGCGCGACGCCATCGCCGCTCGTTTTCGGGCTATCGCGGCGCGGACCGGCGGTCGCATGACCGTCGCGTTCGATACCTTCGAACACGCCAAGACCGACCACTTACCGCGCGCCGTCGAGGTGTCGAGCGTCATCGCGACGCTCCGCGGCGACGATCCCGAGCGTGGTACGATCGTCCTTTCAAGCCACTACGATTCGCGCAACAGCGATGCTAACGACGCGACGCGCGACGCCCCGGGCGCCGACGACAACGGCTCGGGCACCGCATGCGTGCTCGAAGCCGCGCGCGTGTTGGCGGCCCTGCCGCTTCACGCAACGGTCGTGTTCGCGACCTTCGACGGAGAAGAGCAAGGGCTGTTCGGTTCGGAGCACTTCGCCAAGGTGCTGAAAGATCGAGGCACGGTCGTCGAAGCGAACCTCAACAATGACATCGTCGGCGCCTCGATCGGCCACGCCGGGCAGAACGCCCCGAACGACGTCCGCCTTTTCAGTGAATCGCTTCCCAAAGGCGCCGACCCGGCCCGCGTCAATTTGCTTGGAAGCGAAAACGACTCGCCCGCGCGCGAGTTGGCGCGTTTCGTGAAGGAGATCGCGGAAGCGTACGTCGCGCCGATGCACGCAAACCTGATTTACCGTTCCGATCGGTTTTTGCGCGGGGGCGATCAGGAATCTTTCGCGGAGCAAGGATACCCGGCCGTTCGCTTCGTCGAACAAAACGAGAACTTCGATCACCAGCATCAGAACGTCCGCGTCGAGGGGGGCGTGCAGTACGGTGACCTCGTTCGGTTCGTCGACTTCGACTACTTGGCGCGCGTCACGCGCATGAACGTCGCGGCCATCACAACGCTGGCGCTCGCGCCGGCGGAGCCGGTTCCGCGGATGGTCGTCCGCGATCTCGGCTACGACACGACGCTCGTGTGGAAGCCCGTTCCGCGCGCGGCGAGTTACGAGGTGGTTTGGCGCGCGACGTTCGAACCGCTCTGGACTCACCTCGCACCCGTCCTCAACGCGACCTCCTACACGGCCGTCGGCGTTTCCAAAGACGACTTCATCTTTGGAGTTCGCGCCCTCGATGCGGACGGCCACGCCGGCGTGGTCGCGTATCCGTTGCCGGAGCGCCGAAGCGAATGAGCGCCGCCGAACGGGTCGCAATTTTCATCGACGGCGCGAGCTTCGCGCGGATCACTTACGAGGGTCTTGGAATCCGCGTCGACTTCAAGCGCTTGCTCGCGGCGCTGAGTGGCGAGCGCATCTTGACGCACGCGATCTACTATCTCGGCGAATGGATCGACGACGGACGCGACGTAGAACGCCGGCGCGCGCAACAACTCGGTTTCATCCGCATGCTCAACCGGAACGGCTATCGCGTCGTACGCAAACCGACCCACGCCCTCGCCGATGGTAGCCTACGCGTCGACATCGGGCTCGAACTCGCAATCGACATGCTCGCGCTGGCCGATCGTTGCGATCGCGCGATCCTCGTCTCGGGAGATCCCGAGTTCGCCCCCCTCGTGCGCGCGGTCGCCGCCAAGGGTTCGCGGGTGGTGGTGGTCGGCTCGCAACTGACCTCCGCGTTCAACTCGACCCCCGAGTTTCCGCGCGTCTTTCCAGCGCGCGTCGGCGACGAGTTGTTGGATGCCGCCGACGAGTTCGTGGAAGTGCGCGATCTGGTCGCGCAGATCGAGTTCGTCGAAGCGCGCCGCGGCGCACGACCGTTCGTGCCGATCGCGCCGAACGCCCCGCTGGAGCCCTCCGAGGACGACTGACTACCGATCGACGAAACGGTCGATCGTCCGCGCGAGCGCGAAATCGCGTTCGGTTAGGCCGCCGGCGTCGTGCGACGTCAACGTTACCGTGACGCGATTGTAGGAAATCAGGATATCCGGGTGATGATCGGCAGCGGTGGCCGCATCGGCAACCCGGTTTGCGAAGCGCATTGCGCCGGAAAAATCGCCGCTGTCGAAGACGCGCTCGATGGCGTTACCGCGATGGTGCCAGGCCGGTACGTCGCCGAGCCGGGCCACGACGTCCTCGTGGATCAAGAGTTGCTTCATCATACCATTCCTTCCGCGCGAAGTTCTCCGAGTGCGCCTTCGGCGGCCCGTATCGTTGCGTCGATCTCGCACTCGCCGTGGGCGGTCGATAGAAACATCAGTTCGTTCTGCGAGGGGGCGAGCAGGACGCCGCGCGCGCGCATCGCGTGATAGTAGCGCGCAAACGCGGTCCCGTTCGCCGCGCGCGCCTCGTCGTAGTTGCGAACCGGCGGGCCGGGACGGAACTTGAAGTCGACCATGCTGCCGCGCTGTGAGACGGCGTACGGCAGTTCGTAGGCGCGCAAGACGCGGCGGAGGCCGTCGGCGAGCCGCTGGCCTGCTGCCTCGAGCCGCGCCCAGACCGCCGGGTCGCGCTCGAGCAGATCGAGGACGCGATGCCCCATCGCGACGCCGAACGGATTCCCGGAATAGGTCCCGCCGGTAAAGCTGGCGCCGCCCGGCGCGAGCGCGGCCATTACGTCCGCCCGACCGCCGAAGGCCGCCAGCGGAAAGCCGCCTCCCATCACCTTACCGAGCGTCGTGAGGTCCGGTTCGAATCCGAGCAGCGCCTGCGCGCCGCCGAGCCCAAGCCGCAGCCACGTGATCACCTCGTCGAAAATCATCAAGGCCCGAGCCCCGCGGGCCCGCTCGAAGAGGCCGGTCAAGAACTCAGGCACCGGTTCGACCAAACCCATGTTGGCGACCAACGGCTCGACCACGATCGCCGCCAGATCGTCCCAGCGCGCGGCGAGCAAGCGGTCGACGTCGGCCAGATCGTTGTAGCGAGCGACGACGATGTCGGCGACCGCACGCGGCGGAATTCCCGATTCGCGCGAGTCACCGGTCTGCGCCGATGCGCCGGCGGCGACCAGCGCGGCATCGAAATGGCCGTGATAGTTCCCGGCAAAGCGTAAGATCAGCGTGCGTCCGGTCGCCGCGCGGGCAACCCGCAGCGCGCTCATCACCGCTTCGGTCCCGGTGCTCACGAAACGGAGCCGTTCCATGCAGGGAAGATGACGCGAGATCCGTCCGGCGAGCCGGATCTCCTCGGGGTGTGTCGAGCCGAACACCGTCCCGAGCGAAGCGAGTTCGTCAAGGCCCTCCAGCAAGGCCGGGGGCGCGTGTCCGAACAGCAAAGGACCGTACGCCATCACGTAGTCGACGTAGGCTCGCTCCTGCTCGTCGTACGCATACGCGCCCCGACCCCGAACCTGGACGAACGGCGCTCCGCCGACGGCAGCCCCGGCTCGAACCGGCGAGCTGGCGGCGCCCGCGAGCGCGCTCGCGACCGTCGGTGATTCGAGGCCGATCATATCGCGTGCCCGGTTCGCGCGGCGAGGAGCCTTCCCCGTTCCGATCGGTTCACCCAGACCTAATGCGCGACGCGCTCCGCCGTAGATGGTCTCCCGAACGCGGCACGAAACGCAACTCTTGATGAAGGTGAGCGTGCGCAGTGGGTTCGTCGTATTGGCTCTGGCGGCAATGGTGCTCGCCGGCGGCGGGTGTTACCACCTCGCGGTGAACGGCAGTCAGCTCACGCCCTCGAATCCGAGTGGACCCTCGACCGCGCCCTCGACCACGCCGACGGGCGGGCCATGCAACTCGACGCAGGCGCCCGGCGCAACGATCGTCCCGATGGCCTTCGCTTTTGCGAGTTCAGGAGCGCCCTCACCCAGCCCGTACGGCGCGGTCAATGGTTACGGGCCACCGAATTTCTTCGTACCCCCAAGTGGATCGTTCACCGTTCCGACGCCGCTCCCAATCCAGATTGCGTCCGGGACGACCGTGCAGTTCGAAAATCTCGAAGCGGACTTCAACAGCCCGCAGACCGTTCACTCGGCGGCGTTCGTCAGCACGACCTCCTTCACCGCGAACTACACCTTCCCGAGCAGCCAGCAAAAAGCGAGCGGCAGTTCGATCGGCGGGACGGCATCCTGGTCGACCGGTCCGATTCCCGCGACGAACGGCACGTCTACGTGCTATTCTCAAACATTCCGCATCTCGGGCGGCCCGGGCACGGTCTACTT
>JBDTCF010000129.1:0-9576 GCA_039923715.1 Vulcanimicrobiaceae bacterium
TAATCGCGGATTCAACGACAACTGCGCCGGTGTCAGCACGGCCGTTGCGGCGTTCCCGCTTTTGGCGGCACGCTACGCGACCTACCGCGTCCTGCGCGTCGAATATGCCGATGGGACCGCTTGGACACCGTCCCCCGCGCCCCAGTAGCAGCCGCCACACCGAAACGGCTTTGCGACCATCGAGCCGCCGAGCACGTTCTCCAACGTCTGCGGGTCCGTTACAGGGGTGGGCTCCGCCAACGCCCAATGGAAGTTCAGGCACGGTACAAGGCGTTTTAGCAAACGTCTATTCGCGTGTTGAACTGCTTTATTGGAGCGCACTCGCATGAAGATTTGTCGCTTATTTGTCGTCGCCATCGTGATGTTCGGGTTCCTGCTCGGCAGGGTAGCCGAGGTTCGTGCAACGCTAGTTGCCCACAAGCAGCCTGTTCCGCGCGCAAGTTCAACGCCCGCAGCTAGCACGCCATCAACCGCTGACTCCGGCACCGTCCTCGTACCGGGCGGAACAACGGTCGCCATAGCTTTGTCCGAGCCGGTATCTTCTGCAACGGCCAAGATCGATGACCAAGTCGCAATTGTTGTAAAGAAAGAGGTCGACGTTGACGGTTGGGTCGTCATTGCAGCGGGAGCTAATGGACACGCCACCGTCACCGCGGCCCAGGGAGCTGGCTCAAATGGTAGCGGCGGGAAGCTCGCGATGAGTGTCGACTGGGTTTACAGTGCCGACGGTGGAAAGGTGCTGCTGTCGCAGACAAACCACGCTAGCGAAAATGGAGACAACAAAGGCGCTGCAAGCACGGCGACCCTGCTGTCATGGGCACTCCTTGGCCCCCTCGGTTTCTTCGCTCACAACTTTGTGCGCGGTCACGACGTGACGATCGGTCCAGACAAGACGTTTACGGTTTTCGTCGATCACGATATTCACGTGCAGTCGACGCAAAGGTCTGGTACTAACCAAGGATTCGATCGCTAGCGGGCACTCGAGGTTTCCGTCCGATAGTTGAACTCGACGGCAAGACAATCCGAAGCGCCCGGAAGTGGTCGTAGCACTCCGACGGATATTCGCTCGTGTTACTCTACTCGGATGATTTTCATCATGCCGTGATCTTCGTGGAAGAGCATGTGGCAGTGGAACACGAACGTGCCGCGAGGGACGTTGCGAAAATCGAGCAGCACCCGCGTGCGCGACGGCTTGATGAGCGGATAGTTTCGGTCCTTTGGATTTGCTAAGAGCGAACCGAACGGCAACATTACCGTGTCGAGCATCGCGGGTCCGGCTGGCTGGTCTTCGGCGACGAAGCTCATTTGGTGAATGTGAAAGCTGTGCGACTCCATGGTCGCATTGAAGAGATCCCATTCTTCGATGCTGCCGTGCTTCACGACGATATCCGCTGCTGGCGTCCGCGCACCCTCCGCATAAGCCGGCCAGTACGGACGCTCGCGAAAATCAGGCTTGCTCGTCTCCGTGATGTAGTACTCGGGGTGTATCCCCTTCCCGCGCGCGTTCGGAAGGACGTATTCGGTGTAGGTGATCGCTCGCCGGCGGACCGCCCGCGGATGCGTGCGCGCAAACTGAACGAGTTGCATCGCCGGCGTTCGGGACGCGTCCAACGGCGTCGAGGCGATCGCGGCGGGCGCGGCGGCGGGTGCGGCGGCCCGGATCACGAGCAGATCGGCGAGCGCTTTGTGCTCGTCGCCCGGCGCCGTGCACTCGTGGACGGCGTAGAGCGTCACGACCTCATCCGGTGCCAGCGTCAGCAAGACATCGGCGCGTCCCGCCGGCGGCAACACCAACTGATTCATCGTAAGATACCGCGCGAGCGGATGCGCGTCGTCGCCGCCAACCGGCGTTCCGTCACGCCCGACAACGGCGAGCGACCGGGCCTGTCCGGATGCGCCGCGCAGGTGCAACTTCTCGAAACTATCGGAGGTGGCGTTGAGCACGCGCAACAACTGCGGCTCGCCCGCGGGAACGGTCAGTTGACCGGGCGCATCGGCATCGTCGACCGCAGTCAGCTCACCGGGGCGGCTGCCGCACCGTCCGTGAAACGAGAGGTTGCCCGCGCGAATCGGAATCGTGGCCGGCCAAGGCGGCGGGTTGAACGGATCGAAGATCGCGGGGGCCGCCGGCTTCTGCGCGCTCGCGTGCGCCGCGCCCGCCAAAAACAGTGGCGCGTAGCTCGGCATGAACTGCGTGAACTGGTCGTCACCCACAAACGGGATGCGGTACCGGAGCACGATCGCGTGCTCGTCACTCGCAGACAACTGCGCCTCGTCGGGTTCGACGATCCACATGCCGCCGAGCCCGCCGGCGACCTCGTCACCGGACATCTCATGCGCGTGCGTGTGATAGAAGTATGTGCCGGGCGGTTGGGTGCGCGGCACGGTGACGTCGTACTCGCACGCGCGCGCCGGAGTGCTCAACGTGGAGAGAAAGACATTCTCTTGCTCCGGCGACCCTTGAAAGCCGTGGAGGTGCACGTTTGCGTCGACGTCCTTCATCGGCATCGCTCGCGACTGCGTCGGATGATTCATATAGCCGACGTAGGAGACGGGGAGCATGGAAGGCATCGGTTGTGGCATGCAGCGCGGGATGGCGCTCGCCGCCATCGTCGCACCCGGCGCGGGGCCGTCCAGTTCGTTGACGATCCGCAGCGCGAACCGCTCGCCGCGGCGAACGCGCAAGATCGGCGCGCGGTTCTCGCCGGCCCCCGCGAGTGTATATCGATAGCAAAAGCGGTCGCCATCGCGGGCCACCCGCAGGATGAGTTCGTGCCTTCCGAGGTCATCGAGCGGTAGCGCGGAGAGCCTGATTTGAGGCGGCTCCGCGATAGCTTCGGAAGTCCGTGGAGCGCCGCACCGTGCCGGGTGCGCTCGGAGCACGGACGCCTGCGCGGTCGCCGACACCGAAACGAGCGCCGCGGCACCTAGCGTCGAGGCCAGCAGCGACCGCAGCCCGAGGCTCACGCGCTACCGCAGGCGGCACGGCGACATCGGTCAGGACGAGGCGGGGTGGGGCGTGGGAAAGGCACACGTCGCACGATCTTAACCTCCTTCGAGGTGAGCGCGTGGGAACGTCACCCCCGTTCGGTAGGTCGCCCCGAGGGGTCCTCCTATACGAGGGAGCGATCACGACCGCCGGTAGGCGTCCTCATCGGACCGTGGCCCGAGGCTGTAGATCGCGTAACCCAGCATGTCAACGGAGTACCGGTGCCATCCCGGAGGGTTCGCGGAGCAAGGACGTTTTCGCGCTCCGATGCGTTGTAGGGTCAGGGGGAACACGCGTGCACGGTTTCGAGAGTCACACGTTCCTGGTCCGCGTGGACGCCGTCACCTTGGCGGCGCCACGGGCGACGTTCGTGGATGACCTCGAGTTCCTCATCGCACGGGGCGTTCGCCCAATCGTCGTCGCATCGCAGCCCGAACTCGCTCGCGAGTACGTGCGCGCGATCAACCGGCATGGAAACGTTGCCGTTGGTCTGTGCGGCTCGGACGCCGCGCTACTCCCAGCCGCGAGCTCGGATTCTCTCGGCGCCGTGCAGACGCGCATCCTGACGACGTTGCTCGACGCCGGTTACGTCCCGGTCATCGAACCAACCGCGCTCAACCTTGCCGGCGAAGCGATCGACGTCAACGCCGATGACGTCGCCGCCGCGATCGCCGCCGCTACCGAAGCGCGTCGTGCCATCTTCTTTAGCGAAGCCGGCGGCGTGGTCGATCCCGCGTCGGCGCAGCTCATCTCCGAACTCACGCCGGCCGAAGCGCTCGTTCTCGCGGACCGCGACGACTTCGAGGCCGCGCTGCGTCAAACGGTTCGGGCGGCGGCCCACGGCGTGCGCGGAGGCGTCGGGGCGGCGCAGATCGTCGACGGCCGCGTCGCACACGCCGCCATCGTCGAATTTCTTACGGCCTGCCACCTCGGCACGCAAGTAACCGGCGGTGTGTTCGTAGCGACGGCCTAAACCGATCGACGGGACCGGCACCCGGCCCGCCCTCGGAGAGACCGCACCGACCCGGCCGGCTCGCCCCGGAGGGACTCGGGGGTGGAATGGGTATCATCGCAAGGTCACCGTTCCGAATCTTTTTCCCCACTCGGCGAGTAGGTACGTTCGCCAGGAGATCACACCCCGTGCGCGCTTTGTCGATCGATGCCTAACAACCCGAACTACTACGACCTGCTGGGCGTTCGTCCGACGGCGTCGCAGGAACAGTTGCACGCGGCGTACCACGCCGCCATCCGGCACTACCATCCGGACGTCAACAAGGCGCCGAACGCCGTGCAGATCACGATGATGCTCAATCAGGCATGGGACACGTTGCGCGACCCGCTGAGCCGCGCGCGGTACGATCGCGAGAACGGGCGGCGGCCCGAGCCCGTCAATCCGGTGCAACCCCAGTCGGCTCGCGCGCAGTGGTCCGGCGCTGGCTGGCAACAACAGCAACAGCAACAGCAACAGCAACGCGCGCAGTGGTCCGGCCCGTACGCGCAGCCAGGCCCGCAATGGTCGAGTGCCTACTCTTCACAGCGGCGAACCACGGTCGCCGGCGACGACATTATCGGCGCGATGGTCGGGCGGGTCATCGGGCGAACCGCTCGTCTGGTCGGCGTGATCGCAGTCGGCATCGTCGGCATCGCGCTGTTTACGCACCTTCTCCCTTACGTGTTCCCGCTCGCGATCGGGTTTTTCATTCTCCGCTCGGTCAGTTGCCGCCGCTAGCAGCGCGCTTAGCGAATTTCTTCGAGAAGCTTCCCAAACGCGGGGTCGTGGCGAAGACTCTCGAGCAGCGGACACCACGCGATCGTCGCGAGAAACGGCTCGCGCTCGGCGACGGCCCAGCGTAGTGCTCGGAGCGCGCGTTTCGTTTCGCCCCGTCCCGCGAGTACGACCGCTCGCGCGTACAACGCACGCGCGGGCCGCCGCTCGGAGTTACCGAGAAGGTCATCGTCGAGCGGTTCCACGCGCGAGCCCAGCAGCCCGTGCACGTGCTGCTCGATCGCCTCGACGACGATCGAACGTTCACCGGCGGGAAACGAGGCCAGGTGGTCGAGACACGCTGCGTACTCGCGTAGTCCGATCAAGACGTGCGCGTAGTAGTGGCGGGCGAGAAAGTGGTCCGGTTCGACCTCAAGGACGCTGTCGAACCACGTCTTGGCCTCCGACGCCCGACCGGCGGCGAGAAGCGCAATGCCGTAAGCGGTCCGGAGATCGAGCGAGTCCGAGTGCGCGACTAGACCTTTCTCGGCGTGCGCGAGCGCCGACGCGAAGTCCCGTCGCCCCAGCTTCAACCACATGACTCCCTGGAGCGCCGACGCGTCGTCTTCGTCCATCTCCAGGGCCTCGGCGTACGTGCGCGCGGCGGCCGTTGAATCGGAGTTCGCGAACTGCAGGACATTGGCGCGCAGGGCCCGCACCGGCGCCTGCGAGCCGTTGAGAAATTCGGCGCATTCGAGCGCTCTCGACGAGTCGCGAAACGCTTGCCACGGATCGCGCAGCAAATACGCCCCGAGATCGAAGCGGGAAGCAGCGAGGCCGATCCAGGCGTCGACCGAACGGCTCTCGAGATGCGAGGCCAAGCCAAAAAGCCTCTCCGCCTCGAGGAGCGCCGACGCGCTGTGGCGCGCGAGATAGTTCCGGCCTCTGCCGATCAGTTGGATCGCATCGAAGGAGGCGGGCGGCCGCCGCTCCAATGCCGTCTCTTTTTCAATCCGTTGACCGATGGCGTCGATGGCCAACCGACGCTGGCGGCACACCGTTCGCATGGACAGATAGAGATCGGCGGACACCTGGTTGAGCCTCTCCGCTCCCACGTCGGCACGGCTCACGATCGCCCAATACGAAGGTGCGAAGGGTCGGAGCGTCTCCTCCGCCGTCCGCAGCAACGCTTCCGCCGCCGAGGCCGCGCCCAGCCGCCTGCGAAGGGCGTCGGCGATTGGGTCGGCGTCGAGCGCGCCGGGGATTCTGAATTTCCGTAAGAGGTTACGAGTGGCGAGATAGTCCACGTTGGCGGCATCCTTTTCGCGCAGTTTCTTTCCCTACGATACGAAAGCGCATTGAAAGAAACAAACCGCCGTCGGGGGCGCGCACTCGCGCCAAGAAATGCGTTCCCGGTACACGCGCCGCCGCCAGTTGCCGGCGCGAATGCGTACCCGCCAAAGCGACCTTAGGCGCCTGTCCTCCGCGCGCGGTCGAATAACGTGGTGCGCCGAGGAACAACGCGCGCAGGCGCGACAACCGTCCTGCCTAACTCCCGAGTAGACGCTCTTCGAGGGGGGAAAGGTCAGGACACGCGCCTTTTGTGTCGCGAGCGTGCCGACGTGCGGGTGCACTTGCGAAGAGAAGAGGGTCCCGCTTGCGCAGGACCCTCCCGGTGGTGGTGGTGTTTTTCGAGGGACGACCTCCGCTCGTCCGTTAACGATGCGCTAGAGTTTGATCTGAGCGCTCAGGAAGAGCTGCAGCGGGTTCGTCTGTCCGCCGAACGCTTGTTGGAAGACGTTTCCGAGCGTCGGAGCGTACGAGTTCTTGACGAATTGCTGAATCGAATTCCCTGGGTTGTAAACGTTGCCGACGTACCCGCCCGGCGACGAATACCAGCAACCGACCACGTTCTGATTCGGAACGTTTGTCCACGGCTCTTTCGTCCCGCCGAAACAACTGGTAAACACATTGGCGGCGGTCAGCCGCAGCGTCACCCGATTCGATGCGTCGTACGACATCTGTAGGCTTCCGTTCAGCGATGTCGGCTCGCGAAACGCACCGAAGTTGTCGAAGTGACCGGTCTGGAAGTTCGGTGTCGTGATGAGGCCACCGCACGTCTGGGCGTCATACGGTAGGCCCGTACCGCCGTACGGATAGCGGGGATCTCCGTTGAGACCGGAGACGCCGCTTAGCGGTGCGCACTTCGCTCCGTTGGCCGGATTCACCGCCAACGGATCGATACCGTTCCCTTCGACCGGGCTGCCGTAGCGCCCACCGGCGGCGATTTGAAGCGCCGGTGTGATCGCGAGACGGTCGTGCCGGTAGTTAAGTAGGAGCGTCGCGACGTGCGGGACGTTGTAACTACTGGCGACCGAGGATAGACCGGTTCCCGGCAATTGATTGTATGCGATGTAGCTGGCACCCGGATCGTAGAGCCCCTGAACGGGCGCGTTCCAATACGGATTCGCGAACGCTCCCGGCGAACTGCACGGACTCGACACGTTCTGCGAGCCGCTCGCCGAAGGTGCGAAACACGGTCCGGCCGCGGCGCCCGTCGAGGTCGAACCGCAGCGCTTGTCCGTCGAGTGGGCAGCGCAGTACGAGGTGTAGGCGTTGTAGGTTTGAATCGACTGATTCACGCCATCCAACACGGTACCGCCCGTCGGTAGGTTGCTGAACTTCACCGTAGCGTAGGTGTACGTGTAGCTGAGCTGACCGGCGAGGCCGTTGCGACCGAAGTCGCCCTTATTGAGTTGGAACTCTACGCCGGAGGCGGTCAGGTTTCCCACGTTGACGCTTGACGAGAAGTTGGTCTTGGGATCCAGAACGACCTGTTCCAGTTCGTTCTTCGTCTTGCGCAAGAATGGGCTCAACTTGAACGAGACGTCGGACCCCTTGACTTGGTGTTCCCAAGAGAAGTCCATGTTGTACGACTCTTCCGGATACACTTGGTGCGTCGGATTGAAGAACCCGAGCGGATAGAACGACGTGTTCGGCGCGACGTTCGGTAGGTTGTACTCGGCGTTGTTGTACTGCTGGAATGCCGAACTGGCCGGCTGTTCGTACTTGCCCCACGAGGCGCGCAAGACGTTCAGCGGGTTGACGGTATACGTGGCGCCGATGCGTGGCTCGAACGCATGATAGTCGTTCACGGACGGGCTTTGAACCGAGGTCTTGATCGGCGTATAGCCGGTCGGACAGGAACCCGGCACGTTGTTCGGCGTTGAAACCGCGACGACCGAGCCCGCGGACACGCAGTGGAACAGGTTGTAGCTGTTCTGCCACATGATGCGCGGAATCGCCGAGGCCGCCTGTGGAAGCGGTCCGATCGGAACGGCCGTACTTGGGAGATCGTAGCGGAAGTCGTCGAAGTGGACGCCGAGGTTGACGTTCAACTTGTCGGTCGGCCGGAACGTGTCGTCGAGCGAGACGTTCGTGAATCGCGGAGCGACGGTGTTGTACGAACCGCGAACGCCGCTCTCGGCGCTTAGGTACTCGCACGGACCGCCACCGCAGGAGAACGACGAGATGCCACCCGGCGAACTCGATGATGACAAACACGCCGTGTCCCCCGTGATGCACGGACCATGACCGTTGGACGCGAGCGACGTCGAGCCCGCGCCCTGCAAGCCGTACGCGCCGACGTGACTCGATCCGCAATAGATCGGATTCAGCGCGGTGCCGGTCGACACGCCATCGAGCGTGTAGCACAGACCGCTGGTCGGGGAACTGGAGTTGACCAGCACGCCAACGCGCGTCGGCGCGGCGTACCAATTGTTATTCCAGCGGACGGTACTCGCGTACGTGTAGCCCGCCGTAAGGTTGAGCAAGTGCTTCGCGTTGAGCTGGTCGGCAAACGTCCCGACCACGCCACGCGTGTGGGTGATCAGTTCGTAGTCCGCAGTCGGACCGCCAATGATATTCGAAGCCAGGCCGTTCGGACCGTTCTGCAGCCAGTCGGAGTAGAACGAGTAGCCGTAGATTCTGGCAAACGCGTTCGAGCCGATGTTCTTTTGGTACTGCACCTTCACGATCGACGCGCGATTATCGTAGGTGTCCCGCTGTTGCGGCGGAATCGTCGCGAACGGCGAGCGTTGCGAGGGTGAGTTCGGTGCGTAGTAGTTCTGGACCTGATGGAGGTTGCCGTTTCCTAGCGCAACGCCCATCGGTCCGTTGTAGACGTTCGTGTCGATGAACGTGGGTCCGAGCCCGCCAAACAGCGTGCAATTATTGAGTTGCGAGGTGCACGTCTGATAGACCGTACCGTTGTACGGAGCGGACCCCGACTGAACGAACTTCGTCGTGTCGCCCCAGTCGTTGAGCGCCACTTGGTATGGCGTCTGCAACAGCGAGTTATCGTACAGCAGCTGGATGTCGTCCTTCCCGCCGTCCTTGTGGTGCGGGATCCCGAAGTGGAAATTGACGACCGATTCGCGACTCTGGTTGCTCGCGTTGAACCCGAACGTCGTCGGGCCAAGGGCGTACCCGTTCGGCCCGAGCGGCATAAAACCGAAGAGCCCGGATCCGTTTGCGTAGCAGCCGGACGTGGCGCTCTGCGATCCGCAGTTAGCGGCCACTTCGTTGTACGGCGTGCCGTAGTTCGCTTCGAGTTCGGCGCCGTTGGCCTGCGTGCCGAGCCGGTACTGTTGATTGAAACCGGCCGTGGCGACGTAGTACGAGAAGTTCCGGTTGGGCGTCGCGCCGCCGGCTTCGATCTGCGCCTTGTGGTAGAATGTCGGCGTCCCAAGGCCTAGTTCGGCCTGGCCGTAGCCGGGATACGTCCCGGTCTTGATGACCTGGTTGACAAAGCCCGAGAGACCGTTGCTCTGCGCGCCGGCCGGACCGGCTCCGGTGTACACCTGGAGCTCCTGCTGGCCGA
>JBDTCF010000130.1:0-11109 GCA_039923715.1 Vulcanimicrobiaceae bacterium
TAGCCCGGGTGAACGGCGTCGGCGTCGCTGCGCGCCGCGATCGTCAACAGCCTCTCGACGTTGAGATAGCTCTGCGCCGGCTGCGCCGGACCGAGCAGGTACGCTTCGTCGGCGTAGGCGACGTGGGAAGCATCGCGGTCCGCCTCGGAGTACACGGCAATGGTGCGCAGGCCACGTTCTTTTGCCGAGCGCATGATGCGCAGCGCGATCTCGCCACGATTTGCGACGAGCAGAACCTTCATCGGGCGCGAGCGCGCGCTTCGAAGGCATCGCACTCGTCGTCGTCCGTACGGCCGGCAAGGTGCCAGCGTGAAGTTGCGAGCGGCGCGTCCGTACCGGGCTCCTCGGCCTTCCACACGTCCATGACGACGGCGAGCGCGGCGGCTCGTGCGGGGTCGTTCACGCCCCGGGGGCCGACGGCGGGACCATGCCCATCGCATGATAGCCCGCATCCACGAAGTGGATGTCGGCGGTGACGGCCCGCGAGAGATCGGAAGCAAGGTATACGGCGGCGTTGCCGACATCCTCGGGCGTGACGTTCCGGCGCAGCGGCGCGGCCAGTGCGACCCGTTCGAGCATTCCCTTGAAGCCTTGAACTTGACGCGAACTTGCGGTGCTAATGGGGCCGGCCGAGATCGCGTTGACGCGAATCCCCCGCTCGCCCAGATCGAACGCAAGGTAGCGCACGATCGACTCGAGCGCGGCCTTCGATATCCCGGCCAGGTTGTAGTTCGGGACGATTGCGGTCGAACCGAGATAGGTGAGCGCCATGACGCTCGCACCGTCGGTCAACGTCTCGACCAGCGCGTTGGTGAGCGCGATCAACGAGTACGACGAGATGTCGAGGGCCAGCGCGAAGCCGGCGCGCGAGGTCGCGTACACCTTGCCGGCCAGGTCCTCTTTGTTTACGTACGCGATCGAGTGCACCAATACGTCGAGTCGCCCAAAATCCCGCGAGAGCGCGCCGTTCAGTTCGCGCAGCGCGTCGTCCGAGGTGACGTCGCACGGGTAGGTGGGACCCTTCCCAAGTTCGGCGGCCAATTTCTCGACCTCGCCGCGGACGCGTTCGCCCTGATAGGTTAGCGCCACGGTCGCACCCTGAGCGTGGAGCGCGCGCGCGATCCCGGTCGCGATGCTCCACTTGTTGGCGACCCCGGTCACCAGGGCGAAGCGCCCATCCAAAAGCCCGGGTGCGCTCATCGGCGCTGCTCAAAACAGCTCATCACCGATACATGACGACCCCACGCCGCTGTTGCCCTGCTACGGGCGCCCCGTCTGCGTGGGTCGGGTTAGAGGCACGCCCGGCCGCAAACAACGGCGGCGCAAGTGAAGTACCCGACGACCGACACGAGCGCAACCCCGGCCAAGGTGAGTCCGAACAGACGCGCCGTGTGCGCAACGCCCTGCGTTCTCGCGACGGAGCGAAAGAGCGCGAAGGCTGCGGCGGCAATCGTCGCGGCCGCCAGGACCAACGCGACCGGCCACGCGTGCCCCCAGGACCGGGAGCTGAGAATCAGTACGTTCGCAATGAAGATCGCGAGGAGTGCGCCGCTGACCAAGCGGCGCTGCGGCGCCAGACGTGGCCACCGCACCGCGAGAAACGAACCTACGACGATTACCCCGAGTCCGTTGGCCGCGATATCGAGCCCGTGAGGATCCATTGTCGCGTCGTGATTCGGAGGCGGTCGGCGGCGGACCTACAGCGTCCGAGCAAATGAACCCAAGGAGCGACCGTCAGTCGCGCGGGTTCCGCTCGTTTCTGGTTGGCTAGAGGCGGGCGTGGCCGCACCACAACCTAGCGGTGCGGGCGGCACCAATTCTCGGAGCGAACCAAAACGATCACGGCCCCGACGCTCAGCACGATCTGAGCAACCACCGCAGCGAATGCCCATGGCGTGTGTTGACCGAATTTATGACTGCCCGCAAAAAGCGCACCTGAAATGAAGAGCGCGATGATGGCGAGCGTAACTGGTCTGCGTTCTTGGGCGAGGCGCTTCCAGCGCCAAGCGAGCGTTGCGGAAAACAGAACGAGCGCGGCCGTATTGAACGCGAGCATAAATGAATAGAAATCCACCGCCAGGGTGCGTTCGGGGGCACCCCGGGAGCGCCTCTACAGTGGGATGTTGCCGTGTTTTCGTTTGGGGCGGGGGACGCGCTTGTCGCGGAGCATTTCGAGGGCGCGTGAGACCGCGCGCCGGGTCGCGCTCGCCTCGATCACGTCGTCGACGTAACCGCGCTGGGCGGCGATGAACGGGTTCGCGAAGCGCAGCTCGTAGTCGGCGACCAATTCGGCGGTCTTCGCTTCGGGGTCGGCCGATTTGGCGATCTCGCGGCGAAAGATCGTGCGGACGGCGCCCGGCGCACCCATCACCGCGATCTCGGCGGTCGGCCAGGCGACGTTGTAGTCGGCGCGGATGTGCTTGGAGGCCATGACATCGTAGGCGCCACCGTACGCCTTGCGCGTAATCACGGTGACCTTCGGGACCGTCGCTTCCGCGAACGCGTACAAGAGTTTGGCCCCGTGTTTGATAATGCCACCATACTCTTGCGCGGTTCCGGGTAGGAAACCCGGAACGTCGACGAACGTCAGCAATGCAATGTTGAAGGCGTCGCAGAAGCGCACGAAACGCGCGGCCTTGATCGATGAGTCGATGTCGAGCACGCCCGCGAGGACGTTCGGCTGGTTGGCGACGATCCCGATGCTGCGGCCGTCGATCCGTCCGAAACCAACCACGATGTTGGCCGCGTACAGCGGTGCGATCTCGAAGAAGTCGCCTTCGTCGACGACCGCTTCGATCGCGGTCTTGATGTCGTACGGCTTGTTCGGCGAATCGGGAATGAGCGTGTCGAGTTCGGGAACGAGGCGCGCCGGATCGTCGCTGCAGGCGAAGACCGGTGGATCGTCGAGGTTGTTCTGCGGTACGAACGAGAGCAGACGGCGCGTCTGCTCGTTCATCTCGTCTTCATCGGCGGCGACTAAGTGCGCCACGCCGCTCTTGGTCGCGTGCGCGTACGCGCCGCCCAGTTCTTCGGAGGTGACGTCTTCGCCGGTGACCGTCTTGATGATCTCGGGGCCGGTGATGAACATCTGGCCGATGCCTTCGACCATGATCGTGAAGTCGGTGATGGCTGGGGAGTAGACCGCCCCGCCGGCGCAGGGTCCCGCTACCAGGCTGAACTGCGGGATGACGCCGCTGGCTTGCACGTTGCGCCAGAATATCTCCGCGTAGCCTCCTAGGCTGACCACGCCCTCCTGGATGCGCGCGCCGCCGGAGTCGTTGATGCCGATCATCGGTGAGCCGGTACGGAGCGCTAGGTCCATGACCTTGCAGATCTTCTCCGCGAAGACTTCACCCAGCGAGCCGCCGAGAACCGTAAAGTCCTGCGAGAAGAGGAAGACCTGGCGGCCATCGATGGTTGCGCGGCCCGTGACCACGCCGTCGCCGAGAAACTCGCGTTCGCCGAGGCCAAACGCGCTCGTGCGATGGACCGCAAACATGTCCAGTTCGACGAAAGACCCCGGATCGACGAGCGCGTCGACCCGCTCGCGTGCGGTCGCTTTACCGCGCGCGTGTTGGCGCGCATTGGCTTTTTCGCCGGCCGGAGCGAGCGCCGTGCGGCGCATTGCCGCGAGCTTGTCGAGCCGCGCGCGTTGCGACGAGTCGTCGAAAACCACGAAGTCTCCTTCGCCTAGCAGGAACCTCGGCCCGCCTGCCGGGCAGGCACGAAACGCGATCCGCGCAACAGGAGGCGACAGTAGGGGGACGAAGCGCTTGACTCGATGTCGCTTCCCTCCGTCACGCTTCGCGGGATGCTTGCCTTCGCGTTGGCGCTCGTTCTGCTCGCACCGGCTTCGGCCGGGACGAACGATGCGCGCGTTCCGTCGTATGCCGCCTTCCTGCGCACGATCAACCACCAGCTGGCCGTCTGGCAAAGTCTGCTCTATGCGCGCAGCTTGCTCGAGGACGCGCGCCGCCTGCGGCTCGACCCCGCGTTACTGACGGCGCTCGTGACCGTCGAATCGGGCTGGAATCCGAGCGCACGCTCGGTGCACGGGGCGCGGGGCCTCGGCCAACTCATGCCGTTTACCGCGGCGCGCTTGCGCGTCGACCCGCTCTCGGGCCGCGACAACTTGCGCGGCACCTCGGCGTATCTGCACGCGTTGCTGGTCGACTTCAGGAACGCTCGCGACCCCATTCGGGCGGCGCTCGCGGGCTACAACATCGGGCCGCTCTACGTTAAAGAGGCCGCCGGACACGTTCCGGCCGCGGCGCGTGGCTACGTCGCGCTGGTGATGCACGAGTACCGTCACGTCCGGGCGCACGTTCCGCGCACGGTGCCACCGCCGGCGCTGCTCGAGCTGCCGAGCGCAGAGGCCTCGCCGCGCTCGCCGACGGGCGGCGACGTCGGCGCATTCGAACGGCGCAACGCGACGTACTGGGGTGGGCTCTAGCGCAGCTCGGCGCTACCAGATGCCGAGTTGGACCTTCGCGTCGTCGCTGGCCATCTCGCGCGGGTCCCAAGGCGGATCGAACGTCAGCAGCACGTCGGTCGACTCGACCCCCTCCATCCCGGCAACCGCACTACGGACCGATTCTTTGAACATCGGCCCGACCGGACACATCGGCGATGTCAGCGTCATCGTCACCTTGACGTTCTCACTGCGCTCGCCCGCGATGTCGATCCCGTAGACGAGCCCGAGATCGACGATCCCCATGTGAATCTCCGGGTCCTCGACCTCACGCAAAACGTCGCGTACTTCCTCTACCGTCGGCATAGCACTCCTCCCCTGCGCACAACGCCGCGCCGCCGTCCCGGGTTGCGCCTCACCGCCGGCGGGTACCAAGTCTAGCCGGTCGACGGCACCTCCGGGTGACCCAAAATCCAAGCCGGAACGGCGCGGATCTTGCGGCGGATGACGATCATCGCAGGGATGATGAGGAGCATGGGGAGCGGAGCAAAAGCGGCGCCAAGACCAAGCGACGCCAGCGCAAGAAGCATGGCGACCGCTACGAAAAGTCCGCGGATGACCCCCCGATATACGGTAAGACGTTCACCCGCTTCCATGTCCGCTGCGTCGCGACGCAACCCTAACACGCGCAAGACCGTCATCGGCGCCGTTGTGCCGACGAAGCAAAGCGCGTAGATTCCGAGGCCGATCCGGCTATATGCGAAGTGCAAATAGACATTCATCGCGAATGGGATCAGCGCAACGAACGCCAGGTAGACGAAATTGAGGAAGACGTCGAGGCGGCCTGCAGCGAAGTGGCGGAACATTTGATGGTGACCGAGCCAGAGCACGCAGATGATTGCGAAGCTGCCGAAGAAGACCAGGTACCGAAGCGGATCCGCGACGAGTTGTTCGACCCGTGTCGGGACGCCGAGCTGAAACGCCAGTTGCGAGAGGCTCAGTCCGAACACGATGTCGCAGAACGCTTCGAGCCGGCGCGTAAAGTGCGCGCGCCGTTCTTCGTGTGCGGGGCTCAGCGCTAGCTCCGCCGACGGCGTCCGGCGCCTTCGCGCCGGAGCGACTCACCCAAGGCATCGTCGTCGCGGCTCGCGGCAAAGAGCCGTACGAGCGCGTGCTCGATGACCGCGCTTTCGCTGATCCTTTGGAAGAAGGCGAACTCCTCGAGACGGCGGGCCAACGCAGGGCGGAGCGTGTGCGATACCTTGGCAACCGTGCTCGCCGCGGTGGCTGGGGCCAGCGTTCGGGCAACGTCCGCGGCGCGGGGCGTCGCCGGACGCGGCGCGGCTCGGCGGGGCGAGGCTTTGCCGGCGAGGGCCCCCTTCGTCGCTCCGCGCGGCCCCGATTTGACCGATCGCTTCATGCGTCGTTGTAGGACGTCGCCTCCCGATGCCCTCCCAGAGCGATTCAAGCCGCGATCGCGGGCCCTCGAAACCGTCGGGAACCGGGCCGAGTCATGAACGTGCCGGGTCGTTCGGGACTTTCCTAACGTTACAAGGGTATAGCACGCAAGCCCGGCAAGTCCGACCGAAGCGGCGACGACGTTCGCGGGAGGCGGACAGGGAGTTCAACCGACCATGTCAATGTGGGAACCGTTTACCGAACGAGCGCGACGCAGCATCGTGCTGGCGCAAGAAGAAGCGCAGCGTCTCGGCAACAACTATATCGGGACCGAGCATATCCTGCTTGGCATTATTTCGGAAGGCGAGAGCCTCGCAGCGAAAGTCCTAGAGACGCTTGGCGTGAACCTCGCAAAGGTTCGTCAGGAAGTCGAGGCGATCGTCGGACGCGGCGGCCAAACCGTGCAGCAAGAGATGGTCTTTACGCCCCGCGCGAAGCGCGTCATCGAACTAGCTTTCGAAGAAGCCCGTCAGCTGAACCATAACTATATCGGGACCGAACACCTGTTGCTCGGTTTGATCCGTGAGGGCGAAGGCGTCGCCGCGCGGGTCTTGACGAACCTCGGCGTCGACCCGGCGAAGGTCCGCGTCCAGACGACCTCGCTGCTAGGAGCCGAGGGTCAACCGGTCGCTCCCAAAGGGAAGTCCAAGACGCCGACGCTCGATGCGTACGGTCGCGACCTCACGATGCTGGCCCGCGATAACAAGCTCGATCCGGTCATCGGTCGCGCCAACGAGATCGAACGGGTCATTCAGATTCTGGCGCGACGGACTAAAAACAATCCAGCGCTCATCGGAGAACCGGGCGTCGGAAAGACGGCGATTGCCGAGGGCCTCGCGCAACGCGTGGTCAAGGGTGAAATCCCGGAGCCGCTGCGCGACCGCCGCGTGATCACGCTCGACCTCGCCGGGCTGGTCGCGGGCACGAAGTATCGCGGCGAATTCGAAGAGCGCATGAAGCGGGTCATGGACGAGATCCGCGGTGCAGCCGGCGAGATCATCCTGTTCATCGACGAACTGCACACCCTCGTCGGTGCAGGCGCCGCCGAAGGCGCCATCGACGCTTCGAACATCATCAAGCCGGCGTTGGCGCGCGGCGAGCTTCAGTGCATCGGCGCGACCACCCTCAACGAATTTCGCAAGTACATCGAAAAGGACTCGGCTCTCGAGCGCCGCTTCCAGCCCGTCATGGTCGGGGAGCCGTCGGTCGACGAGACGATCGAGATCCTCCGCGGGCTGCGGGACCGGTACGAGGCGCACCACAAGGTAACCATTACCGACGAAGCCCTCGCCGCGGCGGCGAAACTCTCCGACCGCTATATCAGCGACCGCTTCCTCCCCGATAAAGCCGTCGATTTGATCGACGAAGCGAGTTCGCGCGTCCGCTTGCAGGCGTCGCTGCCGCCGGCAGAGATCCGCGAAGTCGACGCTGAGATCCGCAAGATCAAAGCCGAGAAAGAGGCGGTTGTTAAGTCGCAGGAGTTCGAACGAGCGGCTGCCATCCGCGACCGTGAGGAGAAGCTCCACCTAGAAAAGCAGCGGCTTGAGGCGGATTGGCAGGAGCGTAAGCTCCACTCCGACACCGAGCTCAAGGTAACCGAAGCGGACATTGCCCACATCGTCAGTTCGTGGACGCGCATTCCGGTTTCGAAGCTCGCACAGGCCGAGACCACCAAGCTGCTTGAGATGAAGGAGCAACTCCACAAGCGCGTTGTGGGGCAAGACGAGTCGGTCGAAGTGGTGACGCGGGCCATTCGCCGCTCTCGCGCCGGTCTCAAGAACCCCAAACGGCCGATCGGTTCGTTCATCTTCCTGGGTCCCACCGGCGTCGGAAAGACCGAAGTGGCCCGTTCGCTCGCGGAATACTTGTTCGACGACTCGGACGCGATGATTCGCATCGATATGTCCGAGTACATGGAGAAGTATGCGGTGTCGAGGCTGATCGGCGCGCCGCCCGGATACGTCGGCTACGAAGAGGGCGGTCAGTTGACCGAGGCCGTTCGTCGCCGGCCGTATTCCGTCGTGCTGCTCGACGAAATCGAGAAGGCGCACCCCGACGTGTTCAACCTGCTCCTGCAAGTGCTCGAAGATGGACGCCTGACCGATTCTCAAGGGCGGGTCGTCGACTTCAAGAACACGCTGATCATCATGACCTCGAACGTCGGTGCGACCGGCATGACGACGTCGACCGACATCGGCTTTCGTCCGCAGAAAGATAGTTCGCAGACCGAGACGCAAGCCTACGACCGCATGAAGTCAAAAGTGCTCGACGAAGTCAAGCAAACGTTCCGGCCGGAGTTTCTCAATCGCGTCGACGAAGTCGTGGTGTTCCACCAACTGACGCGCGATCAGATCGCCGAGATCGTCGGACTCGAACTCGCCAAGGTGGTCCACGAAATCGAAGCTCAGGATATGCACCTTGAGGTCAGCGAAGATGCGAAGAAGCTGTTGGCTCGCAAGGGGTGGGATCCGCAGTTCGGCGCGCGTCCGCTGCGGCGTGCGATCCAGCGCGAGGTCGAGGACGAGCTCGCGGAAGAGTTGCTCAAGGGGACGTTCTCCGTGGGCGACCGCATTTTCGGCGAAATCAATCCCGACAATCCGGAGAAGCTGAAGTTCTCGAAGATTCCGGCGCTCGAACCGCCGGCCGCTCCACAGGCGGAGCCGCAGCCGGTCGCTTGAGGATCGAGACTCCGAGGAAGCCCGGGTCGCACGCCGGCGCGGGTTTCCTCGCGCGCCGGTGAGTCCGTTCGCAACCTGGCGCTCGCGTTTGCCCGCGACCGTCGGCTCGTGGTTTGCGCGCGAGCTGGTTGCCAGAGGTCTCGCGCTTTTCGCGCAGGGTCGGGTTGCGCTGCGCATCGTCGAGGACGCGCGCATCGACGCCACCGTCGCCGAGCCTCCGGCCTCGGAGCAGACCGTCGGCATCGAGTGGGCAGGCGGAACCGGACCCCTGGCGCTGCGTGCGGTGTGTTCGTGCGGCGGAAGCGGCATCTGCGCTCACATCGTCGCGGTGCTCGAAGCCGTGCGCTCGCAGACCGAGGTAGATGACCCCCAGGACACGAGCGACGACGACGTGGGCTGGCTTCCGAGCGTACGTTCGGGTTTACAACAGGCGCGCGCTCGCTGCGTTTGGATCGTTTTCTCCGCGACCGAGAATCGGGGCCTCGGCGCGACCTTGGTTTTAGATTCGCCGCGGTTGCGGGGCGCCGTTCGCGACGCGGGCGCGATTCTCGCGATGATGGAAGCGACGCCCTCCGACGACTGGGACGATGCGGACCGCGAACTCGTTCGCGACGAACTCGTGCAGGACGCATTTGCGGGCAGGCCCGCTCCCAAAGCGCTCGCGCGCGCGCTGTTTCGCGCGGCACGCCACCCCCGAATCGTCTATGACGACCAGCCGAATGCGGGTCGCCACCCGAGCGGGCTGGCCGAACTCGCCATCGACCTGCGCGGTCTGCGGCTTCGAGCGACGCTCAACGGCGCAGGCTTCGTCCCTATTTTTGAATCGTTCGATGCCGTGCGATTCTCACCGCGTAACGCCGCACTCTTGGAAGGACCTCCCACCTGGCTAGGGGACGAGCGCGCGATTTATTTACTCGACGGCTCATTCGATGCGCGGCGCGTGCTGGAGGCCGCGCGCGCGGCGGACGAACATGCTGGCGGCCCGGTACGATCGCGACCGTCCGCCCGCACGATCCTCCGCGTGGCGCCGTACCTCACGCGCGACGAGCGCGAAACGTTGGGCGTCGTCGACGCTGCGGATCCGACCGCCGAGGTCGCGCTCGGCTGGTCGATGGGCGCGCTTGTCGCCTCCCTTACATTCGCCGATCGCGTCAGCGGCGTGCGCGCGCCGTACGCCGCCGTCGGCGCAACCGCCGCGCATGGCGACGGTTACGTCCGTTTCGGTCCAGAGGTCGCAAACGATTTGCGAGCGCGGTTGTTGGAGGTGGGTTTCGTCCCGCGCGGCGGTGACGGCTTCGCGTTGCACGGCGCGGACCGCGCCGCAGCGTTCGTGCGCGACGTGCTGCCGACGTGGTCGGACCTGGCCCTGCGGCTCGACCCGGGTCTGGTCGATCTCACGCGCGGCGAAGCAGGGCTCGAGATCGCGGTTTCCGCCGTGCGTTCGGGCGAACGAACGGAGTGGTTCGATCTGCAGGTCGACGTCTTTGTGGGCACGGGCCGGGAGGCGCTGACGCCGCGCGAACTCGAAGCGCTTCTCGCCGGCAGTGGCCGGTACGCGGACGTTCGCGGGAAGCTGGTCGACGTCGCGAAGCTGCGCGAACGGGGCGCGCTGCTGAGCGACCTCGCGCAGACGCGCCGGACCGGCTTCGCCGCGCTGCTTGCGTTACGCGACGAACTGCACGACAATTTCGCGAACGTGGCCCTTCCGGAAGAAGTGGAGCGACTGCGCGAGCGGCTGCGCGACTTCGGTGGAATCGAGACGGTCGAGCCGCCGGCGCTGACCAACGGAGCGCTCCGCGGGTACCAGCAACGTGGGCTCGACTTTCTTTCGTACCTCGCCTCGTTCGAGTTCGGCGGCGTCTTGGCCGACGACATGGGTTTGGGCAAGACGGTGCAGGTCGTCAGCCACTTGTTGCGCCGCAAACTGCTCGAAGGGCCGGCACCGTCGCTCGTGATCGCACCCACGTCGGTGACGCATACCTGGGAAAACGAGATCGCGCGCTTCGCGCCGGAACTACGCACGCTGCGGCTAGCCTCCGGGAGCGAGCGCGCGACCAAGTACGACGCGATTGCCGAGGCCGACGTCGTGATCACCTCCTACGCCCTGGCCCGTCTCGACGCGGCCTTGCTGGCCGAGCACGAGTTTCGAACCCTTATCCTCGACGAAGCCCAAAACGCGAAGAATCCAAGTTCTCAAATCGCCCGCGTTGTGCGCGCGCTGCGCGCGAAACATCGGTTGGCGCTGACCGGAACCCCGGTCGAGAACTCGCTCCGCGACCTGTGGGCGATCTTTGCGTTCGTCGAACCGGGTCTCTTAGGTTCGGAGGGATCGTTCCGTCGCCGCTTCGAGCTGCCCATCGCCGAGGGCGACGAGCGTGCGACCGAAATCCTCCGCTCGCGGCTCGAGCCCTTCGTCTTGCGCCGCACCAAGGAGGACGTCGCCCCCGAGTTGCCCGAGCGAACCGAGGTCGTCTTGGAGTGCGACCTTTCGCCGTTACAGCGGCGGCTCTATCGTGGGGTGGCGGAAGCAGCCCGGCGCGACGTGCTAGCGCAATTCGATAC
>JBDTCF010000131.1:0-11475 GCA_039923715.1 Vulcanimicrobiaceae bacterium
TCGCGATGCTCGGCATCCACTTGCCGCGGACCGCGGACGCGCAGTACTATGCTGGGGCCAGCACGCACGGGCGTTTGGTGGCCGGAGATCTTGTGTTCTTTCAAACCTACGAACCTGGGCCCTCGCATGTGGGCATCTATCTGGGCAACGGGCACTTCGTCCATAGCTCGTCGAGCCACGGCGTGATGGTAAGTTCGCTTAGCGACGCGTACTGGGCCGCCCGGTACATCGGCGGCCGGCGCTACGCTGCTGCGACGCGTGCCGCGCTGGTCACGAAGACCTTCGCCGCCGACTAATTCGCTTCTCGCGCCTTGGCGGGCTGGAGTGATCCAGTCCGCGGCGGCGTGCGTATGGAGTGATCGAGGGGCCGGCCTCTAGTGCCGGTTCCCTTTCTCGTTTTGGGCCGGCTCATCGTCGTTCGGCGCTGGATCGAACGTAAGCGCCAGCGAGTTCAGGCAGAAGCGTTGGCCCGTCGGCGCGGGACCGTCGTCGAAGACGTGCCCCAAGTGCGAGCCGCAGCGGGCGCACGCCGCTTCGATCCGCTCCATGCCGTGGGTCGCGTCGCGGCGGAGTTCGACCGTCCCGCGTTGTGCCGGCTCGTAAAAGCTCGGCCAACCGCTGCCCGACTCGAACTTTGTTTTCGAATCGAACAGTTCGGTGTCGCAAGCGCCGCAACGATACATACCCGTATCGTGATTGTGCAGCAGCGCGCCTGAAAACGCGGGTTCGGTGGCCGCCTCGCGCAAGACGGCGAACTCGCTAGGCCCGAGTTGCTGGCGCCACTCCGCATCGGTCTTTTCGATCTGGTCAGCCATCGTGCGCTATCTTTAGTTGCAGCGCGGCCAAAACCCCCATCGAGACGCACAAAGCTGGCTGCGACGAAGCGCCCGACCGGCCCGCCGATCCATGAGGAAGAAGCGGCCCACGGCGGCGCCGGCCGGAGCGTGCGCGGGCGTTGCGACCCCGTCAGCGCGTACTTCTTTTTCGCCAGAGTTTCGCCGGGCGGAGGCGAAACGCACGTCCCGAGGACGACCGATTTTCAAATTTTGCGACGACCTTCTACGATTCACCCGTCTTCGAACGAAAGTGCTTTGGACGCGTCAGTTTACGATCGCACCGGGATTGCGGTGAGTCGAATGGGCGGGAGTCTCCGCGCATCAGCGATCATCGCGCTGGTATTTCTGCTGACTCTTTCAACGACCGTCGAGACCCGACCCGCGCCCAATGCCGCAGCACTCCCGGCCGGCGCCCACACATCGAGGTTCGCCCTCCATCGAGCGACCGGCAAGGAGCACCTCTTCGTGACGGTCTACGGCGACGGGTACACAGAGGGCACCGGAAAAGTCGAGGTGTTTCCGCTCGACGCGCGCGAGGACGTGCAACCCGAACGCGTCTTGACCGGTCCGCAGACTCTGCTCTCCAGCCCCGGCGACTTCGCCTGGGACGCTCAGGGTAATCTGTACGTGATCGACGCCGGCTTTTTCTCCAGTTCACGACAACTCGTTCCGCAGCGCGTGCTGGTTTTCGCGCCCGGCGCGAGCGGAAATGTAGCGCCCATCCGTGTGATCGCCGGAAGTAAGACCGGTTTTAACGGCTTCGGATCCGGGATCGCCGTAGACCATAGTGGCGATGTCTTCGTCGCTCAGTCCGTCGACTGCTCGGTTCCAATCTTCGCACCCGGTGCGCGCGGAAACGTAGCGCCGATCGCGGTCCTGCCGGTGGGATGTGGCTTCGGCCCGACAGACGCCTTCGATACCGGACGAACGGTCTACGTTACCGGCGGGCAGCAGGGCCAAGTAGACGCCTACATTCAGGCGTCCGCGACTTCTTGGCTGCTCGACCGGACGATTAACGTTACGGGCGCAGCGACATACATTGACGTTCGTGGCGGAGACGCGTACGTCAGCGAGGGCCCATTTCCGCACGGTTTCATCGGCGTTTATCCGGTCACGAACTTCAGACTCATTCGAACCTTAAGTCTACCCTCGCCGCGTTTTACGACCCCGCGTGGGGTGACGGTCGACCGTGAGGGAACGGTCTATGCGGCAGCTCAGACGCACCGAAACAAACCCTGGGCGATTGCGATCTTCCTGCGAGGGCGAATGCACCCGTCAGCGTACATCGAGGGACCGCAGACGGGGCTCGGCATCACGCCTGGCCTTCGAGTCGGTCCTTAATCGGCAAAGGCCGTGGGCCGCTATCCTTGCTGCGGCGCGGCGACGACGTCGAACGAAAGTTGCCAGTCGTCGCGCGATTCGCCGTCGATCGTCCAGCGCCACTCGTAGCGTTCGCCGGCCAGCAACGGGAGCGGCGCGTGCCCGATCGCGATCGGACTGTTCGTCGACGATCCGGGCCGAACGCCGGGCGGGCGGCCGACTTCGAACTGGACGTTGATGAGCAGCGGCTGCGAACCGCCGGGCGTTGGAACCGTCACCGGCGTTCCGTCGGCGTTGACCAGCGTGAGCAGTAGGTTGTGCTGCTTGTTTGTTTCGGTCCACGGTATCGTGATGATTCCGGCAATCGCGCCGGGAGCGTTCAGCGTGGCGACGTTCCAGCCGGCGCCGAGCACGTAAAGCTTGCCGTTGATCGCTTGCGCGCTGTCGGCGAGCATCATTGTGACGCGGAAGGATTCGAGTTGCGGTTCGGGCATGCCGTCGCCCTTCTATTTGCGAGACCAGACGCCTACTTGCAGCGGGAGGAAGGCGTGACCGCCGGCGGCGACCGCTTCCTGCTCCAAGCGCGCCGCGAATGCCTCGCTGCGCAACTCGTGCGCGGGGTCGACCCCGAGCCGTTGCATGGCAGCCAAGACGCGTGGCAGCGTTTCGTCGAAAAATGCGTAGCCGTGGGCCCCGCTACCAGAGACCGCGCGCAGGTCGGTGTGAACGGCGGGCATCGAGAGCCCCGCTTCGACGAACGCATTCGGCAGTCGCAGGCCCATGTCGACGTGCACGCCGTCGCTTCGCAACGCGTCGACGGTGGTGCGCGCGAATTTGCGATACAGCGGCAACTCGGGCCAGCTCGAGGTGTGGCGGCACAACATCGATTCCAAGTGCCACTCGTGAAAGATGACCCGCCCACCGGGACGCACCAGGCTCGCGGCGCGCCGAATCGCCCCGACCGGCTCGGGCCGTCCCATGAGAAAGAAGCGGCCGATGGCTGCATCGACCGGCGCGTCGAGCGCGAGCGTGTCGTACGGCTCGCAGCGAAACGTGACCTGGGCGAAGCACTGCTCGCGCGCGCAGCGTTCGGCCTGCGCGATCGCGCGTTCGTCCTCGGCGATCCCAAGAACGGCGCCGCTGGGGCCGACGCGTTCGGCCACGAGGAGTGCCAAGTCGCCGATCCCCTCGCCGAAGACGACGACGCGCATGCCCGGCGATATCCCGGCGCGGGCGACCAGTTCTTCGGTTAGAGGTTGGGCGGACGCGGCTTCGGCCGAATGGCGGTGCGAAATCTTCATCGCACTCAGTTTCGCAAACGAGCGACGCGCGAGCCACGAAGAGCCTCCCATTTTCGTGCCGAAGGGTGCGCCTCAGAGTGGCTGAGTCTCTCGCCGACCTCCTCAAGTCGTACCGATCCGCGTCCCGGCTATCGCAAGAGGCACTGGCGGAGCGCGCCGGCGTGAGCACGCGCACGGTGAGCGATATCGAAACCGGCTTCGCGCGCTCGCCCCGCTTGATGACCCTGATGCTGCTCGCCGAAGCCCTGGGCCTTGAGGAACCGGATCGTGCGCTTCTTCAGGCAGCGGCGCGGCGGCCCGGCAAGTATCTCGCCCCGGGCGCACCTCAAGAGCGCCGCTTACCGCAGGCACCGGCGCTGATCGGACGCGATGCCGACCTCGCGGCGGTCCGGGCCTTCATCGAAGAACGCGGAGCGCGCTTGCTCACCCTCAGCGGGGCGGCGGGCGTTGGAAAGACGAGCCTGGCGGTACGGCTCGCTTCCGATCTGGCGCCAACCTTCGCGAACGGCGCCGCCTTCGTCGAGCTGGCCGCGGTGTCGGATCCGGCGCGGGTCCCGGCGGCAATCGCCCAAGTGTTGGCGTTGCGCGAGGTTCCCGGGACGTCGCTGCGGGAGAGCGTCGCAGCCGCCCTGCGCGACGTTCACCTGCTGCTCGTGCTCGACAACCTGGAACATCTGGCGCCGGCCGCACCGTGGATCGGCGAAGTGCTCGCCACCTGCGAGCGCCTGACGATCTTGGCGACGAGTCGCGAACCGTTGCGCCTACGGCTCGAACGCGTCTACACGCTGCAGCCGCTGCAGACGAGTCCGGCGCTCGAGTTGTTCGTGCAACTCGCACAGGCGGTGATGCCGCGGTTCGCGTTGACGAATGCGAATCGCAGTACCGTCACCGCGATCGTTAACAGCCTCGAAGGGCTACCGCTCGCGCTCGAACTCGCCGCGCCGCGCTTGACGATTCTCCCGCCGGCGGCACTCGCGGCGCGGCTCGAACGCCGCCTGCCGATGCTCGGCGACGGGCCGGTCGATCTCCCGCAGCGTCAGCGCACGATGCGCGGTGCGATCTCGTGGAGCTACGATCTCTTGTCGCTTCAGGAGCAGGACCTGTTTCGCAAACTCTCGGTATTGCGCGGCGGCTCGATCGAGGCGGCGCGCGCCGTTGCCGACGCCCAGGAGGCCGACGGACGCCCGTTTCTGTTGCGTCTCGCCGATCTGGTCGAGAAGAGTTTGCTCGCGCTGCAGGAGGAGTCCGACGGCGAACCGCGCGTGGTGATGCTCGAAATGTTGCGCGAATTTGCGCACGAGCGACTCGCAGAACGTGGGGAGGTGGACGATGCGCAGCACCGCCACGCGACCTACTGCGTCGAATTCGTGGAGCGCGCGGCGAGGGGTTTGAGTAGCCCCGAGCAGGGCACGTGGCTGCGTCGCTTGAAACGCGAACATGCGAACCTGCGCACGGCATTGCAATGGGCGCTCGATCGCGACGAGATCGAACTCGGTTTACGTTTAGGTGCCTCCCTTTGGCGATTTTGGTGGATTTCGGGAAATTTATCGGAAGCGCGCGACTGGCTCAGTCGCCTCCTGGAACGCGTCGAGGGAAGCGAACGAGCGATACCGACGGACGTTCATGCGAAGGCTTTGCGCGCGCTGGGCGTCATGCTCTCGGGATTGGGAAGCTTTGATGAAGGGCTCGTCCCGTGCGAGAAAGCCATTCGCCTACAGCGCGAAATCGGCGACGAGGGAAACCTGGCGAGTTCGTTGACGTCGCTTGGGATCATTCGCCACTTTCTCGGCGACAACGCGCGCGCTCGGCTCGCCCACGAAGAGAGCCTCGCGATTCGCCGTAAGCGCGGCGAGGAGAGCGGGATCGCCGGCTCGCTTTCCAATCTGGCGTCAATTGCCTACGCAGAAGGAGAACTAGCGAGCGCCGAAGCGATGGCCGAAGAGAGCGCGCGCATTCGGCGCCGCCTCGGCGACAAGTCGGGCTTGGCGCACTCGTTGATTAGGCTTGGGCTCATCGAAGGGCAACGGGGAGCGTACGCGCGCGCCCAGACGTTCTTCGAGGAGAGTCTGCTCATTCAGCGCGAGCTGGGTGATACCGGGAGCATCATCTACTCGATTAGCAATCTCGCCATGATCTCGCACCTTGCGGGAGAACTCGAACGTTCCGAGATGCTCTTTCGCGAAGTCTTCGAGTTGGTCAAACCAATCACAAACCTCGCCGCAACCGCACCACTTTTGGAAGGCTTCGCCGGATTGTTGGCCGACACCGGCGAACCGCAACGCGCGGCGCGTCTACTCGGTGCGGCCGACTCGCTGCGCCACACGATCAAGTCGCCGATGTTCGCACCGGAGCGAGCGCACTACGCGACGACCATGAAGACCCTTCGCAACGCGCTCGGCCCGGAGACGTTCGAAAAAGAGTGGACGGTCGGCACGAACATGCACCTAGCCGACGCGTTGGAAAGCGCGACGGCCAGCGTCCGCGAACCGGCTTCGTAAACCGCGTCGACTTCAGAGCGGAAAACGATGCGAAGGGCCGGGCAAGGACGGCGGGGGTACTCTGGGAAAGGCTGGGCGTCGGCGCTTTGGGGCGTCGCCAAGTGGTAAGGCAGGGGACTTTGAATCCCCCATTCGTTGGTTCGAATCCATCCGCCCCAGCCAACCGCGTCCGCGCGGGCAGGACCGCGACGTTTCGGGAAGACTGCACGCATGACGCCGCGGGAGCACCTAGCAAGCTTGTTCGCTGCTTGGGAACACGGGGACGCGCTGCGCGCGGCAGCTCACTTCGGGGCGGATGCCTCCTACACCGAAGCAGGGGGCGAGCCGACCCGCGGACGGGACGCGATCGCGACCCACTTCACGCGCTTCTTTCGAGACGGCCCCGGCTGGCGCTTCACGGTCGATACCGTCCTGGTCGAAGGCGAGCGGGCGGCGGTCGCCTATCGGTTCGCGCTCGAAGGCACGCCCGGGACGTGGCGCGAACGCGCTGGCTGCGCCATGGTCCGCTTCGCGGAGGGCACCATTACCGACTGGCAGGAGTACGAGGCCTAGACAATGTCCCAGGACACCCTTTCGATCGAGGTCGGCTCCGGCGCAGACGGAAAAGCGCAGATATTCGTGCTGCACGGCAGCCTCGATGTCGCGACCTCCCCTGCGGCGCGCGCGGCCTTGCTCGACGCCGCCGAACGCGGCCAGCACGAGATTGTCGTCGACCTGACGCGCGTCGAGTTCCTCGATTCGACCGGTTTGGGCGCGCTGATCGGCGCGCAGCGGCGCGCCAAGGAACATGGCGGACAGGTTCGCCTCGTCGTCGCCGACGGTCAGATTTTGCGCTTGCTGCGCATCACGGGGTTGCTTAGCGTGTTGCCGGTTTACCAGACCGTCGAGGACGCACTCGCGGCCGAAGCGCCGCTCGTCGGCCTGTAGGCGGCGTAGGCGTCGTCGAGCAGTTCGACGACGTGCCGGACGGGAAGCGTGTTTCCTCGCGCGCGCAGCTCGGCCCTGAGTTGTAGCGCGCACTCGGGATCGGCGGTGACGATCGCGTCCGGTTCGGACGCGAGCGCGCAATCGAGTTTGCGTGCCGCGAGGCGGCGTGACATCTCGGGCTGGCGCAAGGCGTACGCGCCCGGTCCGCCACAGCAGATCGTCGCTTCCTCCCCGACGCGCACCGCCAGTCCGGGGATGCGGCGCAGCAGACGCAGCGCGGAACCGGCGACGCGTTGACGGTGCACTAGCCGGCACGGGTCGACGTAGGCGACCCGCAGAGCCAGCGCGCCGAGTTCCGGAGCGATTCCGATTTCGTCGAGCCACTCGGTAGCGTCCCGAACGCGCAAGGAAAACCTCGCGGCACGGTTGCTCCACGCGGGATCGGCGGCGAGCAGCGTGCGATAGTCTTTCATGGCGGCGCTGCATCCGGCGGAATCGGCGACGAGAATGTCGGCGTCGGCGCGCTCGAAGGCGGCGACGTTGCGCCGGGCGAGCGCGCGCGCCCGCTCCGGTTGGCCGGCGGCAATGGCCCACGCTCCGCAGCACACCTGATCGCCGGGCACCACAACTTCGCAGCCGCAGTGTTGCAACACGCGTAAGCTCGCCTGGCAGGTTTCGGAGAACGCAACTTGCTCGACGCAACCGGCGTGATAGAACAAGGTTGCGCGGCGTTCGAGGGTCGCGCTACGGAGACGCTGGCCGCTCGGACGGAAAAAGCGCGCCGAGAGCCGACCGACGTACCGACGTAGTTCGCGCGGACCGAGCGCGCCGAACCACGCGTAGCAACGCACCAGCGCACGAAACAGACGGCGGCGTTCGAAGAGCCTGCCGCTCACGATCGAGCGCAACGCGCGTGGCGTGGGCGACCCGAGGGGCGCAACGCGCTCGACCTGGGTTCGCGCGGCAGCGAGCAGGCTTCCGTAATCGACGCCCGAGGGACAGGCCGTCCCGCACGCGCCGCAGCCGAGACACTCGTGCATCTGATGAACGAAGCCGGGCGAACCGAGGTCGATGCGTTGGTTCGCGACCGCCTCGATCAGCGTGATTCGTCCGCGCGGGCTGGATGTCTCGACGCGCGTTTCCAGATACGTCGGACAGGCCGGCAGACAGAGGCCGCAGCGCACGCAACGGTCGAGGATGCTTTGCGGCGGCGCGTCCTCACCGGTGAAGCCGCGCGTTTCTTCGGGCGCCATGCCGGTTGCATTACCGATACGCGTCCGATCGGCCCGCCCCCGGGGCGGCGAAGGTGGGGCGGGGAAGCGGCGAGCGCCGGCTGAAGAAGCCGGCATGAGAAAGAAAGTCACCGTGGTCGGCGCGGGTAACGTCGGCGCGACAACCGCGCACTGGCTCGCGGCGAAAGAACTTGCCGACGTGGCGCTGGTCGACATCGTCGAGGGCGTCCCGCAAGGGAAGGCGCTCGATCTGTATCAAGCGTTAGCCGTCGAGGGTGTCGACGTCGCGCTGACCGGATCGAACGACTACGCGCCGACCGCAAACTCCGATATCGCGGTCATTACCGCAGGGTTCCCGCGTAAACCGGGGATGAGCCGCGACGACCTCGTCAAAGCGAATGCGGAAATCGTGGGAAAGGCCACCGAAGAGGTCGTGCGCCTCTCGCCGAACGCAATTCTTATTATCGTCACGAACCCGCTCGACGCGATGTGCGAGGTCGCGCGTCGGGCGAGCGGGTTTCCGCGCGAGCGTGTGATCGGTATGGCCGGGGTGCTCGATTCCGGGCGCTTCGCGGCGTTCATCGCTTCCGAACTTAACGTTTCGGTCGACAACGTGACCGCCTTCGTGCTGGGCGGGCACGGCGATCAGATGGTCCCGCTCCCGCGCTACTCGACGGTCGCTGGAATTCCGATCACCGACCTGATGGACGCTGCGACGATCGAGCGTTTGGTGAAGCGCACGGCCGGCGGTGGGGGCGAGATCGTCGCGCTGCTCAAAACGGGCAGCGCCTACTACGCGCCGGCCCGTTCGGCTACCGAGATGGTCGATGCGATCTTGCGCAACAAACACAAGATTCTGCCGTGTGCGGCGTACCTACAAGGCGAGTACGGGATCCACAATCTGTTTGTCGGCGTACCATGCAAACTCGGCGCGGGCGGTCTCGAAGAGATCATCGAGGTGAAGCTTCGGCCCGACGAACAAGCCGCGCTTCAACGCAGTGCGGACGCCGTCAAGGACATCGTCGCCGCCCTCGGCGCCCCCGCGCACGCCTAAAGCGTACGGCGATGGTGCGCTACAACGAACGGTGCGAGGCACGTCGCATACGGCTGGAAGAGGCGGCCGGCGCGATCGCGGCCTTCTGCGCCGAGAAAAGCGACATCGTTAGCGTTCGCGCGTTTGGTTCGTTCGCCACCGGCGCAGTGCATCCGTGGAGCGATCTCGACCTGCTGGTCGTCCGCGAAACGAACGCGCGCCCGCTCCGCCGCGCGGACGATATCTACCTCGAGGCACCCTCGCAGGTCGGCTTCGACGTCGTTGTCGTGACCCCACGAGAACTGCGCGAGAGCCTCCCGCTGACGCCGTTCGGAAGAACCATTCTGTCTCAAGCTCGGACGCTGTATGAACGTCGATAAGGCCGCGCGGGCCCGTGCCTGGCTTGCAAACGCCGAAGGTGACCTTCTCGCCGTGACTCGCCTACTCGACGATTTGCCGCACCTGGCGTGCTTTCACGCGCAGCAAGCCGCGGAAAGGGCGCTGAAAGCGGTGCTCACGCACCGGGAAGGCGACGTACCGCTGACGCATCTGATCCGCGAGCTCCTGGCGGCCTGCCGCGACAGCGGCGAGGTTGTCCCTAACCTGGTCGAACGTCACGCCCTGTCTTTGGAGAAATATTACGTTCCGACGCGTTACCCGGACGCGCTGGGATGGGCCGATGCCGCGAGCGCGTACGACCGCGGTGACGCCGAGGAGGCGCGCGCCGACGCTACGGCCGTTGTCACCTGGGCGAAAAAACGAACGCAGACCTAACGGCGCTAGGGATTCCTCGTGCAGAGGGCTGCGGGCCGCTGTCAGTTACTGCTTGCGGCGGTGGCGGGGAGCTGATCCCAGAGTTGAATGTCGGCGGTTCGCTCCGCCAGCGGCTCGTACGCAACGCCGCGAGCGCCGACGTAGTTCGCGCGTGGGCGAATCAATTTGTTGTCGGCATACTGTTCTAAGACGTGCGCGCACCAACCGGCGACGCGGCTGACGGCGAAGATCGGGGTGAAGTACTCCGTCGGGAAACCGAGCGTGTAGTAGACCGACGCGCTGTAGAGATCGACGTTCGGAAACAGATGTTTCTGATCCCACACCGCGCGCTCCATGCGTTCGGTCAACTCAACCCACTTCGTCGAACCTGCCTTGGTGCCGACCAACTTGGCGATCGCCTTCAGTTCGGTCGCGCGCGGATCGTATGCTTTGTAAACGGCGTGACCGAAGCCCATGATTTTTTCGTGGGCTGCGAACTTCGCCGCGACCCATGCGTCGACGCGATCGAGTTCGCCGATCTCGAGCAGGTTCCGGATGACGCCCTCGTTGGCGCCGCCGTGCAGCGGGCCTTTGAGCGTTCCTATCGCGGAGGTAACCGCGCTGTACATATCCGAGAGCGTCGCGGCCGTCACCAACGACGAGAAGGTCGAGGCGTTCATGCCGTGATCGGCGTGCAGGATGAGCGCAACGTCCAAAATACGGGCCGCGTCGGGATCGGGTTCCTTGCCGAAGAACATCCACAAGAAGTTCGCCGCCGCGGCGAGTTCGGGGCGGGGCTCGACCGGTTCCTGGCCGTGTGAAAGCCGAAAGTAGGCCGCCAAGATGGTCGGGAAGACCGCGGTCATCCGGATGGCATGCTCGACGGATGCCGCGTGGGTGACGTCGCCGGCGGCCGGGTCGAACAGGCCGAGGGCCGAGACGGCGGTCCTCAGGACGTCCATCGGGACGAGCCCGCTCGGCAGCTCTCGGATCAGGCGCAGCACTTCGGGCGGAAGACCGCGTCGCTCGGCCAACTTCCCGCGCAGTTCGTCGAGGTGCTCGCGTGACGGTAGCGCGCCGTACCAAAGCAAGTAGCAGATCTCTTCGAAAGTCGACTGTTTCGCCAGATCGTGGATGTCGATTCCGAGGTAGATGAGTTTGCCCTCATCGCCGTTGATCGACGACAGACGGGTGTTGCCGACGACGGCGCCGCGCAGGCCGCCTTCGACGGTCTTCGGCGGCTCGGTCACGCGGGGTCCTCCGATGGTGTTGGTCGTGGTCATACTCTCCCATTATCTCGCGTTGGCGGCTTTAAGTCGAGTGGCAAAGGTCGTCTTCGCGGGTAGCCTGAACGAGGGGGTCCGATGGTCAACGTGAACGTGGGTTCGCCGGCAGGCACGTACAGCGTCTCCAGTAGCCCGTTTTTTCGGTATGTGGTTCGGATCGCCGAGGCCGGGTTTCCGCTTGGCGCCGCCGACCGGGACGCCGTGGACGTGCTCTCCGCGATCCCCGACGCGGACGTCGACGAGGGCGAAACTTACGGCCGCGGCTGGCGGGTCGTCCCGGCCGCTTCGA
>JBDTCF010000132.1:0-8454 GCA_039923715.1 Vulcanimicrobiaceae bacterium
TGCAGTTGCGGCGAGAGCGTGATGTAGAACTGCGTTCCGGCCGAATCGCGAATCGGCGTGTTCGCCTTTTCGTCGTAGTTTAGGCCCATCGAAATCACGCCCGCGCGTTGCTCGATCGGGTTCTCCTCGGCGCCGATCGTATAGCCGGCGTCGCCGTCGCCGGTGTTCGTCGGATCGCCGGTTTGCACCACGAAATCGGGGACGATCCGGAACCATCGGTTGTCGTCGAAGTAGCCGCGCTCGGTCAATAGCAGAAAATTCGCGACGGTCAGCGGCGCCCATTCCGGGTAGAGCCGGACGACAAACGTACCCTGCGTCGTCGTCACGCGAACGCGGGGGTGCGGGCCGCGCATCGGCCCGTTCATCAGCGCGGCGGAGTTCGGTAAGAGCGGTAGGTCGAAGCGGGCGTCGTCGACGCTCGGCGCGGCCGGTTTTCCCGTCGCCGAAGGGCGTGGGAGCGGCACCGCCGCCGTTTCCGGGATGGCCGGGATCGTCGGTAGCGCTAAGGGGCTCTGCAAGCGCGTCAGGTGATCGGTGGGGAGTTGGCCGCGCAGCCGGCGCAACGCTTCGTTGGCTTCTTCGGCGACGCGCCACGACGGGTCGCTCAAGAGCGGCGCGATCGCGCTCGTAACCGAGGCGTCGCTGCCGTGCGCGAGACCGCGCAGCGCCTCGATGCGGACTAGATCGCTCGGATCGTGCAAGAGCGGCAGCCAGAACGCGCGGCTGGTAAGTTTCGGGTAACCGCGCCCGAGCACCCAGAGGATGTGCCAGCGGACGTCGGTGCTGCGCTCGCGCGCGAAGTCGTGCTGCAGGGCGAAGGCGACGGCTTGCGCCTGCGCCGCGTCCCGGTACACGTCGAGGTTAGCGGCCGCGTGGGCGCGGACGAGCGGTGCGGGGTCCGACCGAACCACCCTCAGGAGGGCCGCGTCGGGGCCCGCCGGGGTTTGGCCGCTCGGCGCCGCGACCACGATGCGGCCTAGCGCGTCGGCGGCGGCATACCGGACGGCCGAATTCGGGTCGAGCGCGAGCAGGCGCTGGATCGGGCTCAGGGAGTCGCGGTCGGCGAGCAGTCCGAGCGCGTAGACGACCATCGCTCGGACGGCAGGATCGGTCGCCGCTAGATGCGCACGTAAGGCCGGCGCGCCTGCTTGGTCCTTCGTACGGCCGATGGCGAGCGCGGCGCGGGCTGCAAGCGCCGGTTCCCGGTCCAGGCCGGCGACCAGCTGTCCACCGGCCAGCGACCGCGCGTGCTCGGCCTGCAGAATGTCTCGGTATGGCGCTGCGACTGCACCGAGCAGGGCGACGGTCAGCCCGAGGGCCAGGGCAAGAAGTCTCACGTTCTCTGAACCAACTTTCCGACGCGCGATTGCGTTAGATAATGGCAGGCGGTGGCTGCCCAGCCCTCCGTGGTGAGGCGACCGTCCTGCATTTCAACTTGAGAGGTGCTGCCCGATATGTCCACACCCAAGCGTAAGCCCGGCGGAGGTATGACGGTCCGCGAAGCCGGTCAAAAAGGCGGAGAAACCGTCAAACGCAAGTACGGACCGGAATTCTACGAGCTAATCGGCCGCAAGGGCGGAGAAGCGACCAAACAGGCCCACGGCCATGAGTTTTACGAGCAAATCGGCAAAAAGGGCGGTAAAAAGGGCGGGGAAGCGACCCGCGACCGCTACGGTCCGAGTTTCTACGAGGAAATCGGCCAAAAGGGCGGCCAGAAGGTCAAAGCCCTGATCGAGGAAGGCAAAAAGGCGGCCGCAGCCGCCGCGGCGCGCGAAGCCGAATCGCGCGAGAAGCGCGCTTCGTAGGCATGCGTCCATCGGCAGCGCAGACGGCCGCGCTCGCGTTCGGGTTCGCCGCGATTTGGCTCTCGTTCGCCCGCGCTGCTGCGGTTCTGCCGCCCCCACCCACTCCAATCGCGTCGCAGGCCCCGGCGACGCCCCCACCTCCCACAGGCGCGGTGTTACCAGCAGGTTCCCCGCTCGAGTTCGTTCTCGACGATCCGGTCGATTCGAAGAAGACGCAGCCGGGCACGACCGTGCGCCTCCACCTTCGCAAAGCCCTGATCGTCAACGGCACGACCCTGGCGGCCGCCGGTGCGCCCGCGACGATGAAAGTCGTCTCGACGCGGCACGCGCTCGCACCCGACGTCGACGGCAGCGTCCGCATCGAACTCCAACCATTGCAAATCGCCGGCCGGAGCATGCTACCGATCCGCGCGCTGCACGACTACATTACGATCGAATTGACCGCCGGCCAACAGTCGACCAACGCGCTCGAAGACGCGGCCAAGGACATCTTCATTCCCGGCCACGCACTCTATAAGAACTTCCGCAAGGGACGCGAACTGACGCTGCCCGTCGGCTCGATTCTGCGCGCCGAAACGAACGCATCGCTCGATGCCTCGAATCCGAACGCGCTCGTCATCGCGACGCCGGCGCCCTTCGCGCTGAGCACCGACCGGCCGTACAGCGCGTTCACGCCGATTCCGTTATATACCGTCGCCGCTCCCACGCCGCGTCCCACGGCCACGCCGAAACCGGCGCCGACAGCGACCGCGATCCCCACTCCGGCCTCCACTCCGACATGAACGCGCGCGTCGCACTGGTCGCTACAGTCCTCGGGTTGGCCGCGTTCACCGGTCCCGGCCGGGCCGTCACCGAACCGAAAACCGACTTGCTCCCGATCCACGGCACGGTGGTTTCGACGGACGCGCACACGCACACGATCCTGTTGCGCTACACGACTCCCGGCTCGAATCCCACCCGGACCCGGCACTACCGGCTCGAAGATCCGGCCGACCTGGCGCGGCTTCGACGCGGCATGGTGATCGACGCGACGGCGAACTCGACCAAGACCCCGTGGACGCTCTCACGCGTAAACATCGAGAGTACCCGCCCGCTGCGCGGCCAGCACGGCGAGTAGCTCCAGGTCCTCGCGAGGGGACTCCCGCTCCCCGCGGGAAGCCCCGAACATGACGACGCGCATCTTGACGAGTTTGATGGTCGCGAGTTTTGCGTGCGGCACGGCCGCATTGGCGGCCGGCAAACTTCCGCCCAAACCTGACGCCTCCGAGGCGTCCTTCGTGGTCCGCATCCAGGCCGACCTCAACGCGCGGTTTCCGACGCCGGAGGATGCGCGCAAGGCCGGGTACGTGCGCTATACGAACGAGGACGCCACCGGCGCCATCAGCTACGCCAACCGCCACTGGACGAGCGAAGACTCCAAACATCCCAGCCAAGTTTGGTACGACGTCAAGGGCCGGCTGCTCGGAGCGGACTTCTCGGTACTGCAATCGGCCTCGCCGCAAGCTCCGTCGCTCTGGGGTATCGCCCCGAGCCGTTGGCAAAAGATTCCGCTTCACGTGCACTACAGTCTGCTCGGGGCGAGCGGGCCCACCTACGGCGGAATGGGCGCGAAGAAGTACGCCGCGACCGGCGGTGACCCGCAGTATCCCGACGCGGCCGGTGTCGTCAAGGCGGGGGCCGCAAAACATGCCTCCGACGTGCGCTTCACCTTCGCGTTCCCGTCGATTTGGGACCTGACGGTCTGGACGCTGCCGAACCCGGACGGTGCATTCGCCGAAGCGAACCCCAACGTAACGCCAAGCGCAACCGCAAAATCCGCGATGTAGCGGAGGCACGCTTTGCGGGGACCCCGCAAGCTGTTTGAAACCGCTGCGCCTGCGGCTCCGCTGACTACTGTTCAAGCTATTCGCTGGACCAGCTCCCCCCACAAAGCTACGCTTTGCGGGGACCCCGCAAGCTGTTTGAAACCGCTGCGCCTGCGGCTCCGCTGACTACTGTTCCAGCTATTCGCTGGACCAGTAGTCTTTTAGGACTTTGCCGCGCGAAGGGTGGCGGAGTTTGCGGAGCGCTTTCGCTTCGATTTGGCGGATGCGCTCGCGCGTGACGCCGAACTCCTGCCCGACTTCCTCGAGTGTTCGCTGGTGGCCGTCTTCCAAGCCGAAACGCAGCACGAGCACCTTGCGCTCGCGGTCGGTCAGATTTTTGAGAACGTCGGCCATCTTCTCTTTGAGGAGCATGACCGATGCGGCTTCGGCCGGCGCGACCGCTTCCTGGTCTTCGATGAAGTCGCCGAGATGCGAGTCTTCTTCTTCGCCGATCGGCGTTTCGAGCGAGATCGGCTCCTGCGAGATCTTGATGACCTCGCGAACCTTGTCCGCCGTCAACCCCATCTCGTTGGCGATCTCGTCGGCGGTTGGTTCCCGGCCGAGTTCTTGCAGCAGCTGACGTGAAATCTTGATCAGGCGATTGATCGTCTCGACCATGTGAACCGGGATGCGAATCGTGCGAGCTTGATCGGCCAGTGCACGCGTGATCGCCTGACGAATCCACCACGTAGCGTACGTTGAAAATTTGTAGCCCTTGCGGTAATCAAACTTTTCGACGGCCCGGATCAACCCCAGGTTACCCTCCTGGATCAGGTCCAAAAAAAGCATGCCGCGGCCAACGTACTTCTTCGCGATCGAGACGACCAGCCGCAAGTTTGCTTCGGTGAGTTGGCGCTTGGCCTCGCGTCCGGCAAACTTCACGTTACTGCGCGCGCTGCCGTTCTTCTGCGCCTCCAGTTCGCCGGCTTCAATCGCCATCGCGAGCCTGCGCTCATCTTCCATCGAGAGCAGGGGCACGCGTCCGATCTCCTTGAGGTACATCCGAACGGGATCGTCTAGGGAGAGCCCCGCCTGCAATGTGTCGCTGCCCTCGGAATCGGCCGGAGGTTTCTCTTCTTTTTGGTCGTCGACGATCTCGATTCCAGCGGCGGCGACTTCTTCGAAAAGATCGTCGATTCGTTCGGGGCTGACGTCCTCGACATTGTCGAAGACCCCATTAATCTCTTCGTAGGTCAGTTGCCCGCGCTTTTTTCCGCGCTCGATCAGTTTCTTGATTGCGTCTTCAAGCGAAAGCGGGGTGGCCGGCGATCCATCGACGACCGGGGGCGCTATTTTTTTACGTGCCATGCGTGCTGAGCTCACCTCCTCTCGAAGTAGACTAGTGCGGCTTCGTTCCGAGCCGCCGGCGTTTGGCAAGCTCGACTCGTTCGACAAGATGTTGGTATTCGTCTTTTTCTTCCTGAGCGATGGTTTCGCCCGCGGCGTACCGAGCGTCGATGCGGCGCGCCAGCTCGTTCCGATGTCGCTCGTCGTCGATCTGGGCCAAGTGCTCGACGATTCGGTCGAGCCGAGCCCTACGTTGCGTCGTCTCCGTGAACCGGGTCGCGCCTTCCCCAGCCTGTAACCCGAGTGCGGTCGCAATCGCTGCAGGCTCGTCACGAAACAAGGCTTGTACGTCGGATGGCCGTTCCAACTCGCTCGCCCTCTCGACCAGCCGCAGGTACAGCGCGCGATACGCTTCGCTCGCGAACCGTTCGGGACCGATGCTCCCGGCGTATTCGCGGATCAGCGCCGGCTCCTCGAGGAGCGTCCCGAGCAAGTCGCGCTCGAGGCTCGGCGGTTCGGGGGCCGTGCGCGCGGCGCGGTTCGCCCCCGCCGGCAGGTCGCGCGAGATCGGCCCGTAGGGGAGGCGCGCGGCGGCCACCCGTAAGTCGTCGATGGCGAGACCTAAGCGGCCGGCGACGTAGACACGCCAGCGGTCCCACTCCTCGCGCGGCAGCAGTCGAACCCGCGCCTCGGCGCGGCGGGCGATTTCGGCGGGTCCGAGACCCTCAAGGCCGAGGCCGTCGATATCCCGGTCGAGCCGAAAACGGATCCAGGGGACGGCTTCGTCGAGTAGCTTCTGAAACGCGGGTGCGCCGGCGCCGCGAACCACCGAATCGGGATCTTCACCGGCGGGCAGGGTGACGATCGAGATGCCGTACCCGCCGAATCCCGCGTCGAGTAACGTCTCGATCGATTTGAGCGCGGCCGCGTCGCCCGCGGCGTCGGCGTCGAAGCACACGAAGACGTGCGGCACGTACTTCCGCAGCTGCGTCGCCTGCTCCGCGGTGAACGCGGTGCCGAGCGCCGCGACGGCGTGCGTGAAGCCGGCCTGATGCAGCGCGATGCAATCCAGGTATCCCTCGACGACGATCAGCGCCTTCACCTTCGCGGCCGCCCGGCGCGCGCGATCGAGCGCGAACAAGCCACGTCCCTTGGTGTAGACGGGCGTCGTGCTGGTGTTGAGATACTTCGGTTCGGAGCCGTCGAGCGCGCGACCGCCGAACGCCACGACCTCGCCGGTGGTGGCGAGGGTCGGAATCATGAGGCGATCGCGGTAGAAATCGTAGTATCCTCGCTCGCCATGGCGCACGAGACCGGCGCGCGCGGCGAGTTCGAGTTCGACCCCGTTCTCCCCCAACTCGCGGACGAGTCCATCCCAACCCGCCGGCGCGTAGCCGAGCTTGAACTCCGCGAGCGTCTCTTCGCGCAGGTCGCGTGACGCAGCATAGGCGCGCGCGCGCTCGCCTTGAGTCGACGTTCGCAGCAGGCGCGCGAAGTACGCGGCCGCGAGCGCGTTCGCAGCGTAGATCGCCTCCTTCTCGCCGCGGGCGCGGGTCGTGGCCGGATTCTCGGCTTCGAGTTCGATCCCCAGGCGCCGGGCAAGCATCCCCAGAGCGTCTGGAAACGTAAGACCTTCGTGTTGCTGCACGAATGAGATCGCGTCGCCCGAGGCGCCGCAACCGAAGCACTTGAAAAAGCCGCGATCGGGGTGGACGTGAAACGACGGGGTCCGCTCGGCGTGGAAAGGACACAAGCCGACCAGATCGTTTCCGCGCTTACGCAGCGGAACGTACTGTCCGATAAACTCGCCAAGATCGGTCCGCGCCAGTACCTCGCGCTTGATGCCGTCGTCGATGCGCACGCTGGTTGCTTCGCGCCCGGTCACGTGCCCGCCCACCGGGCTTTCCCGGGTGGGAACGAGCGGGTGCCCACAAAGCGCTTCGGCGCGGAGGATTCTTCACGCACCTTCCGCACTGGCTTCGAGTGAAGCGTATTTACGATCCGGTCCACCGCTTCATCGAGATCAGCGACGGAGAAGCCGCGTTGCTCGATACCACCCCGATGCAGCGCCTGCGCCGGCTGCGGCAACTGGGTCTCGCCTACCTAGCGTTTCCGGCCGCGGAGCACTCGCGCTTCACCCACGCGCTCGGCGCCATGGCCGTCGGCGAGCGGGTGCTCGAGTCGCTGCGCCGCCACGACGCCGACGCGTTCGCAAGCGAATCGGACTACCAGGCCCAGCGCCGCCTACTGCGGGCCGGCTTGCTCGTTCACGACGTGGGTCACGGACCGTTCAGTCATGCTTGCGAAGCCGTCCTCGGGATCGCGCACGAACGGCGGACGCACGACATCCTGGCGTTGCCGGAGATGCGCCACGCGCTCGAGCGGCTCGAGGTCGAGCCTGCAAGCGTCACCGCGCTGGTCATGGGGCACGACGAACGCGCACACCCGGTCTTGCGCGAGTTGGTTAGCGGCCCCAACCTCGACGCCGACCGGATGGACTATCTCCTGCGAGACGCCTACTTCACGGGCGTCGTCAGCGGCCAGTACGACGCCGAACAGTTGATCGGTTCGTTGCGGACCGTTCTCGATCCGAATGGTCGCCGGGTTCTCGGCGTCGATGGGCGCGGCACGGTGGCGCTCGAGTCGTTCGTTCTGGCGCGCTACATGATGTTCGCGACGGTCTACTATCATCACACGACTCGCACGTTCGAGCGGCTGCTTCACGAGGCGCTCCACGAGATTTGGCCCGATCCGCGCGCGCTCGATCCCGTCCAAAGCTTCTTGGATTGGGACGATTTTCGCGTTCTGGATGCGCTCCGCGAAGCGCCCGGCGAGGCGGCAAGCGCGCTACGCAACCGCAACCGTATATACGCCGTCATCGCCGAATTCAACGCCGAGGCGGACCTCGCCGCCTACCGGACGTGTCGCGACGCGCTGGTGGCGCGCTATGGCGTCGCGGTCTGGGCCGACGAACAGAAACAACCCCTGCACCGACTCCCGTTCGGGACCAGGCTTGGAGCGACGGTCTACGTGCGCACGCGTACCGGGGTCGTCGACGCGCGCGAGGCTTCGGATTTGATCGCTCGGCTCGCCGGAAAGGCGTATTGGCGCAAACTTTTTCTGCGACGCGACGGGCTCGACGTAGCCGCGGCACGCGCACTCTGCGCGACCCTGATCGGTTCCGGCGCCAAACGCTAGCAGGCTTTGCGCGGGTCCTGCAGGGTCGAGCCTAAGCCCAGGAGATTTTCGCTCCAACGGTAAAGGCTAACGGCTAAGTCTAGTATCGATTGCGCGTTGGGCGATGCCCGGTCCGCGAACGCTTAGTATCCGGGAGGCAATTCGTTTTGGCCCGCGCTCTGCATGCCACCATACCCGTAACGACGCGGCGTCGGGGTTTGAATTCGCCCCTGCGAACCCTGGTCGTCGGCATCCGAATCGCCGCGATCGTCCTCCTCCCGATCCTCCTCTACGAAGCCTGGATGTACGTTGCAATCGCT
>JBDTCF010000133.1:0-9285 GCA_039923715.1 Vulcanimicrobiaceae bacterium
AGCGCGCGCGTCGTCAAGCTGACGTACTCGCCCAAGGTGCTCCCACCGCATGCCAGTTCCGGAACGGTGACCGAAACGAGCGGACAAGCCACGCCCGATCTGTGGTACGTGACGCGCATCGACGAAACGTACGCGGGCCACGTGCTATTCGTCAAGGGTACCGGCACGTTCACCGGCACGTTCGATCGCTTCAAGAAGTTTGCGACGCTCGCCGAGGGCCTCAAAGCGCTCGAAGACGGCTCGATTTAAGCCGCGCCAAGACGGGGCTTCCCGCCGCCGAGTCGCCGCCCAGGTTCGCCGAACGAGCGGGTTGTAACTCAGACCGGAGATGGAGGCCTCGTCGAAGGGCTGGATGCTGATCGCCGCTATCCTGAGCGGTCTCTTGCTCGTTGTGTTGGTGCTCGCGTTGTTTCTATCGTTGACGCTCCCGCATGCACTTCGCACCTGGTACGAAGCCGCAACGCAACCCCATTCGCTGGTTCCGATGCCCGTCGGAGCTTTCCGCGTGCCGCTCGGATACGTGTTGACGGGCGTCCCCTTGGGGACTTCGCTCGACATCACCGGACGCCCGTACCGCATGGCTTCCGTCGACGGTCTAAGCCCGGACGTCTTGGAAATTGCGGCGTTCGAAGAGCGGGACGTTTCGTTTCGTGACGCGTGGTACGCCCTTCACATGCCCGCGTGCACCGTCTACGCGAACGGCCGGAAATACCGCTTGAACATGCGGCGCCACACCTACGAGATAGAAAGCGTAGATTGCGCCGGCCCGGATGAGGATCAGCGCCTTGAGTTCGTGCTCGCGAGCACGCCGGCGGGTTCGCAGACGCTCGTTGCTTGGGGCCGGGCCTTCGACTGGCGAGAACAGGTTGTGCGCGAACTGCTCGGTTCTTTGCAGCCGTAGTGCACGGTCGCCGCCATCCGCGGCAGCGATCGGGACGGGGTTTCGGGGGACGCTGGCCAAGAGGCGGCCATGCGTTTACTCTCTTTGATGGCAAGCCTGGCAATGTCGTTGCTCCAGCCTCAAGCCGCGCAGCCCGGGGTCGTGCGTGCGCCGCAGCCCGTGCTCTTCTATCAACTCCCCGGCAAACTTGAAGGCGGCTCGGGCGCCGAACTCGACGATGTCGCGACAAGGGCGAAGGTCCACGACCGCATGCTGCCTGCGCTAGCCAAGATTCTCGGGACGCAAGTCATCAACGTCGACCTCGGCGATCCGAGCCCGGCGAAGCTCGCGGCAGCCTGTCGCGAACACGGAGCGGTGGGAGCGCTCGCCGTCGGTGATGCGTGGCAGGACGACCCCAGCGAGCGCGTCGTCGCGATCGTGACCCTTACGCTGCGGAACTGCAGCGCAACGGATTGGTTCGGAGTGTCGGGACAAAGCGTTCAGCAGAGCGGCAAGGAGGGGCTCTTTTCCAGGATGATGGACGACGTGATCGGGCAGGCGCTCGCCCAACTGACGCAGATCGTGAACGACACGCCAAACGCCGCGTCGAACTTCGTTCGTTACGGGTTCTACATGGGCGACACGGAGACCGACTCGTTCTGGACGCTCGAAGTTCGTGGTGGTAAGACGTTCGTCAACACCAGCGATCCGGTCGGCACCGCGTGGCGTGCCGGCTTACGCGAAGACGACGAAGTGCTCGCCGTCGACGAAACCCCGACGGTCGGAATCGATACCGCCGCGTTGAACGCGATCCTCGAGAACGCGAAGCGCGGCGGTGCCTGGAAGCTCACCATCCGCACGAGAAACGGACCGTCGCGGGTGCTGACCTTCGAAAACGAAGACGTCGCGTGGTACGTCCAACACCCGCCAGGTCCGTAGCGGAGGCCGGCTACAGCCAGGGGGAGTCTGCTCCGGCGTAGACGTTTCCGTAGAGATCGGCCGCCGTCGGCAACGGTTCGGCTTCGACTTGGTCGGTGGTGGCGTTGACCAGGGCGGTCACCTCCGTACGCATCCGTGCCGCGGCGTCCGTATCGAGCACGCCCTCGTCGATCAAGCGCCGTTCGAACGTCGGTACGGGGTCGTGCGCGCGTTGCTCCTCGACTTCTTCGCGGCGGCGATACGTTCGGTCGTCGTCGTCGGTCGTGTGCGAGAGGAAACGATAGCACTGCGCCTCGACGAGGGTTGCGCCATCGCCGGCCACGGCGCGGTCGCGCGCTTCCTTTACGGCGGTATAAACCGCGATTGGATCGAAGCCGTCGACGACGACGCCGGGTAGACCGTACCCGCTCGCCTTATCGGCGACGTTCGCTACGCGCATCTGCTTCGATTGATGCGTCGAGATCGCCCAGCGGTTGTTTTCACACACGAACACGACCGGGACGCGGTGTACGCCGGCGAAGTTCATCGCTTCGTGCCATTCGCCTTCGCTCGTCGCCCCTTCGCCGAACGTGCAAAAGACCGCGCGGTCGCTCTCGTTACGATAGCGTAACGCATAGGCCGCTCCGACCGCGTGCGTCATTTGCGCCGCGATGATCGAACTGATCGAGGCGATGCCGCGGGCGCGGTCGGTGAAGTGGTTGATAATCTGCCGACCTTTCGTTCGGTCGCTGGCGCGGGCAAACTGCGATCGAAAGATGTCCTCGAGCGGCATCCCGCACGCGAGTACGATCCCCGTGTTGCGGTAGTAGGGAAAGAGTAGATCTCGACCGCGGACGAACGCCATGCCGGCGCCCGCCTGAACCGCCTCGTGACCTTCGGAACCCATCGCGATCGCAATTTTTCCTTGACGATTGAGCTGAAAGCCGCGCGTATCGACGGCGCGCTGCAGGAGCATGTTGCGAAGAAGCTCGACCTTGCGTTCGGCTGCGAGTGACGCCGCGGGTTGCGCTAGCTTGACCATCACCCGTATTAGTAGGCGCGCGCCGCTTGCATCCCTCCGCGCGCGCGCTTATAATGGAGGCGTCTCGAGACAAATCCCAGACCCCAATAGGAGGGCGAACTGAACTCGCAAGATCCACCGGGGCACGAAGCCCGCGAGCGCCACTAGGGCCTGAATCGAGTGCCAATGCGTGCACCGAACTTCGGAGGCTATCCGAGGGTCTGCCGCGCTCGAAACGATCGTCCAACGCCGTGCCGAAATCGCGCGGCGTTGGTTTTTCTGTTCGCTGCCGGGAGTCTTCGGCGGGCGCTCTGGGGAACGAACGCCGGACGATGACGACCGCGAACGCCGAACCCCGTCGGCCGTACGACATCGATTCGTTGACGGACGTCGCCCTGCGCGTCTTTGCGGAGCGGGGCTTCGACGGCGCCTCGATGGACGACGTCGCAAAGGCGGCCGGAATTACCAAGGCCAGCATCTACTACCACGTCGCCGGCAAGGAGGCGTTGCTGGAGCGCGGGCTGCGCCGCGCCGTCGACGCGCTGTTCGCCATCCTCGACCAGCCCGGCGCGCGCGAAGGCCGGGCGGTGGACCGGGTGCGGTACATCGCGCAGAGGGTCGCCGTGACGACGCTCGAACTGCTGCCCGAATTGAGCGTGCTGTTTAGGATTCGGGGCAACTCGGCGCTCGAGGAGCGGGCGATCGAGCGCCGGCGCGCTTTCGACCGCATCGTAGCCGGGCTCATCGGCCAAGCCCAGGCCGACGGGGATGTCCGGGGCGACGTCGATCCGGCACTGGCGACGCGCCTGCTCTTCGGGATGTCGAATTCGGTCGTCGAGTGGTATCGGCCCGACGGATCGCTCGGACCCAAAGGGATCGCGGACGCGATCGGAACGCTTGCTTTCTTTGGCCTAGCATACGAGCGAGACACCGGCGGCGAAGAGCGTTGACGATGCCGCTCGACCGGGCGTATACTTGAACCAACCATTTGGTAGGGAGGTCTTCGTGTCGACCGCAACAGCAACAGCAGCCGGGCTCATCGTTCCCCAGGATGGGTTCGTCGCGGCGCCGCCGGTGCCGCAGCCGAACATCTATCCCATGGAGTGGCGTGTCGAGACGCCCAAGCTGGCAGATCTCTACGAGCGCTCCAAGCGTCAAATCTACAACCCTTCAGATTTTCCGTGGGACGAACTGCGAGCGGAAGACTTCACGCCCGAACAGCGCATCGGCATCATGTATTGGTATGCGGTCCTCGCGAACTTCGACGGCTCCGGCCCGGCGGTGTTCGCAAAAGCGACAATTCATGCGTTCGAACAGCACACCGAGGATCCGATCCGCAAGTGTTTTTTCTCGATCACGCGCGACGAAATGAATCACGAAGAGTGCTGCCAACGCGCGATTCAGAAGTTGGTTCCGGGCGGTCCGCTCGATTTCACCGCGACGACCGATCTCGAGCGTGCGGCGAAAAATAATATCGAGTGGCTTTACCACAACGGCGGCCGCTACTGGACGGGCTACTCGGCCTCGCTCGACAAGTATCCCCTTAGCGTGCTATTCACGTCGTTCATGATGGGCGAGGTCGCAAGCTCGACGCTCTTCTTCGGAATGTCGAAGAAGGCGACGCACCCGGTGTTCAAAGAGATTTTCAAGAAGGTCGGTCAGGACGAAGCGCGTCACTTGGCGATCTGCTTGACGATCCTCGAGAAAGACTGGCCGGGGCTCACCGACGAGTACAAGACGCTGATCACCAAGCAGTTGCGGGCGGGTTTCGTGTTTCTGTCGATGATCTTATGGGAGCCCCCGAACCAGTTCTGGGAGATCCCGGACTACTTCTTGCCGAACCACCGCGTCTTAGTTCAACACGCGCGCGACGGCGGGCTGGGCGTACTCACCTACGACGAACAAGCCGAGAATTGGCGAACCGCATTGGCGCGCGTCCGGGCCATCGTCGAGGAGTGGGGCATTGCCTTCCCCGCCATTCCCGAACTCGATCTTGACGGCGTCGACGTCGGCGACATCGGTCCCGAAGACATCATTCCGGTTTTTTAGGAGTTCGCCCGAGATGACGACCATCGCTTCGCTGCCGGCGCTGTTCGACAAGCACCGACCGACGCTCGATGCCGCGCTGGGAGCGATCCGGGCACGAACGTATTGGAGCGCGTATCAGGAGATCCCGAGCGCGAAGTTCTACGGCGAAACGGCGAAAGCCGATGGCGCGGCGGCTTTCCAAGCCCAGTTGAACGCGCCGTTTGCGCTCGACGAGCCATCGAGCGGCGAGACCGTCGGCCGCGAGCGCTCGCCTTACGGCTTCGATCTCGGCGTTCGCTATCCGAAGATCGACGTCGGCCGAACGATAGAAGCAGCGCAGGCCGCCGCGCGCGGGTGGCGCGACGCGAGCCCTCAGACGCGCGCCGGCGTCGCGCTCGAAATTCTCGCCCGGCTTAACGCGCGGAGCTTCGAAATGGCCTCGGCCGTCATGCACACGACCGGCCAAGGCTTCACGATGGCGTTCCAGGCCGGCGGGCCGCACGCTCAGGATCGCGCGCTGGAGGCCGTCGCCTACGCGTATGCGGAGATGTCGACGATTCCGGAACGCAGCTTGTGGGAAAAACCGCAGGGCAAGAATCCCCCGATTCGGTTGGAGAAACGGTTTCGCATCGTCCCTCGCGGCCTCGCGCTGGTGATCGGATGTTCGACCTTTCCCACATGGAACGCATACCCGGGGTTGTTCGCGAGCCTCGTAACGGGAAACGCGGTCGTCGTGAAACCGCACCCGCTCGCAATTCTGCCGCTGGCGATCACGGTTGCCGCGGCCCGCGACATATTGCGCCAGTCCGGCTTCGATCCGAACGTCGTCCAACTCGCGGCCGACGAGCCCGGTTCGGCCCTAGCAAAGGAACTCGCGCTGCGCCCCGAGATCGGCATCATCGACTACACCGGTTCCAGCTCGTTTGGAACCTGGTTGGAGCAAAACGCAACGCAGGCGGTGGTCTACACGGAGAAAGCCGGCGTGAACTCCATCGTCGTCGACTCGACGAGCGATCTCGAAGGCCTGGCGCGCAACGTCGCCTTTTCGCTCTCGCTGTACTCGGGGCAGATGTGCACGACGCCGCAAAACATCTTCATTCCGGGAGCGGGCATTCCCGTCGGCGAGCGGTACGCCTCGTTCGACGAAGTGGCCGGAGCCATCGCCGACGCCGTCGTGGCGTTGACCGACGATGACGCGCGGGCGGTCGAGGTGCTGGGTGCGATCGCAAGCGAGGAAACGCTCGCGCGACTCGAGCGCGCATCGACGCTTGGCGAGGTCGTTCTGGGATCGCGAACCATTCACGACGAGCGCTTCCCGAACGCGCGAATCCGAACGCCGCTCATCCTGCGCGTAGACCCTAAGGCCGGCGGCCCGCACGAACTCGAGCAGTTTGGCCCGATCGCGTTCCTTATACCGACCGAGAGCACCGACGCCGGTATCGCCGAAGCGATGCGACTGGCGAAGGAGCGCGGAGCCATCACCGGGGCGCTGTATTCGACCGATGCGAGCGTCATCGAGCGCGCAGAAAATGCCGCAGCCGACGCCGGCGTCGCACTGTCCTCAAATCTCTTTGGAAATATTTACGTCAACCAGAGCGCGGCCTTTAGCGACTATCACGTCAGCGGCGCGAATCCGGCCGGAAACGCTGCGCTGACCGACGCGCAGTTTGTTGCGGGTCGCTTTCGGATCGTGCAGTCGCGGGTGCCGGCTGCGGAGTGAACGAGACCGCCGATCCGGATGCGCTGGCGCGCCGCGTCGCCGAGCACATGTTCCAGCGCGATCGCGGGGCGCAGACGCTCGGCGTCGTCCTCCACGAAGCACGCGTTGGCTTCGCGCGGCTATCGATGCTCGTCGACGAGCGAATGCTCAACGGGCACGGCATCGCTCACGGGGGCTTCGTGTTTGCGCTGGCGGACACGGCCTTCGCCTACGCGTGCAATTCGCGTAACGAACGGACTGTCGCGCTACAGTGCTCGGTTTCGTTTACGACGGCGAGCCGCGAGGGCGACGTTTTGGTCGCGACCGCAGAAGAGCGGACGTCTGCATCGCGCACGTCGACCTACGATGTGCTCATCACGAGAGAAGGGAAGACGGTCGCCCTCTTTCGCGGCGTGGCGTACCGCCTGCGCGGAACCGTTCTCGGGGCGTAGGGCGCGTGCAAGTCTTCGCAGCTACGAAGAACGCAGGCAAACTGCGCGAGCTCCGAGTGATATTTCGACGCTACGGGTGGACGCTGGACGCGTTCGAGGGGTACCGCGACCCGGAGGAGGTCGAAGACTCGTACGCCGGCAACGCGGCCCTGAAGGCGCGGGCGTTGAGCGCGCAACTGCGCGCCGCCGGCCTGGACGCCGCCGCCATCGGTGACGATTCGGGGTTCGAAGTCTCCGCGCTCCAGGATCGTCCCGGCATTCGTTCCGCGCGCTACGGGACACCGGGCGCGACCTGGGCGCAGCGGCGCACGGCCCTCCTAACGGAGTTCGCGCGTACCGGATCGGCCGACCGGCGGGCGCGATTCGTCTGCGCGTTGCACCTCGTGGAAGCGGACGGTACCGAGCAGGCGGCGATCGGCACGATCGAGGGGCGTCTGGCCTCGGCCGAGCGCGGTGAAGGCGGCTTTTCGTACGACGCGATTTTCGAGCTACCCGCGGGTCACCAAACGTTCGCCGAGGTGTCCGAGGGCGAGAAGAACGCGATTAGCCACCGCGCCCGCGCCGCGGAAGCATTGGTAGCCGGCTACGCCGACCCACGGGCCGCACTAGGCTCAGAGGCCACAAAACGGGAATGAGGAGCCGTCCGGGACGTAGCTCAGCTTGGTAGAGCGCTTGCTTTGGGAGCAAGAAGTCGCAGGTTCAAATCCTGTCGTCCCGACGTGTCGAGCGCGGGCGCCCGTGGTCTAATGGATAAGGCACGAGTCTTCTAAACTCGAAGATGCAGGTTCGATTCCTGCCGGGCGCGCGGACCTGAATCGCGACCTCCCGTCGCGGGACTCTCCGGTCGCCGCCGCTGGGAGGGGATTTCGGCGCGAACGGCCTATGTTGTTCGCCGCGCGGTGATTGTAGCTCAGTTGGTTAGAGCGCTGGACTGTGACTCCGGAGGCCGCGGGTTCGAGTCCCGTCAGTCACCCCAAACAAAGGCTTGGCATTCCGAGCTGCGATGGTAGCGCATACTGGAACTTTTGAAGCGTAGGCCGCGCTCCTACGCACCCTCGGTTCTACGCGCAGGCTATTACAACGGGTACCGTCGCGAACGTCTGGGCGATCGAACTGCGCGACGTGCGAGACGGCAGTGCGTGGTGAAACTACTCGTCGTCGGGTGCGCGCAGCGACGGGCGCTCGCGTAAAAAGTGGTAGGGCGACAGGTTCACCTTGATGGGAACGAACGGTCGCGGCGCCTGGGTGAAATTAAACACGTCCGAGCCGAACGAATTGGAGCGATAGTCGCTCCCGTTGTAAGCCTGTGTCATGGGTGGCAGGCCAAAGTTCTGTTCGATAAATTTGAGGACGCTGCCGAACTCGTACTGCGTGTGAGCAACGGCGAAGTGCGAACCGCTCGGTCCTAGGGCGTATGGCGAAATCGCAATCAAGGGAACGCGAATCCCCAGGCCGTCGAAATCGAGCAGCGGGGGCGCCACGTGATCGTAGAGGCCACCCCAGTCATCCCACAGGACAAATACCGCCGTCGAATTCCAGAACTTGGAAGTACCGACGGCGTTGACGACGGTTGCGACCCAGTCGGGGCCGGACTTCGATCCTATCCCGGGATGATCCGAGTTGTTGTAGTCGGGGGTGACCCAGGCGACGTTCGGCAGAAAACCCGACGAGATATCGCTTAAGATTGTCGTCTCGGGAGATTTGACGTCGGCGTTCCAATCGGGTCCGTTACGAATGTGATTGACGGCGTCGTACGCCGACCAGATGTATCCGGCCATCCCGACGCCCGGTGCATAGTACCGCCACGTCAGCCCGCCGGCGGCATCGAGCTCGTCGCCCAGAGTGAGATATTGCGGCGAGTTAGGCGGATCGAAGCAGGGCTGAATGGCGACGTGGGCTGGCTGTCCGGGCTTCGTCGAAGTATCCAAGAGTGGGATCCGGGCGTTGGGTCCCGCGTCGCAGCCCCAACTGCCGGTACCACCGATTGGTATGTCAAACGTCGCGTCCGATTGTCCGGCGATCAGATACTGGTGCCCTTCGAAACTCGCGTCGAGGTCCGAGGCGAAGAAGTCATCGGCCAGCACGTACTGCTTGGCCATGTTCCAGTACGGGCGAATCTCTCGACGTGGCACGTAGGTGTACTGCAGATACGCTGGACAGGATTGGCCGATGCACTTTTCTAGATCGAAACCATCCATGGCCTCGTTCTTCGCGTAGTCGATGGCTTGCAGCGCCCCGGTGAACCCATGATCGATGTCGAAGGGAGCTTCGAGGCCGCGCGGGGTCA
>JBDTCF010000134.1:0-5582 GCA_039923715.1 Vulcanimicrobiaceae bacterium
AGGTGAGGGATCGCCCGTCGGCGACGATCGCGAGCGCATTGGGATGCTCCAGCGCCGCTCGGGCGAACAGTTCGTCGACGGTTGCGTCGCGCTCGTATCGCGTTCGCTCGCCGGTACCGAAAACGATGGTCTGAACGTCCGAGTCACCGCTCCGCGGCGCGATTCTGCGCTCGCTCGTATCGATCGTTGCGATGACGTTGCCTCCTAACGTTCACGTTGCTCCTCGCCGTCGATTGTATCCGCAAACCAGGCGGCCTCAAATCCCCTAAAGTGGGGCCTTTGCGGTGCAAAAAAAACCCTCTGAGATCTTCCGGCAGAAATCCCCACTTTTGAGGGATTGCGACGAACTCGCCGGCCCGAGTATGTTGGACGATGTCACTCGGGGGCACAGGCCTCGCAGCGCACACGTAAGGAAATCGCGATGTCAAGCGTGCTCCAGGCGGATCGGCAGACGGCACTTTTTGCGGATTACAATCGCTCGAGTTTCGCATTCGAGCACTCTTTGCATCAGTCCGACATCTTTGAGAGCGGCCAACTGATCGCGATGTCGGCGCGCCTACCGGACGCGGCGTACTACTCGACCGCCGACTCGTCGGTCGGCGATGGTTGGAAGCGTCTTGGCGATGGCCGCGCCTCGCTGGCCGAGACGCTGGAGCGACTCGACGAGACCAACTCGCTCGTGCTCCTCAAACGGTGCGAGCGGGACCCCCGCTATGGCGCGCTCTTCCGAGAGCTGATGGCGGAGGTCGTAGAACGCTGCGGAGGGGCGCTGCGGGACGATCTCGACGTCGGCCGTGCGACCCTCGTGATCAGTTCTCCCGGCCGCGTGACCTCGTATCACATCGATGCCGAGGTAAACTTCCTCTTTCAGGTCCGCGGCCGCAAGCTGTTGCACGCGTTCGACCCGAACGATCGCACGCTTTTGAGCGAAACCGAACTCGAGGGCTTTTACGGCGGCGACTGCGACGCCGCCCGCTATAAGGTAGAACGACAGAACGAGGCTCGCGTCTTCCCGCTCGAACCCGGAAAGGGCGTTCATTTACCGCTGCATGCACCGCATTGGACGCAGAATCTCGACGGGATATCCGTCGGCGTGAGCCTCAACTTCACGTTGCGCTCGGGGGTCCGCTTAGCGAAGTTGTACGAAGCGAACGCCCGGCTTCGGCGGGTTGGGATATCGCCCTCGGCGCCCGGCGCGTCGTCCTGGCAGGACCAGCTGAAGCTCGCGGCCATTGCCGGCGTATCGTGCGCCCGCCCGCTGCTCCGCCGTCCGTTCGCGAAGGCGTTCACCTGAAGGCAGGGGGCGCGCGGGCCGTGGCGACGGCCGCGCTTGCCTTTGCTCTAACGCTGGGGGCGCTGGCGGTCCGTGCCGCCTTCTTGCTGCCGTCGCCGACGGGACCGTTGCCGGTCGGGGTCACCACGCTGACGCTGGGCCGGGCGAGCGAGCCGGGCGACGGCACGCCGGGTCGCTTTGACGTGCAGGTGTGGTATCCCGGCGGCCCGTCGACCGACCGCGCCCCCTACGGCAGTGGTTCGCCGGGCTTGCGCGCCTGGGTCTATCGTTGTCTCGTTCGAACGCACGCGGCGCGTAACGTCGCCGCGGCACAGGCCCGAGCGCGTTGGCCGGTTCTGCTCTATGTCGCGAGCTGGGGCGGCGAGCGCACGGACAACACGGTCCTTGCCGAAGACCTCGCTAGCCACGGGTTCGTCGTCGCCGCGCTCGGCGATCTGCAGTTCGACCGGCCGCCGCTTAAGCGCTTGGCGGGACCACCAGACCTCGGGTCGGAACGCGCCTATCGGGCAACGCTCCTTCTTGGAAACGCGAAGCTCCGCTACGTGGCCGCGCGCGCGTCCGCGGTCCTGGATCACCTCACGGCACTGGACCGCGGAGATCCCGCCGGTCGTTTCACGCATCGCCTGGACTTGGGGCGCGTCGGCATTCTCGGTTTCTCGTTTGGAGGCGCCGTGGCGTTGAAAACCTGCCGCCGCGATCCTCGCTTCAAGGCGGCGATGAATCTGGACGGCTGGCTCTTCGACGCCGGGTCGGGATATCGCGGTGGCGTGCCGTACTTCCTCGTCACCGACGATGCGGCGGGGCCTGAAGGCCCCAGCCTTACCGCGGCGGATCCCGCCCGTCGTTATGCGGCGCAGTTCACGCGCTCCGACGACGTCCAGCAGCACGCCGTACTACGCCACGGGGGGTACTATTTGCGCATCGTCGGCGCCGATCACTACGGTTTCACCGACGTCCCGCTCTACGCCCCGTTGTACCACTTCGGCAAGCATCGGGTCGATCCGGAACGCCTTTCACGGACGATTCGCGCGTACGCGGTCGCCTTTTTCGAGCGCGTTTTGACCGGGACTCCCTCGGCGCTCCTCGTGCCCGGCGAGAAAAAGCACAACCTGATGACCTTGGCGAGTTGGCCATTTGGGAGCAGCCGATGACGCGCGGGCTCATTGCCGACAACGCCCATTTCCGCAGGGACTTCGATCTCGCGCCATTCGGTTTCGAGCACGCTTTGGCGAACCATCCCCTCCTGTCTGCGGAGCATCTCTTGGGGCTCGCCAAAGAGATGTCGGCGGACTCGCGCGACATCTACTACGATGCCGGCGAGGTACGCGTCGACCAGCGCCGGGATCAAACGCCCTTCTGCGATCTACCGGTGGCCGAGTTACTCGGCCGCATCGAGACGGCCGGCGCATGGGTGGTCTTGCGCCGAGCCGAGAAGTTGCCGATATTCGCAGAACTCCTCGACGCCTGCATGGCCCGGATCGAAGCCCTATCCGGGCGCGACCTGCGCGCTGTTACGAAGGTGAGCAACGCAATCGTCTTCATCAATTCTCCGCACCGCATCAGCACGTATCACATCGACCGCGAGTGCAATTTTCTGCTGCAGATCCGCGGGGCCAAGACGATCAGCGTTTTCGATCGCGACGACCGCGACGTCTTGCCCGAAGCGGAGGTCGAGCGATTTTGGACCGTCGACAACAATTCGGCGGTCTACAAACCGCAGCTGCAGGACCGGGCACACGTCTTCGAGCTCGCACCGGGGTTCGGCGTACACATTCCGGTTAACGCGCCGCATTGGGTGCAAAATGGACCCGAAGTCGCCGTCTCGCTGAGCATCAACTTCCACTACCACGACGCGCTGTTGGCCGACGTATACCGCGCCAACTACTGGTTGCGACGGCTCGGGCTTCGACCGGCGTCGCCGCGAAGTTCGGCGTTGCGAGACGGCGTAAAAAGCACGCTATACCGCTCCGTCCGCGCGCTGCGGCACACCGGCCGGGTCCTGAGGATAAAGAACTAGTGGCGGTCCCAGGCCGGCGTCTACGTCGGTTTGCGTACGATGCCCGGAACGTTCCGATGCTCGGCAGCGCCGTCGAGCACGCATATAACTGGTACTTCAACCGCGCGAGGGGACACGTACGCCTGTTCCGGGGAGTCTATGCCAACTTCGCGGCCGCGCTCGCCGCCATTCCGCCGGGGCAGCTTACGAGCTTCGACAACGCCCCGTCGGCGGAGCGCGTGTTGGCGGAGTGGCTCGCGGTTTACCCCAGCGACTACCCCGTCATGTTCTGGCTCGCCAAACTGCTGCGCGACCACCGTTTCGTCTTCGACTGGGGCGGGAACGTCGGCCTGAAGTACTTTGCCTATCGTCGCTACATCGACTACCCGCCGGGTCACCACTGGGTAGTCGCCGACGTGCCTGCCGTCGTCGAGCTTGGCAAGAAGACCGCGTTGCGCGAAGGAGCCGATGCGATCCGTTTCACGACGGGGTTAGAGGACTTGGTGCGCGCCGACGTTCTGATCGCGGCCGGCGTGTTGCAGTTCATCGAGGACCCGTTTGCCACCCTACGAGCGGCCTCACGCATACCGCGTCACATTCTCTTCAACAAAGTACCCGTAGGCGACATGCCCAAGGCCGTTACGCTCCACAATATGGGTACGGCCTTCTGCCCCTACCACCTCTTCAATCGACGGGAACTTGTAAGTGCCCTCGATGCCCTCGACTACCGCTTAGTCGATGAGTGGAAGTCGCCCGACGTGTCTTGTGAGGTCCCGTTCTTCGCGGAGTATTCGATCGGCGCATATTCCGGATTTTACTTTGAAAAGCGCGAGAGGTGACGCCCCCGATCGCCGCGCGGCACTTTAACGATGCCCGCTTGATCGGGATAAACGAAGGGTGTCGCACCTCAATCGACCGCGTGCCGTTCGCTTACGAGCACAGTCTCAGCGGAATGGATCTGTTTGGGTTCGATGCGCTGTGCGCGCTGGCGGAAAAGTACGATCGCGATTACTTCGTGACGGTCGGAGCGCCGTCGCCCGCGACAAAATTTTATGCAGTCGACCAGCGCACGGACGCGCCCCACACGGCTCTGATGCGGCTCGAATCGGGAAAGAACCGCGTCCTTCTTAAGCGGCCGGAGAACGTCGACCCACGCTACCGGGACCTAATGCAGGCGCTGTTTGCTCAAGTACGTGCCTTAATGGAGCCGAGCCGCGGAAACGAGCGCGTCGTGCGCCTCGATTCTTCGATCCTTATCAGCTCCGCCGCAACCATCACGCCCTTTCATTTCGATCCGGAAGTGTCGTTTTTCTTTCAAATCGAAGGCGAGAAAAGGTACCATCCGTACTCACCCACAGCCCTATCCGAACCCGAACTTGAAGGCTTCTACCGGATGGGCATCGTCAACATCGGTCAGGTCGATTTCCAAGGCCGTGACCACGCCCAGGGGTACACTTTTCGCTTGAGCGCAGGCAAAGGAATGCACCAGCCGCAGAACTCGCCGCACTGGGTCGAAACGGGTTCCTCTCGCTCGATCTCGTACGTGTTCTCGTTCGAGACGGAGCGCTCGCGGGCGCTCGGACGGACGCGCGCGTTCAACTACTACTTGCGCAAAGCCGGTTTCGTACCGGCGTTACCCGGAGCCCGACCGACGCTCGATAGCACGAAAGCCGGGGTCATGCAGATCGCAATTCCGATGCGCAAGGCGCTCGGCGCCGCCGTGCGTCCTTTCAAATCGAGAGGAACATATTCAAAGGGCTAGCCCGATTCGGAAATGTTGCCGGGTTGATTCGTAAGTACGACCGCTCCGTGGTGGCGCCGGCCGCTTGCAACGAGAAGACCGTCCGAAAGCTCTTTGCGTCGTCCGCAAGGTTCAGCTGTACGGGCGGTGTCGTGCACTGCGTGCAGGTCATGTTCAGCCGCAGCGGGAGACGCCGATCAAGATAGAAACTGAGGGCTAGGACGCGCGGAGCATCATAGTTCGCGATGACGAGCGGACGCACGCTCCGGTTGACGAGCGCCGCAACGGACGCGCTCCGCTCGTAGTCCTTGTTCCACCACGTGGTTGCGCGAGCGCTCGCGACGCAAGACAGGGCTTCGCCGATCAAGACGAGTGCGAATGCGCCGAGCCAAGCGTGGCGGGCATTGGGCTTCGTCGTGGCGCCAAAGATGGCCGCGCCGAAAAGCGCGGCGATCGCAAGTTCGGAGCCCAACAACAGAGGGGTGAAGTAGCGCGCCTGGTAAACGAAACGGCCCCGCACCAAGAGATCCTGCAGCAAGAGCGGCGTCATG
>JBDTCF010000135.1:0-3641 GCA_039923715.1 Vulcanimicrobiaceae bacterium
CGACGGTCAGGTCGACCGACGACTGGCCGGCATCGACGCCGACGCAAACGTTCATCCCCGTAGCGCCGCTTCGAAGGCGCGCGGATCCTCGCCGGTACTCGTTTGTACGAAGGCGTGCGCGGCCGCCTCGCCGGCGCGGGGAAAACGGTGATGAAACGTCTCGTGCACGATCGCACAGGTTATGAAGCGCGCGACGAAGTCTGGGCCGTGGCGGTCGCGCAGACGCGCGCACGTCGTCGTGTCGATCGCGATCGTCCGCGCGCGCGGCTCGTACTCCGCAAGCAGGCGCGCGTTACCCCAGTCGCCCAACCGACGAAACGTGACGCGTAGACCCGCCTGCGAAGCGTACGCGAGGGCCTCGTCCGGCGAACGGATCACGTTGACGCAACCCCGCGTTCGGCGAGTGGAACGCCGTCGCGCACGAGCCGCGCGTGCAGCGCGTCGAGGTCGACGCTCCGCACCGGGACATGCTCCGCCACAGCCAGCGCGGCGGCGGTCCCGGCGGCTTGTCCGAGCGTCATCACCGTCGGCGTGAGGCGCGTCGAGGCAAGCGCTTCGTGGGTGGTCGAGATACAGCGCCCTGCGACTAGCAGACCCTCGACGATGCGCGGCACGAGGCAGCGATACGGGATCTCGTAGGCGGAGCCTGGCGCGAGCCGGTGCGTGGTTGTCCCGCTTCCGCTCGGATTGTGCAGGTCGATCGGGTAGGCGCTGCGCGCGATCGCGTCGGGAAACGTGCGGCCCTCGAGCACGTCGTCGCGCGTGAGGGTATACGCGCCGACGATGCGACGCGACTCGCGAATCCCGATCTGGGTCGCGGTCGCCGCGATCCGCGCGTTCGCGAAACCCGGTACGTTCGCGCGAAAGAACGCGAGCAACTCGGTGACTTGTCCGCGCGCCTCGACTTCGGCGCGCGTGAGGTCGTCGGGATCGAGGGGATCGACGTCGACGACCCGGGTCATGTTCACGGTTACTTCGTCGGCGTAGGGTGTTGCGAAGAACGAGACGAGTTCGCGCGGCACGTGCACCTCGCCGCGTTCCCGCGCGGCGTTCCAGAGTTCGTAGAGCCCTGCGACGGCGGTGAGCGCACCCGCGTTGCGGTCTTCGGGCGCGAGCGAACTGCGCACTTGCTCGGGGCGCTCACGCGCGTAGGCGGCGGTCGCCTCGAGGTCGACGTGGCTGAGGCGGAACATCAGGGTAGCCGGCTGCACGCGTCCGCGTTCGTCGCCCTGTTGCGTCTCGACGCCGGCCGAAGCCGCGACGTACGCATCGGCGGTCGCGTCGATCGTCACCCGCGCGCGGTACTCGCGCCGGCCCGCGACGGTCGCGAATCGTGCCCCACTGACGGCGCCACGTTCGTCGAGCAACGCGTCGAGCACGTAGGCGTGCAGCAGCAGTGCGACGCCGCTCTCGCGCATCATCTCGAACAGCAGCGCCTTGTGCATCTCAGGATCGAACGGCGTGATCGTCGGCACGTAATCCGAGGCGTCGCGGACGTGCCCCGGCGACCCGCCGCGCGCGACCAGGCGCTCGACGATCTCTTGCGCGATCCCGCCGACGATGCGCGTTTCACCCGAGTGATAGGTCATCCACGGGCCGACCATCGCCGCCGTCGCCGTCCCGCCCAAAAAACCGTAACGCTCGACGAGCACGTGCGCGCGCCACAACGCGCTGCGGCCAATGCCGCCGCACAGCCCGCGTTCCCGCCCCCGACGACGAGCACGTCGTATTCTCGCTCGTTCACCTTCACGGAACTACCACGCGGCGCCGCGTTGCTCCGCTCGCCTAGCCGCCCACGCTCCGCTGGGTATAAACGGCTCGATGCCGCTGCGCGCGAACCGGAAGACGCCGCTACCCTTCGCCGATCGCGCCGAAGCCGGCCGCGTGTTGGGAACCGATCTCATGCAGTATGCGAATCGCCCTGACGTCGTCGTTCTCGGACTGCCGCGCGGCGGCGTCCCGGTCGCCTTCGAGGTCGCGCACGCGCTGCGCGCGCCCCTTCACCCATTTGTAGTGCGAAAGCTCGGCGTCCCCGGTCGCGAAGAACTCGCGCTGGGGGCGATTGCGGCCGGCGGCTTGTGCGTTGTGAACGCATCGCTTGTCAGAATGCTCGGGCTCTCCGAGGACGCTGTGGCCGGAATCGTCCGGCGCGCGAAAAGCGAGGTGGAACGACGCGCTCAGCTCTATTACGGTGGCCGGCCTTTGCCGAACCTACACAACGCGGTCGCGCTCGTCGTCGACGACGGACTTGCGACCGGGGCGACGATGCGCGTTGCGGTTGCCGCGTTACGCGGGCATCAACCGGCGCGAATCGTCGTGGCCGTCCCGGTTGGGGCGCCCGACACGTGTCGCGAACTGGAATCCGAAGCCGACGCGGTCGTCTGCGCGGCGAGGCCGGAGCCGTTCGTCGGTGTAGGACACTGGTACGCCGATTTCGCACAGACCAACGACGCTGAAGTCCAGGTGCTCCTCGAGCGCCGAACCGATGAAGCCGACGCGCGATAGTAAACCGAGCAGCGCCGCGGGGGTGGGCGCGGACCGAGCAGCGCCGCGGGGGTGGGCGCGGACCGAGACGCGAATCCCAGTTGCCCCGTCCAATCTACGGTCGAGGCAACGAGTCGCTCCTGAGATCGGTGACAATTCTCGGTTTTCTAGCAACCTGTGCTCTCGTTGGTTATCCGACCTTTTGTGCCTCGTGTCGATCGAGGGTCGGTCTTGGCGAGGACGGTTACACGCTCAAGCCTAACGCGTGGTCGACCGCGCCGGGCGAGATCGTCGAATAGCGGTCCTCGGTCGAGTCTCGCCTTCCGGCCTAAAGCCGCACCTCTGCGAGTTCGTCGTAGAGGTGCGCCATGGTCTCGATCCCGCCGAAGAACTGCGACAGCGTGAACTTCTCGTTGGGTGCGCTAACGTGACCCGCCGGCGACGAAGCGGAGGCAAACGATTACGCGACATGAACGACTTCTGGCAGTGAAGTGGGTTCTGGAATCGGTTGCCCCTTCCCACGCAATGCGCGAATGTGGCCGTCGATCGCCTCGCGCACGTTGGCCGCAGCTTCTTCGCGCGTGTACCCAAAGGTGGTGCAACCCGGAAGGTCGGGAACGTATGCGCTCCACGTTCCATCGCTCGCGCGTTCGAGAATTGCGAGGTAATCTTTCACCTTTTCAGACCTGCCTGCTTCAAAATCGAGTTCAACGTCCCGGGCGGAACGTCGGCGTTCATTCCGTGCATCGCGATTGTGACAATGCCCGGTTTCGTGGGATGCGCGTAATGCCGATGTGAACCACCCTGACGCACGGACCTCCAACCGTCGTCTTCGACCAACTTGATGATCTCTCGGTATTTAACCCTCCCAGTCCTTAACCCAGCTTCTCCAAGCTCCCGCTGTCTAACGGGCGCATCGCTAGGGGCATACGACGTTCTTCCCGGCGAACGGGATGGAACCTCGAACCCCCATGCCGAACGCTTTTTTCCCGTGAGCGCCTCGCCGACGGACGATCCGACCGAGCTTAAACCGGCGCGTCGCGGGTGAGTTCGCGCGTGATCGATGGCCTCGCTCGTCGCGCTCGTTTTGACGCTGTCCGATGCGGCGCGCCCTCGTTAGCGCGCCGTGCTGGCCTAAGGCCGGACCTCTGCGAGTT
>JBDTCF010000136.1:0-13041 GCA_039923715.1 Vulcanimicrobiaceae bacterium
ACATTCCGAAGGAAACTCAGACGCGCCAGATCGGCCACTTCGCCAAGGCCGACGGCGACCTCGGCGCGCGTCTAGCGGCCGGCCTCGGCCACGCCGCTCCCGCGCCCCCGCCGGTTCCCGCGAAACCGTAGCGACCGCGGCGCAAAACGTGGAGGGCGCCGGCAAACTGAGGCGCGCCTCCCTCGGAGCGTCTTATGCCGCGCGAACTCCGGGTGGCGCGGCTGCTGACGCGCGGCCGGTCGGACTGCAAACTGGGTGTGCGCGCGCGTCGACAGTCGAGGCCGGTGATGCTCGACGGCGAACTGCGGCAAGCGCCCTCGCAGCTACGCCAGGGGAACCTCGCTCGGTAGCGATTCCTCAAAGGTCGTTGCAATTTCGCCGACCCCGGGAACGTCGCGCGCTTTCGCGGTCACACGCCAGCCGACAAACATCGAGACAAGCAGCAGCAGCGCGGCCAGATACCAAGGTGCAGCCGGAAATTCGGGTGCCCCGCCGCCGCGGATGAAGTAACCGAACAGCCCGGCGAAGATCATCGGCGCGCCGATCATCGCGATGCTGCGGAGCGCGCCGAGCGCGCCTTGCAATTCGCCCTGCTCGTCGGGACCAACGCGCTTGGTCATGTAAACCTGTTCGGCCGCACCGGCGATTCCCCACAATGCGTTGATCGGGATCGCAATCCAAAACATCAGCGTGCTGGCGGAGCCGAATAGCCAGAATCCGACGGCGCCGAAGAATATCCCGCCCAGTAGCGCGTTTCGCGTTCCGAATGCGTCGACGGCCTTCTGCGAGAGTAGCGCGGTAACGACTGCCGACGAGATGCCGACGATAGCCAAGCCGATTCCGAGCGTCGCCGTATTCCAACCGTAGCGGTGCTGTCCGTAGAGCACGTAGACGGTTGGATAGACCTCGTGCGCGACGTAACCGATGAACGCCACGCCGGCAATGCCGAACAGCTCTCGATGCGAGCGCAGCAGCCGAAGCGACCCGAGCGGGTTGGCCCGCCGCCACTCGAAGCGCGCGCGCCGTTTCGCGGGTGCGAGCGACTCGGGCAACACCAGCAGGCCGTAGAGAAAGTTCGCGAAGCCGAGGCCGGCGGCGACCCAGAACGGCAAGCGAGGATCGAAGCCTCCCAGCCAACCACCGAGCGCCGGGCCAACGACGAATCCCACGCCGAACGCCGCACCGATCATCCCGTAGGCGCCCGCGCGCTTCTCGGGCGGCGTTACATCCGCGATGTACGCACTCGCAGTCGGAACGCTGGCCGCCATCACGCCCGAGAGCGCGCGTCCGATGTACAGCCACGCCAGCGCCGGAGCGAGCGCCATGATGACGTAGTCGAGCGCGGTCCCGAGGTTCGAGCCCAAGATGACGGGCCGGCGCCCGAAGCGATCGGAGAGCACGCCCAAGACCGGCGCCGCGAAGAACTGCGCGATGGCCCAAACGACCGACATGGCGCCGATTGCGAGCGCAGCCGAAGCATCGTTTTGACCCGTGAACGATTTCACGAGCGTCGGCCACACGGGGATAATGACGCCCAGCGCGAGCATGTCGAGCGCGACCGTAACGAAAACGAACGCCATGGCGGCGTTGCGGCGATTCAACACGAGGGACCCCTAATACGCCGTCGGCGCGGCTAATGCTTTCCGGCTCAGGAAGCGGCGGATTTGCGAGGATGCGCGCGAAGAGTCTCGCAATGCTCGGCGAGGTCCGTCTCACGCTCGCACCGCTCACGAACTTCGATGTCGGCGCCCTAGCCTCGATCTTGGCGGCGTACCTCGCGCTTCGTTTTCGTGCGCTCACGGCAGCCGGGGCGCTGGCGGCCTTCTGCGTCGGCACCGCGACGTTCGGCGCGCTCGGCGGATGGGGCGCGACCATTCTGCTGACGTTCTTCATCACGTCGGTCGCGCTCTCGCGCTACGGGCGGAGGCGGAAGCGCGCGCTCGTCGACATCGGCAAGAGTGGCCCGCGCGACGGAATGCAGGTGCTGGCGAACGGCGGAATCGCTGCGGCCTGCGCGCTCTTGGCGGCATTCTGGGAACCGCACTACGCGCTCGGGTTTGCCGGCGCAATTGCAGCGGCGAATGCCGACACGTGGGGAACGGAAATCGGCGTGTTGCTCGGCCGCCGGCCGCGTTCCATTCTGACGCTGCGGCCGGTTTCACCCGGGCTTTCCGGTGGCGTGACGCTCGCGGGAACGCTCGCCGAGTTTGCCGGCGCACTCGTCATCGCGGGGGCGGCCGCGGCCGCCGGCTCGCGCACCGTCTGGCCGATTGCGTTCGCCGGAATCGCCGGGGCGCTCGTGGATTCGCTGCTCGGGGCGACGCTGCAAGCGCTGCGCTGGTGTCCCCAGTGCCGGCGCTATTGCGAGACCGAACCCCATGCGTGCGGCGCGAACACGCAGACGGTGCGTGGACTTTCGTGGTTCGGGAACGACGGCGTCAACTTTATCGCAACGGCGACCGGCGCGATCGTCGCGCTCGCGCTTACACCTTGAGCGTCGCGAATTTGTCCTCGAGATACGGGACGATGTCGTCGTCGTCGCACAGCACCGTCGCGCCGTCCACGAGCACCGGAATGCTGGTCTGATTGGAAGCCGCGATCACCTCTTGACGCTCGGCGTGCGGACGTGGGACGTTGACCGTGCGATAGTCGATTAGTAACTCGGTCAATTTCGTCCGGACGCGCGCGCAATAGGGACACCACTCCGCCTGGTAGAGGACGATCTCGCTGGGTCGACCCACGGGCTTCCTTTCATGGATCCGAAGTCAGTTCGGATTCCATCACCGCAGCACGGCGCCGAAGGTTGCGCGAAGGGCGAATGGTCTTGGACGGCGTAGGCTGGAAGCCCGAGCGCGGAGTGTTCGATGCGAGCTGGCGAAGAACGCGATTTTTCCTTTAAGCGCGCGCTAGGTCTCTCGACCTTGCTGCATCTCTGCGTCTTGCCGCTCGCGATCGCAATCCTGATGGGCGGACCGTATGTGGAGCCGGCCTTTCAGCTGGACCAAACGAGCGAGGGCTCGGTCGCAATTTTGACGATCGAGCATCGAGTTTCGCACGCTTCTGCGGCGCGCCGCGCTCCATCGAAGTCGCAACGGTCCACCGCCGTCGTTCGAACCGTCACCCGCAAACCGGCAGCGCCGCGCCCGGCGGTGGCCTCGCAGCACTCGCCGGCCCCGACCGTCGGACGAGCCAACAGGCCGACGCGGCTCGCCGCCCTGCTTCACGCGTCGGCGACGGCGGAACCCGAAGCGACGCAGCATCCCAGCGCGACGCGCGCGGCGGTGGCCACCGCACCCGCCACTTCGGGAGCCGCCACAGCGGCCGCGTCGCCATCGCCTTCACCCTCGCCCGCCGCCACGGCGGCCGCCGTGGCACGGTTCGTCGATCCGCCGCCGGGCGGTTGGGGTCAGAACTTTCGCGACCCGACCGTTTTCGACGACGATGCTCTGAGCGCGCTGCGCGCCCGTTTCCACACGGCCGCGCTCGCGCACGTCGCGGTCGACGAGAACGGCCGCGCCACGAACGTCACGGTCGAGGGCGGAAGCCTCGACCCCGAGGGCCGAGCCGACTTGGCCGCGCGCTTGCGGACGCTGCGCTACATCCCGGCCGAATGCAACGGTTTGCGCTGCGCCGCCTCCTTCGATCTGAAGCTTTGAGCATCGGCGCGCTCGGTCACGACTGGCCCTTTTCGAACGGCAACGGCGGCCGCTTTCTCTAACGCTCGGTAAGCGAGGCCTTTCGCACACTAACGGACGAGGGAACCCGCGAAGGGTCGCGTAGCCCAGCGACATGCACGACTCCGCGCGCGCCGACCGCTTTTTCGCCCTTCACATTCGCGGCGCGGCCTTCGCACTTCCGAACGTCTGGGACGCGGCGAGCGCGCGCCTCTTTGAAGTCGAGGGCTTTCCAGCCATCGCGACCTCGAGTAGTGCGCTGGCGAATTCGCTGGGATATGCCGACGGCGAACGCGTCGATGTCGAGCAACTGTTTGCCGCGCTCGAACGGATCGCGCGCGTCGTCGAGATCCCGCTCAGCGCCGACCTCGAAGCGGGGTTCGGCCACACGCCCGAGGAGATCGCCAACGTCGCGGAGCGCGCGATGTCGCTCGGCGTCGTCGGCATGAACTTGGAAGACCTCGATGCCCAGACGTGCAGCCTGCGCTCGATCGACGCACAGCAAGCGTGCATCGCCGCAATTCGTGCCCGGGCGGCGACACTAGGCGTGCGGTTCTTCGTGAACGCCCGAACCGACATCATCTTGCGCGACATCGGCGACGAGGCCACGCAAACCGAACGCACGATCGAACGGTTGCGCGCGTACGCCGCAGCCGGCGCCGACGGCGTCTTCGCACCGGGGACCACCGAGTTCGCGCAGATCGCAACGATTGCCGAAGCGCTCGACGCGCCGCTCAACGTTCTCGCGGGCCCCGGAATGCCTTCACTTGTGGACCTGCGGCGCGCAGGGGTCGCGCGCGTCAGCCTGGGTTCGCGTCCCGCGCTGCGCGCGCTCGGCGCCGTTCGCGAAATCGCAGTCGAACTGCGCGAGCGCGGCACCTTCGCTTTCGAAAACGCGCCGGCCGTTTCGTACGCCGAAGCCAACGCGTGGTTCGGCGAACGCAATGGGTAGCAGTTCGCCACCCCACCCCACCGCGCAGCGTGAACGTCTGGCGTGCTCGCTCGTCTCAACGATGCGTTCGCGCCGGGCCGACGCTACAGAATCGTTTTCCCTAGGACGCTGAGGATCAATTCGACGGCCAGTTCGGCGGTGCGGTTGCGCTCGTCTAGAATCGGGTTGATCTCGGTGACTTCCATCGAGCCGACAATTTCCGCGGCGGCGAGGGCTTCCATGGCGAGGTGGGCTTCGCGGTAGCTGATGCCGCCGCGAACCGGCGTGCCGACGCCGGGCGCCTCGCTCGGGTCGATGCCGTCCAGGTCGAACGAGACGTGGATCGAGCGCGGCGCGTTCCCCACGATCGCGATCGCCTCTTCGATGACGCGCTCCATGCCGAGGCGATCGATATCGGTCATCGTATACGCGCGCACCCCGCGCTCGCGAATGGTCTTCCGTTCGCCCGCATCGACGTCGCGTAGCCCGATCAAAACGGTCCGTTCCGGCACGATCGCGTGTTCGTCGAGCGAGATCGCGACCGGCATGCCGTGCACGTTACCCGAAGGCGAGGTCAGCGGGGTGTTGATGTCGCCGTGGGCATCGACCCAAATCAGCCCGGGCTGCGCCTTGCGCGCCCGCGCGAGCCCGGCCAGCGTGCCGATCGCGATCGAGTGATCGCCACCGAGAACGACCGGGAAGCCACCCTCGCCGACAACCTTCGCGACCAGGTCTGCAAGCTCGCTACAGACGTCGCGGATGATCGCTAGGTACTTCGCGTGTTGGTCGACCGGCGAGGCCGATTCGGGGACCGGGACGTGAAGGTTTCCGTGGTCGCGCAATGTCGCGATGCCGAGCGCCTGCAAACCTTCTTTCAAGCGCGCATAGCGAACCGCCGACGGCCCCATGTCGACCCCGCGCCGGTCGGCGCCGAGATCCATCGGCACCCCGATGACGTCGACTCGCTCGACCAGGGCCGGGGCCGGCCGGTCGACTTGCAACCGCGATGATCCGATCATTCTACGGCCTTCGAGCCCTCAGGCCGGGGCGCCCTGCGCGGGTCGCTTGGGCGGTCCTTCGACGTCGTCGCGCGGCCCCCGGGTCAGCGCCGGCTGCGCCTGGGAGACCGATGCCGGCCGCGGCAGCGCGTGAAGGATGAAGACGCGCAACGCCGCCGCGATCGGGACGGCGATGAACATTCCCGCGACGCCGAGCAACTCCGCGCCGATCAAGATCGCGATAATGACCGTCAACGGTGAAAGGCCGACGCTCTCGCTGACGATGTTGGGCGCGATGAAGTGCCCTTCGAGTTGGAAGATCACGATGAACAAGCCGCCGACGATCGTTGCGTGCAGCCAACCGTCGTTTACGAGCGCGATCAGCACCGACGGAACGAAGCCGACGGCAGCGCCGACGTACGGAATAATGTCGAGCAAGCCCGCCAGGACCGCAATCAGCACGGCATACTTAACGTGCATCAGGAGCAGCATCACGCCGATGCAGGTACCGACGATCGCTCCCACGAGAAACTGCCCGCGGATGAAACCGCCGAGCACGTGGTCCAGGTCCGAAATGATCGCCAGCGTCTTCTTGCGCGCGCGCGGAGGAATCGCACCGACGAATCCGCGCTTGATGCCTTCGGCTTCGAGCATGAGGTACGCCGAGATCACGGGGATTACGACGACCGTGGCCAGCACCGAGAACGTCGAGAGCAGGATCGCGAGCGTGCGCGTTGCCGCTTCGCCGCCGTTGCGCTGCAACAGCACGGCGAACTGCGCCGGCAACTGTGCGAGGTAATCTCGCACAGACGCGGGCAGGCGCCGCAGGAGCGGGTTGTTCGGGTCTTCGAGGTAGCGTTGCAGCGCGCTCGTGAACGTGGGATAGGCGTGGATCAGCGCGTGCGTGTCGTTGACCAGGGCCGGCACGACGACGGCCAAGCCGAACGCGACGAGAACCGCGAGCGCCGCATAGACCACCGCGATCGAGAGGCCGAGCGGTAGCCGTGCGTTCAAGCGCCGGACGATCGGGTAAATGGCGTAGGTGAAAAAAATCGCCCCGACGAGGACGATCGCGACCGACCGGATCCTGCCGACGAAGTCGAGGACGGCGGAGAGGATCATCGCGCAAAGGACGATCAGAATGACGACCTTCAGCGCGTAGGTCACCCTTCGCTCCCCGCGCGAGCGCCCCGTCCGAACCCGAAGTGGACGCTCAGGCACCCAGAGACTCTCTTCTCTTTTGCATAGCACGAGGGTACTACAATGAACGAGACGCAGTTTCCCAACCCGCCCGAGATGCCCCCGGGCCCGACGAACCCCGAGCCGCCCTTGCCGCCCGATGTTCCGGGACCCGTCCCGGACGATCCGGTGCGCCCGGTGTAGCAACGGGTGACCCGCAGGATGCGGGAAATTCACGCGCTCCCACGGATGGGATGGCGCGGGTGACCCGCAGGATGCGGGAAATTCACGCGCTCCCACGGATGGGATGGCGCGGGTGACTGCGCTCGTTGCTGAAGGTCCGCGGGCGACCGAAAGCAGAGAGTACGACAGTGAATTCGATAACGCGCAGGTTGTGCCGCTTCGCCCCCACGTTCGCACTCGCGTGCGCCGTCATCGCAACCTCGGCGCCCGCCTCCGCCGCGGCGCCGCGCGGACCGTTCGACGCACTCCAGACGCGCCTAGCCGACGCGTCGCTTCGCGCCCCCGGGCACGTGGCGCTCGAAGTGAAGGACCTCGCGACGGGCTTCTCAACGAGCGTGAACGCAACCAACAGTATGCCAGCGGCCTCGACGATCAAGATCCCGGTCATGGTCGAGGTCTTTCGCCAACTGGCGCTGGAGAAGTTCGACCTGAACACCGTCATGGAGGTCGAGGCGCGCGATCGCGACTGGGGCTGGGGCGACTTGGTCGACGCGCCCATCGGGACGCAGCGCACGGTCACCCAACTGTTGTGGCTGATGATCACCGATAGCGACAACACGGCGGCCAATATGCTAATCCGTCTCGTCGGACGGACGCACATCAACGCCACGATGACGCGGCTCGGCCTGCGCCACACGCGGCTCGGCGACTCGATCCGCTCGAGCGGCGACATCCGTTCACTGCGTACGAGCCCGCGCGATATGGTTACGCTGCTAGCCTCGCTCGCGCGGGAGCGGCTCATCGATGCGTGGTCGTCGCGGGCCATGATCTCGATCTTAGCGGGGCAGCACCATAACGGGTTGATCCCCCAACCGCTGCCGCCCGGGCTCGAGATCGCACACAAAACCGGGACGTTGCACGATACGCTCAACGATGTCGGTATCGTCTACCTCCACGGCGAGCCGTACATCCTGGCGGTGATGACGACCCACTTGCCGAGCCTAGGCCTCGGTCGCCGCTTTATCCGGCACGTTTCACGCCTCGCCTACGATTCACTCGCGCACCTCGAGCGCTGGCGCGAGGACATCGGCCTGCCGGACTTCGCGCCCGATCCGCTCGTTCGCGATGCCGCGCCGTTGCCGCCCGATTTGCGTATGTGGAACGCCGCGCCTGGGGACCACACTCCCGCCGCGCCGGGCGTCCCCGACCCGTCCGCCGTCGCGCCGGCCACCGATCCGCTCGCTGCGCCGGCGACGCTCCCCGCACCGGACGCTTCACCAGCCCCCGACGGGGGTGGTTCCTAGCCGACCGCAATCTTCTGGTCGGCGTAGGTGGGGGTTAGCCAGTTGCGGTACGCCGCATCGCGACCGTAGACGGCTTGTTCGTACGCTTCGGCGATTGCGCGCGCGACCGGCCCGCGGGCCCCGTCGCCGACGTCGCGGTGGTCGACCGACGAGACGTGGGTCACGCCGACCGCCGTGCCCGTGACGAAAATTTCGTCCGCGCCGTAGAGTTCGCTGCGGTCGATCATACGCTCGACGACCGTCAACCCGAGCCGTTCGCGGGCGAGCGTCATCGCGCAGTTGCGCGTAACGCCTTCCAAGATGTTCTGCGAGGGATCGGTCGTGTAAATCACGTTGCCCTTGACGAGAAACAAGTTCTCCGCCGAACCTTCGGCGACGTGGCCATCCGCGCTGAGTAGGATCGCCTCGTCGAAGCCGTTCATCTGGGCTTCGCTTTTCGCGAGCGCCGAGTTCACGTAGCTGCCGGTAATCTTAGCGCGCGCCGGAATGCTCGCGTCGTCGATGCGCCGCCACGAGCTGACGCAGACGCGCAAGCCCGCGTCGGCGTCGTAATAGCGATTGAAGGGAACGGCGATCAACGCGAATGCGTCCGGGACGCCAGCCAGTCGCACGCCGATGTCTTCGGCGGCCTTGAAGATAACCGGCCGTACGTAGACATTTTCTTCGAAATGATTGCGCGCGCACAGTTCGACCGTCAGTTCGGCCAGTTCATCCGTGTCGTGCGGCAACTTCATCAGCAACGTCTTGGCGGAGACCGCCAGGCGCTCGAAGTGCGCGCGCACGTGCACGAGGTAGAGTTCGCGTTCGCTCGCCGCCCAATACCCTCGGATTCCCTCGAAACAGCCCGTTCCGTAGTGTAGGCCGTGCGTCAGCAGGCCGATGCGGGCATCGTCGTACTTCGCGAACTTGCCCTGGGCGTAGACGATGGAGTCGCTAAGGTTCACGTGCCGATTGCTCCGAGGGACGACGGGTGGGGGCTGCCGTTTTACGTTCCCGCCGCAGCGGTGGCCTTCCCACGACGCAGGCCTGTCAAGGGCGGAGTGACGCTCGGGAGGAACCGCGCGGCGTGAAGCGATTACTGCCATTCGTCGTCGCCGTCCTTGCGACCACGGGCGCCGCGAACGCCGAGCAGCCGGCAACCGTTTTGCCGACCGAATGGACGATTCTCGCGCCGGCCGGTCCGGTTGCGAGGACCGGAACGCTCCCGCAGAGCGTGACGCCGACCGCCGACGGAAAGCGCCTGGTGGTCGTTGAGGGCGGCTTTTTACCGCCTGCCATCCGCATTCTCGACCCGGCCACGCTCGCGACCGAGCGGACGGTTGCCGTACGCGGCGCGTTCGGCGAACCGTCGCCCGACGCGAGCGGCAGCGGGGTCTGGATCGGCGGCGCACAAACCGACACAATCTCGCACCTCGATGCCGCGACCGGCACGATCGACCGAACGATTGCGTTTCCGAGGGGATTCTGGCCTTCCGGGATGGCGCGCTCGCCCGACGGCAAAACTATCGCAGTCGCCGGCGAGAGTGCCGACCGTCTCGCGTTCGTCGATCTCGCTAGCGGGCAAACTCGCTCGAGCGTCGTGGTCGGCCGCCATCCGAACGGCGTTGCCTGGTCGGCAGACGGCCGGTTCGTTTACGTCGCGAACTGGGGAGACTCCACGGTCAGCGCGGTCGATATCGCCGGCGGCCGCCGCGTCGTGACGACGATTACCGTCGGCCTACATCCCGAAGCGATCGTCGCGGCACCCGGCAACCGTTTCTTCGTCGCGCTCGCCGACGACGACGCCGTCGCGGAAATCGACGGTGCGACGGGCCGCGTGACCCGTGCCGGCATCGATTTGTTCGACGGACAGTTCTTCGGTGCGTCGCCGAACGCACTCGCGCTAAGCGAAGGCGGTTCCCGTCTCTACGTCTCGTGCGCCGGCGCGAACGCGGTCGCCGTGTTCGGGACGAATCCGCTACACCCGCTAGGCGCGATCCCAGTCGGCTGGTATCCGACCGCGGTTGCGCTCGCACCCGACGGCGGCGCGCTCTACGTCGCCGACGGCAAGGGCGAACGAAGTCCGCCGAACGCGCAGTTCGATCCGTTCGGCCGCGCGCCGGGATACGTCGCCGCGATCACCGTGGGTTCGGTGCGGCGCCTCGCGCCTCCGACCGACGCCGCGCTCGGTCTCGGGTTCGCGGCCGTCCGGGCCGGCGCGGGGCCGCAGTTGCTCGCGGCGCTCGGCGGCGAGCCGGCGAGCGTCGTAGGCGAGGAAGCCGGCGGACTGGTCGTCCGCGCGAACGGGCCAATCCACCACGTGATCTACATCATCAAAGAAAACCGCACGTACGATCAGGTGCTCGGCGATATGCCGGACGGCGACGGGGACCCGTCGCTTGTGCTGTTCGGCGAACGCGTTACGCCGAACCAACATGCGTTGGCCGAGCGTTTCGGCGTTTTCGACAACGCCTTCGCCGACGCGCAGGTGAGCGCCAACGGGCACAGTTGGTCGACGGCGGCGTTCGCAAACGACTACCTCGAGAAGATGTGGCCGCAGAACTACGGCGGCCGCCGTCCGCTGTATGACTTCGAGGACGGCGCCGACGCGGCGGTCCCGCACGCGGGGTATCTCTGGGACCTCGCGGCGCGCGCCGGCATCACGTATCGGAACTACGGAGAGTTTACGACCGAGGGTGCGACGCCGCAAGCCCCGGTCTCTTCGCATATGCCAAACTTGACCGATCGCACCGACCCGCATTTCGTGGGATACGACCTGCGGGTCCGCGACGAGGCGCGCGTCGCCGAGTGGCGGCGCGAATTCGACGCCTTCGAACGCAGCGGGACCCTGCCGGCGCTCGAGATCGTCCGTTTGCCGAACGATCACACCGCAGCGACGCGCCTCGGCGAGCGGACCCCGCAAGCGTTCGTCGCGGAGAACGACGTCGCGTTCGGTCAACTCGTGGCCGTCGTCTCGCACTCGCCCGATTGGAAGGACACGGCAATTTTCGCCATCGAGGACGACGCGCAAAACGGTCCCGATCACGTCGGGGCGCAACGTACCACCCTCTATCTCGCGAGTCCCTATGCGAAGGGCGGCGTCCACCACGCGCACTACTCGACCGCCGGCGTGCTGCGCACGATCGAACTCATCCTCGGCCTGCCGCCGATGTCGGTCTACGACGCCTCGGCGCGCCCGCTCTACGCGGCCTTCACCGACACCGCCGACGTGCGTGCTTACGACGCGCTCCCACCACGCGTCGATCTCGAAGCACGCAACGCGCGCGCGGCCTACCGCGCCGCGCTCGCCGCCCGATTGGACCTCGACCATGCGGACGCGGTCGACGACGCGACGATGAACGATCTCATCTGGCACGCCGTCCGCGGCGCGCAGGCGCCGCTACCGCGCTTCGGCCGCTTCCCGAGCGCGCGGTAGGACGCCGGAATGCTCGTCCTCGATCGCGTCCGCCGGTCGTTCGGTTCCCTCGCCGCGGTCCGCGACGTCAGTTTGCGCGTTCCGGCCGGCTCCGTTTTCGGGTTGCTCGGACCGAACGGCGCCGGAAAAACGACGATCATGCGGATGATCCTCGGCATCTACCCGCCCGATGGCGGGACGATCGCCTGGAGGGATCAGGCGATCGACTCGGACGTCCGGCGCCGCTTCGGCTATTTGCCCGAAGAGCGTGGGCTGTACGGTTCGCTGCGCGTGCGCGAGCAGATCGCATACTTCGGCGAATTGCACGGGCTGGCCCGGCGCGCGGCCCAACGGGCTGCCGACGAGTGGCTCGCGCTACTCGGAATCGAGCATTACGCCCGCCGCAAGACGAGTGAACTTTCAAAGGGGAACCAACAGAAAGTGCAGATGGCGGCGGCCGTGGTGCATGCCCCGGAGGTTCTTATTCTCGACGAACCGTTCTCCGGTCTCGATCCGCAGAACGCGGAGGCCATCTTAGACTGTATTCGCCTGCTGGCGAAACGGGGAACGACGCTGTTGCTTTCGAGCCACCAGATGTGGCAGATCGAAGACGCCTGCGAGTCCTTCTGCATCATCTCGGCGGGCGAGGTCCGCGCGCTCGGCTCGCTCTCCTCGCTCCGGGCGGACTTTCCCACCCGAACCGTTCGCGTTGGTCCCGACCTGCCGGCGCTCCGTACGGTCTTCGCCGAACGCGGGTTTCCCGAGCCGCGCCGGGCGAACGACGGCGACCTGTTGTACCTCACCTCGGCCGAAACGGACTTTGGCGCGCTTCTGCGGGCTGCGGTCGCGGCCGTTCCGCTCGAGACGTTCGAGCGGATCGAGCCGTCGTTGGGCGACATTTACTCGCGCGCGGTCGGACCGCAGGCTGTCGCATGAGGGAGATGCGCGTCGTGATGCTGGCCGAAGTCCTACGTCGTCTCCGTTCGCGCGCCTTCATCATCGCTACGCTCGGCGGCGTCCTTATGATGGCGCTGATCGTCGAGATGCCCGCGTTTTTCGAGCGCGTCTACACAAACCAAACGAGCACGATCGTGCTGGCCGGTACCCCCGAGATTCGAACGAAAGCCAGCGCGTTGCTCGCTCGCGACTTCAGCATCGTCGCTCAGGTCGACCGGCTGCCGCCGCACGTGACGGCGGCGTACCTCCGCACGCGGGGCGACGCAAGCGCCGCCGTCGCGCTGTCGTTTCACGGCGGCCGGCTGCACGCCGACGTTTTCGCCCGCGATTCCGCGGGTTGGAACGACGTCCGGCTCGGACAACTCGCGCCGCTCGCGCTCGAACTTGGCGCCGGCGTGCCGCTCGCGAAGTCCCGGCCGCT
>JBDTCF010000137.1:0-22524 GCA_039923715.1 Vulcanimicrobiaceae bacterium
CGACGCCGTGATCGTGCCCACGCAGACGATGGAGCATCACTTGCGCGCGCTTGGGGTGAGTTCGCGAATCGCGGTCGTTCCGAGCGGGATCGATGTCGAGTTCTTTGCGCGCGGCGAACGCCGCGACGACGTGCGCGCGCGCTTCGGCGTCGGGCCGGACGAGCGCATGGTTCTCTCCGTGGGCCGGCTGGGTCGCGAAAAAAATCTCGAACTGGTACTCGCAGCGTTCGCGAATCTCGAGGACTCGCGCGCCAAGTTGGTCATCGTCGGTGACGGCCCGCATCGCGTCCGGCTCGAAGAGTTGGCCGCGAACGCCGGCATCGGGGCACGCACGTGCTTCGCGGGCGAACTCCCGCGCGACGCGTTACCCGACATCTACGCCGGCGCCGACGCCTTCATCTTTACCAGCCGCAGCGAAACGCAGGGTCTCGTCTTGGCTGAGGCGTTGGCGGCGGGGTCGCGCGTGGTTGCGGTCGACACGCCCCAGACGCGGGACGTTCTTGCCGGGGCTGGGTCCGTCGTATCCGAAGACCCCGTAGCACTCGCCCGCGCGCTTTCCGGCGCGTTGGCGTGGCCGCGCGCCGGACCGGGCCGCGAAGTCGCGGCCCGGTTCGAACGCCGCGCGATCGCCGCAGACGTGTTGGCGCTCTACGGCGAACTGTTAGCCACCCAGCGCGCCGGCTGATCGACTGGAACCGTGTCGGACTCCCAGGCCCGTTATTTGCGTCCGAACGCCCAGCATCCGTAGTACCCGGGAATCCGAAGCTGCGAGCGCGCGAGCCATCGAAGCAGACGTGAGTTACGGTATGTACCGTACGACTTTTCCGCCGTGACGAGCCCGAGCCGAATCAGTAAACGGAGCGCCGCGTCTCCAAGCGGGAACTTGAGTGCGGCGACTGCGACGAGCACGTCGCAAAAACCAGCGTCGGCAAAAATAGCAGCATACGACGACGTCGACGTATATTCGCGCAGATGCGTTGGGTCTAGGACCCAGCGCCCACCGTTTCGGTAAAAATACCAAGCCCACTTGCGCTTTAGGACCGAGCCAATGACTGTCCGGCCCCCCGGACGCGGGACGAGATAGGCTTCGCGTGCCATCGCACGATCGTCCAGAACGTGCTCGATGACTTGATCTGAGAACACGAAGTCGAACGAGGCATCTGCGAAGGGAAGCTGCGCTCCATCGGCAACGGTCGCTTTCGCTGCGGGGATCAACGCGGCGGCGCGGGCGACCCGCACCGCCGAAATATCCGTGAGCGTTATTTCGGTAAAACCGGCCATCGCTGCCGTATCGAGGAGCGCGCGCATGCGGGTGCCGTCACCAGCGCCGACCTCGAGGATGCTGCCATGGCAAGCGCGCAATGCGTCCTCAAGACCGGGAATCGGGGGCAGGGCGACGTCGAAGTAGGGATGCTCGCGGGCGTAGGCGTCAAAGTCAACGGGGCCGCCGCTCGAAGTCACGTCACTTCCTTCCGGCGTTACGCCGGCAACGACGGCTCACCCGTTACTTTTTTCCGCGGTGCTTAGCGGCATGCATACGTGTCGCTGAGCAGTTTGCCGTTGCTGGCCGCTAGGGAGCGGTCGTAACAGTATCCGGCCGAGTCCTTGAGCACGTAGTGTTCGGTCGTGCTCTGCGGACCGTTGCCGGCCGAGACGGCGATATCGACGTTCTTGGTCGACTGCGTGGTCCGTCCGTGGTTGACCACCTTCACCGCGCTCGCGTACGACTGATCGATCGTGAGCGAATTCGTGAGGCTCAGGTAGAATGGGTACGACGTCGTCGTGGTCGTCGTTTGGTCGTAACCTCCGCCGTGGAGGCTATCGACGATGGTGCCGTTCGTACTCATTTTGACGACTTCGGTCCCACTCGGCGACATCGGCTGCGTAAGAACCTGATGGTTGCGCAACGTCAGGTGTTCGTCGACCTCCGAGTCGACGCGGCCGTGCGAGGTCGTGACGTATCCCTTCGCGACCAAATTGTGAAGGCCCCAATATGTCGCGGTCCCGCCAGTCTGCGGGTTGAGGTGCTCCACGTAGTGTTCGGGCGGATTAGGCCCCGCCTTAACCGAGATCAGCTTTCCGCTCGTTTGCGTAGCGCCATGGTCGTCCCATACGAACAGGTCGGCGTCGGCGAGCCAAAATCCGCCCGTGTCGTTGTAAACCTGCGCCGCGATGGTGTGCGGTTGCCCGTCGTTCAGCAAGCCTACGAAGGGCGTGAGGTCGAGCTGGTACGCAGGGATGTCGAGGGCGTCGTGCCCCGTAATCGGAAGCCACGCGATCGGATCGATGGCTCCGGTGTAAAGGTACGCGAAGGGAAAGACGACGCCGGCGGGTTTTCCGTCCACGAAAACGTCGATCTCGCGGAAAGCCGTTCCGCCACATGTCGAACCGAGTTGCGACATGAACGCGGTCGACTCGTTCGCGTACCAGAACTCTTCGCAACCGTGGCCGGTGGCGTAGACCTCGAGTTGGGCGCGTTCGCTGTTTGCCGGCACGATCACGCTGCCCACGGCCTGGTCCGACGGCGTATTGAGGGTAAACCAGGGCGGCGAGTTCTGTCCGTTGGCGATCGGCAAAATTGCATCGGCGGTCGTCGCCGCCGGCCAGCCTTTACCGGGTTCGTAGAACGTCAGCTTGGCGGTGACGACGTAGATCCCGGTATACGTGGCGTTGACCACGTTGCCGAGCGAGTACGTGAAGTTATTGGCGCTCGAGAGGGTCGCTGCATACTCGGTGACATCCTTGGCGACGTGCCAATGAATCGCTGGTCCCGGCGGCTCCGACGTCGTGAACCGGTAGATCTCCGTGTTCCCGAGCCACAGTGCGCCGAGACGATCGAATTGAACGCCGCTGACGCTCGTTTCGACGTCGAGCACGACCTTCGACCACGGGCCGGGACAACCGCTTGGCGGCGCGTACGTACCGGTCGCCGGCGTGAAGTTCGTAAAGGGATACTTGGAAATGAGCGTGAGCGAGCACGACGCCGTCTTGGGCCGAACGAGCGGCGGATCGGGCACGATCGGATTGCTGAAGCCCGCGGGCTTGAGTAATGGGCGGTCCGCCAGGCGCGCGTGGGGGGAAGCGGTTGCGGTGCCGGAGCCGAGGGCTAGCGCTAACGCCCCGGCGACGAACGCGGCGAATGCCGAGGATGAAAAATTCATGGCCCCTCCGTTGTGAAGCAACGACGCGAGTAACCTACGGCTCGCTCGCGGCGGAGTCCGCTTTTCACGCGCGAACGCTCCAAGAGCTTTGAGACTGCAGAAATACTTGGCGCGCGCGGGCGTCGCGTCGCGCCGCCGGGCCGAAGACTTGATCGTCGCCGGCGCCGTTCGCGTCAACGGCCGCGTCGTGCGCGAACTCGGCACGAGCGTGGCACTCGCGGACCGCGTCGAGGTTGGTGGAAAGCTCGCCGAAGTTCCGGACGACTTTCGGTATTTCGCCCTGCACAAGCCGGCGCGCGTCATGACCACGTTGCGCGATCCCGAAGGGCGCCGCACGATCGCCGAACTCTTGCCCAAGGGTCCACGCGTCGTTCCGGTTGGGCGGCTCGATTACGACACGTCGGGCGTTCTGCTGCTGACCGACGACGGCGACTTGGCGAACGTGCTGCTCCACCCTCGTTACGGCGTCGAAAAGCGCTACCGCGCCGTCGTGCGGGGACGCCTGGCGGCGAACGACGTCCGCGCCTTGCTGGAGGGTATCCGGCTCGACGACGGCCGGGCCGCGCCGGTGAAAATTCGGGTCGTCGCGCGGACCCAAGCGCAGTCCGAACTCGATATCACCATCCACGAGGGCCGCAACCGACAGATCCGCCGCATGCTCGAAGCGACGGGCCACCCCGTGCTCGCGCTCTCGCGGCTGCGCTTCGGCCCCATCGCCCTTGGCACGCTGCCGGCGGGTCGGTCGCGTCCTCTGAGCGACGCTGAGTTGGCAGCCCTCCGCCGGCTGCAGGCGGAGGCGACGGCCGAGTGAGTGGGAACCCCAAGGGACGTGACTTCCTACAAGCTCGTAAGCCGCGAAGGGCGATCCGGGCGCAGCACGGTGCGTTTGGCGAACGGCGCGCGTTTCGGAGAGCGGACGCTCGCGATTGCGGCCGGACCGTGTAGCGTCGAATCGCGCGAACAGATCGACCGGACGGCGGCGGCCGTCGCACGCGCGGGCGCGAACCTTTTGCGCGGCGGCGCCTTCAAACCGCGCACGTCTCCCTACGCCTTCCAAGGACTGGGCGAGGAAGGTCTGCGTCTACTCCGCGACGCGGCCGACGAGCACGGCTTGGCGGTCGTGACCGAGGTCTTAGACGTCCGCGACCTCGATCTCGTCGCGCGCTACGCCGACATGCTGCAGATCGGCGCGCGGAACATGCAGAACTTCGCCCTCCTGCAGGCCGTCGGCGAACGGCGCGTCCCGGTGCTGCTCAAGCGCGGCATCGCTGCCACCATCGACGAGTGGCTGATGGCGGCGGAGTATATTGTGGTCGCAGGCAACCACGACGTCGTGCTGTGCGAGCGCGGGATCCGTTCGTTCGACCCGCAGACTCGCAACGTGCTCGATCTCGGGGCGGTCCCGCTGCTGCGCGAACTCACGCATCTGCCGGTTATGGTCGACCCCTCCCACGGGACGGGCGTCCGCGCGCTGGTCGCGTCGATGAGCCTGGCGGCGGTCGCCGCCGGCGCCGACGGCCTGCTGATCGAGGTGCACCCGGATCCCGACGTGGCGTACTCGGACGGCCCGCAGTCGCTGGCGCCGGACGACTTTGCCGCCCTGATGGAGCGCGTTCGTGCCGTCGCACGGGCCACCGATCGCGAATGCCCCAGCCCTCGCCAAGCCGCCGTTCGCGCGGTTTGAGCGGACGCCCGGGTTAAGCCCGGGTTGGAGCGGGGGCGGACTGCGGCGGAGTCGAGACGAACGGGGCCGCCGCATCCGTTTTTAGGTCCTATGACCACCCCATCGCCCGAGGTGAACTCGATGAAATCTGTTCTGCTTGCGACCCTAGCCGGGGCTTTCGCTCTCGCGCTTCCGCTCAGCGCGCCGGCCCAGGAGTCCAACTCGTACCAGCCGCCCAAACTGATCAAACAGGGGACCGCGACGAGTCCGATCTCGGGGAAGGGAACGGTGATCGTAAAGGTTCTCGTCCACGCCGATGGGACGTTCGTCGTCCAAAACGTCCTCAAATCGACCAACCATGCCGATGACGCGGCCGCGCTCGAGATCGCGCGGACGTCGCGCTACCGGCCGGCCCTGCGGAACGGCAAAGCGACTCTCGCGTTTTACGACTTCAGCCTGAAGTTCGCGGGCTCGAAAGTGAGTTCGGCCGGTGAAGGCGGAGGCGGCGGCGCCGGCGGCGAGGTCGACCGTTACAACCGCATGATCTCCGCCGGAAACTTCAGCGGCGCGAAGAGCGGCTTGACGGAGTATCTCGCCGCCCATCCGGGGGACGTCCCCGCCTCGCTCGCGCTCGGTCTTGCCAGCGTTCGCCTTTCCGACTACGCCGGTGCGGTGAAGGCGTTCGACCAAGCCGGAACGCTGCCGGCTCGATATGCACCGCTGGCGGCCACCGCCTATCTCCAATACGCGACCGAGAGCGCCAGGGGCAGCGATCCGCAAGCTGCGGTCGCCGCGGCGAAAAAGGCGGTGCGCTATCTGCCTAACGCGCCGACCTACAACGCCCTCGGCTACGCCGAAATCGCCGCCGGCTCGACGGGCGCCGTCGCCGATCTCGAGAAGGCGCGTTCGCTGGCGGCGGCCGATTCGAAGATGACGACCGGCGCGCGCGGGACGATCGCCGTGAATCTCGTCCAAGCCTACCTCTTGGCGGGGAAAGCCGACCAGGCGAAAGCCTTGGCCGACGAGACCGCCAAGGCCGATCCCGCGTCTGGGAAGCTGGCGTACGTCGCCCTAGCAAACGACTACGTGAAGGAGGCGAATGCGAAGGCGAAAACCGGCGACCAAGCCGCGGCGGCGGCGCTCTTCGAAAGCGGCGCGCAAGCCGTGCCGGCACAAGCCGTCACGCTCTACTCTCAGGCGGCGTTCGCGTACCTGAACATGAAGCCGAATCCGGACACGGCGAAGGCGAAGGTGGCGGCCGATAAGGCGCTCGCGCTGGCGCCCGACGACGCCGAGGCGAATTTCGCCGAAGGTGTGGGGTTGGCCGATGCCGGGAACTCCAAAGACGCGCTTGTGTACCTCAACAAAGCCGACGCGGCCGCGAAGAAGGGAACGAACGCAGGCCTAACGGCGAACATCGAGGCCGTGATCAAACAGCTCTCCAGTCCCAAATCGTGACCGAGGAATCGCGCGGGCAGGGGTTAAATGGCCTGACCTCGCGACGGGCCCTCGGCGTCGCTCACCCTCACCTCACCCTTCGGAGGCGGCGCAGTTAGCGTGGATTTCTTCACTGGTTTCTGGAACTTTCTCATGCGAGGCGGCCCCGCGATGTTCGCGCTGCTCGTCTGCTCGGTCGTCGCCGTGGCGATCGTCATCGAACGGCTCGTGTTCTTCGCGCGTCAGCACGGCGACACGAAGGGGCTGCTCAAGCAGCTCGGCGATAAGATCGCCGGCGACGACATCGCCGGCGCGATCCGCATTTGCGATCAAAACCGCGGCATGCTCCCCCGCATTCTGCGCTTCGGGCTGGAACGTGGGCGGAAGAACCGCGCCGACATTACCGACGCGCTCTCGATCGCCCTCATGGAGCACCTCAACGCGCTCGAGCGTAACCTCGGCGTGATCGGTACCATCGCCGTCATCGCGCCGTTCGTCGGCCTGTTCGGTACCGTTCTCGGTATCATTCACGCGTTCGACGACATCGCCTTGAAGGGTAACTCGACCCCCGCCGTCGTCGCGGCCGGCGTTTCGGAAGCGTTGATCACCACGGCGGGCGGCCTGTTCGTGGCCGTCATCGCGGTTATTTTCTTCAACTACTTCAAGACGCGCATCAAGTCGTACAACCAAGAGATGATCGTAGCCGCCAACTCGCTCGCCGAGATGCTGCACTTTCATAACATCGGCGAGCCGATTCCGACCGAGCTTTACCGCCCCGCGCCCACGACGGCACCGAAGGGGCCCGCCGCGGCTACCTCGGTCACGAAGTAACGTCGCAGAGCGGTAGGTAACCGCAATGTCACTACTCTCGGCCAAACAAGAAGACGACGTCATGGCGGAGATCAACATCACGCCGTTCACCGACGTGTTGCTGGTGTTGCTGATCATTTTCATGATCTTGGCCGCCCTGATCACGCCGCCGGGGTTCCAGAAGGAACTTCCAAATCACAACAACCCTGCCTCGCAAAACAACGACAACCCCAACAAGACGATCGAGGTCGACGTCAACGACAAGGGCGTCGTGTTCATCGACGGCACGAAGACTCCGCAGAGCGACATTTACAATCAGATGGCACGCGTGGTGGCGCGCCGCGGAAAGCTTCACGTTTCGATTGTCGCGGACGCAAAGGCGCCGTACGGCCTGATCATTCGCATCCTCGACGCCGCCCGACAAGTCAATCTGAACGACGTCGGCTTCGTCACGAGTTAGCGCTCTCGGGCGTTCAGGAGTATTATGGCGGTTTCCACCGGTCAAGGCGAAGATGAGGTGATGTCGACGATCAACATCACACCTTTTACCGACGTGCTGTTGGTCTTGCTCATCATCTTCATCATCCTCGCCTCGGTCACCAAAGAGCCGAAGCTACCCGACGCCAAGAATGACGTGAAAGTCGAACCTTCGCAGATCGTCGTGATCATCGACGAGAAGAATAAAGTCCAGATCGGCTCGCAGCAGGTCGACATCAACGGGGCCGCCGACGCCTTCAAGACGCTCGCAGGCCAGACGAACCACGTCTACACGAGCGTGATCGTCAAGGCGGATCCCCGAGCGAACTATGGGACCGTGCTGCAGGTGATGGATGCCGCGAAGAGTGCCGACCTCACGAACTTCGGACTCGCCAACCATACCGAGGGCTCAAAAACCTAAATGGCTGCAAAGTCTCCCGCTCCGGCTCCACAGACGCCGGGCCAGCGCGTCCGGAATTTTCTGGGCTGGGCGTTTGGGATCTCGATCGCCGTTCACCTCGTCTTCGGTGCGTTCTTAGGCAACTACAAGCCGTACCAGCCCGAGCAAAAAGAAGTCGAGAAGGTCACCGTTCAGAAGGCGAAGGTCATCGTGCCGACGCCCCCGCCGCCGACGCCCACGCCGCCGCCGCCGACGCCGCCGCCAAAACAGACGCCGCCGCCGGTTCACGCGACCAAACCTCCGCCGCAGCCGAAGCTCAAAGTTAACGTTCCAAAGACGAACAGCAAGAGCAACAGCGGACCGTCGGAGACGAAGTACAACGTCACCAAGGGGAGCCAAAGCGGCGTTCCGCAAGGGACCGTCGCTTCGGCGGCCCCCGTTCGCACCGCCGGACCTGCGACCGCGCCACCGCCGCCGCCCACCCCGCCGCCGACGCCGAAACCGCAGTGTGCCGTGCCGAACAAAGAGGCCACCATGACGAACGGCGTTCAACCGGACACCCCGGAGATCGCCAAACAAGCCGGCGCCACCGGAACCGTCAACGTCGAGGTCACCCTAACGGCCGGCGGTTCCGTGGTGAGCACGAGCGTGTACAAGTCGTCGGGAAATAGCGCGCTCGATCAAGCCGCCATTGCGGCGGCCAAACAGAGTTCGTTTGCGCCGGCAACGAAAGACTGTCAACCGGTTGGCGGCTCCTATCTCTTCCGCGCCGACTTCGAAGGGCAGTAACCGAGCGACGGCAGTCATGGGGCTGCCTCGCGCTCAAGGTCGGCATCCGTGACGTTCGTGCAAGCCATGCTGCTCGCGATCTTGCAGGGCGTTAGCGAGCTGTTCCCAGTCAGCAGCCTCGGCCACACCGTGATCGTGCCGGCGCTACTGCATTGGCGCGTCGACCGTTCGGCGCCGAGCTTCCTCGCCTTCGTCGTCGCCCTCCACCTGGGCACCGCCCTCGCGCTGGTCGTTTTCTATCGTCGTGAGTGGCTCGCGATCGTCCGCGGTCTCGCGCGCAGTCTGCTGCGCGGCCGGATCGGCGACGATCCCGAAGAGCGGATCGGCTGGCTGCTCGTGGCCGGAACCATCCCCGTCGGAATCCTCGGCATCTTTCTCGAGCACCCGGTCCGGGCGCTGTTCGGGTCGACGGCCACCGTCGCGGTCTTCCTGGTCCTGAACGGCGGGATCATGTTTCTCGGCGAGCGCCTGCGCCGAGCGCAGCGTTCGGGTGGCGGCCAGTCCCGGCCGCTCCAGGCCCTCAGCTTGGGTGACGCGGTGAAGGTCGGGTTCGCGCAATCGTTCGCCTTGCTGCCCGGAATCTCGCGCTCGGGATCGTCGATCGTTGCGGGGCTCTTGCTCGACCTCGATCACGCGGACGCCGCCCGGTACTCGTTCCTGCTTGCTACCCCCGCCATCGGCGCGGCCTCTCTGCTCGAAATCCCTCGACTGTTCGCGCCGGACGCGCGGGGGATGCTCGGCGAGTCGTTCGTTGGGGGAATCGTTGCCGGGGTGACGGCCTACGCGTCGGTGGCGTTCCTGACGCGCTACTTCCGCTCGAATGATTTGCGTCCATTCGGCTGGTATTGCCTAATCGTCGGAGCTGGTTCGCTCCTCCTCATCGCCACGAAGGTTATCACATGAAGGCCCTCGCGCTCGTCCTCGCCATTGCGTTCTTCGTCGTCGCCGTGCTCTATTGGCTGCCGAACGGGCCGTTCGGGCACCATCTTAAGCACGGCATCTTGTTCGCGATTTTAGGAATCTTAGCGCTCGTATGGATGCGATTCCAGAGCAGCGCCCCGGCGCGCCGCTAGCGCCGACGCACATTCGCCCGGACGGCGGCCTCACGATGGTCGACGTCTCGGCGAAGGCGTCGACCGAGCGGATCGCGCGAGCGCGCGCGCGCGTGCGCATGTCGGCGGCGAGCGAAGACGCGCTGCGGGCCGCGACCCTACCCAAAGGCGACGCATTCGTCGCCGCGCAGATCGCCGGGATTCTCGCCGCGAAGCAGACCGCGACGCTTATTCCGCTCGCGCATCCGCTGCCGCTCGCCAGCGTCGACGTGCAGTTCACTTGGATCGAGCGTGGGTTGCTCGAAATCGAGGCGGTTGCCAAAACCGCCGCGCAAACCGGCGTCGAGATGGAGGCAATGACCGCCGTCGCGGTCGCCGCATTGACGATCTACGATATGGCCAAGGCGCTCGAGCGCGGGATCGCGATCGAATCGATTCGGCTCGTCGCGAAGAGCGGGGGAAAGAGCGGCGACTGGAACGCCCCCGCGTGACTCCCTATCGCGTGGCCGCGATCGTCCTTTCCGACCGCGCCGCAGCGGGAACTCGCGACGACGCCTGCCTTCCCGTTGTCGAGGAGTTACTCGGCGAACGCTTCGCCCTCGTCGCGCGTCGCGTGCTCGCCGACGACGCCGCCAAGCTGCAGGCCGCGCTGATCGAACTGTGTGACGGAGGGCACGCCGATCTCGTACTGACCAGCGGCGGGACGGGGCTTGGTCCGCGCGATCGCACGCCGCAAGCGACGGCTGCCGTGCTCGATTTCGAGGTCCCCGGCATTCCCGAAGCGATGCGCGGCGCTTCGCTGACGCGCGTCCCGGCCGCCATGCTGTCGCGGGCGGTCGCCGGCGTGCGCGGCCGGACGCTGATCGTCAACTTACCTGGGAGCCCGAAGGCCGTTCGCGAAACGCTGGCGGTGCTTCTCCCGGTCCTCCCGCACGCGCTCGACTTGCTCGCCGGCACCGTCGTCGATGGATAGACGCGTTTGAACTACGAGGAGGCGAACGCGTATCTCGAAAGCACGATCGACGAGCGGGCTTCGCCGCGCGTTCCAGCGCGCCTCGAACGGATGCGCAGCCTGTTACGCGAACTCGGCGATCCGCAGCACGCGTATCCCGCGATTCACGTCGGTGGGACGAGCGGAAAAGGGTCGACCTCAACGATGATCGCGGCGGCCCTGACCGCCACCGGCAAGCGTGTCGGCCTTCACACCAAACCGCACGTCACCTCGGTGACCGAACGGATGCGGATCGACGGCAACCCGATTGCGCCTGAAGCGTTTGCGGGTTTGCTCGGGGAGTCGATGCCGGCCATCGAGCGGGTCGCGCGCGAGGAGACGCGACCCACGTACTACGAGACCCTGCTCGGCCTTTCGCTGCTGTACTTCGCGCGCGAACGTGTCGATGTCGCCGTCGTCGAAGTCGGTCTGGGCGGCCGGCTCGACGGGACGAACGTGCTCGAACCGATCGCCTCGGCGATCACGAACATCGGGCTCGATCACGTCGACGTCCTTGGCGACACCGTCGAGGCGATCGCCCGCGACAAGGTTGGGATCGCGAAATTCGGCATCCCGCTCGTGTCCGACGTCGCCGACGGCCCGGCGCGCGTCGAAATCGAAGCCGGTTGCGCGCGGGCCGGCGCGCCGTTCATTGCGGTCCGCGAGCGCTCGCGCGTCGAACCGCGCGGCGGCACGCATGCCGGCCAATCGTTCGATGTGGTTACCGCGAACGCGCGCTACGCGCTTGCGCTCCCGGTGCTTGGAGGGTTTCAACGGCGGAACGCCGCGACGGCGGTGGTCGTGCTCGAGAACTTGCCCGAATATCTGCGGCCGACGCCGCACGATGTCGAACGCGGCCTCGCGAGCGTCGCGATCGCGGGGCGCATGGAGTACTTTCCGGCGCATCCCAGCATCGTCTTCGATATCGCGCACAACGCCGACAAAGCGGCCAACCTCGCGAGTGCGTTGCGCGAAGAGTTTCCGGCGCAGCGGTTCGCGTTCGTGGTCGCGATCGGCGAATCGAAGGACGCCACGGCGATCGTCGAGCCGCTCGCGGAGTTGCCGGCGTCGTTCGTCTTTACCACATTCGAGGTGGCGGGCCGGCCCTCGACCCGGCCGCAACGTTTGGCGAGCATCGTCGCGCAGCGCGGCGTCGCGGCACGTGCGATCGCCGATCCGCTCGAAGCGTTCGCGATCGCGCGCCGCACCGCCGGCGCCGACGACATCGTCGTCGTAACGGGCTCGACCTTCATCGTCGCAACCCTGCGCGCGTGGTGGCTCGCGAACGTCGTCGCGGCGCACCGCCGATGAGCGCGTTTGCGGCGAGCGCGCGACGCGGGGCGCTGCGCGTCCGCGAGCGGACCCTCGTGTGGGGCGTGCGAACGTACGTGATGGGCATCGTGAACGTGACGCCGGACTCGTTTTCGGGGGACGGACGACCCGACGCGACGCTCGCGACGGGGCACGCGCTGGCACAGCTTGCGGCCGGGGCGGATCTGATCGACGTGGGCGCCGAGTCGACCCGGCCCGGTCACACGCCGATCGCGGCGTCGCTCGAAGAGCAGCGGCTGGTCCCGGTCGTCGCCGCAATCCGGGCGGGTGCGCCCGACGCGATCGTTTCGATCGACACCTTCAAGCCCGCGGTATTCGCGGCCGCGCGCCTGGCCGGCGGCGACCTGCTCAACTCGATTTGGGGGCTCGACGACGCCTTGCTCCAGATGGCGCTCGAAGCGCGCGTTCCGGTGATTGCGATGCACAACAAGCGGGTCGCCCTGTACGAGCGAGACGTCGTCGACGAAGTTCTGTCCTACCTCGAGGGACAGGCAACGCGTGCCGTGCGCGCGGGTATTCCGCCGGAACACGTCATCCTCGATCCCGGCATCGGCTTCGGGAAACTCGCGGAGCACAACCTCGCGATCCTCGCTTCGCTCGGGCGACTCGTGGCGCTCGGTTTTCCGACGCTGTTGGGGACCTCGCGCAAGTCGACGCTCGGAAAGCTTACCGGTCGCGCCGTCGATCAGCGTGCGTTCGGAACGGCCGCGAGCGTCGCGCTTGCGGCCGCGGCGGGAATCGACATCGTGCGCGTGCACGACGTTGCCGAACAGTGCGACGTCGTGCGGGTCGCGGACGCGATCGCGCGCGGCTGGCGTCCCTCCGACTGGCACGAGGAGCTGCGCGGATGAACGATCGCATCGCGCTGCGTGGGATTCGGGTCGACGGGCGCCACGGCGCGAATCCCGGCGAACGCGACCGCCCGCAGCCGTTCGAGATCGACCTCGAACTCGAAGTCGATCTGGCGCGCGCGCGCCGCAGCGACGACCTGGCCGACACGCTCGACTACACGCGCGTTCACGCGCTCGTCGTTGCGACCGTCGAGGGGACGTCGTTCGCGTTGCTCGAGCGGCTTGGCGACGAGATTCTGTCACGTCTTATGCAGGACGGCCGCGTCGCGGCCGTCCGTTTAACGCTTGCGAAACCCGGACTCTTCGAGGGTGCGACGCCGGCCGTCATGCTGTCCGCTCGCCGCGACGAGCGAAGCGAGTGACTGCGTGGATCGGGCTTGGCGCAAATCTCGGCGAGGCCGCCGAGACCGTCGAGCGCGCCTTCGAGCGCCTCGGAACCCTGGGGTCGATTCGGGCGCGCTCGCGCTTGTACCGCACCCAGCCATGGGGGGTCCGCGACCAGCCGGCCTTCGTGAACGCCGCGGCGATTCTCGAGACCTCCCTTCAGCCCCACGACCTGCTGGCCGGCCTACAGGCGATCGAGCGCGACTTAGGACGGGTGCCTTCGCCCCGCTGGGGCCCGCGAGCAATCGACTTGGACCTGCTGTTCTATGACGATCTGGAGCTGTCGTCGGCTGCCTTGTCCCTCCCTCACCCGCGGGCGCTCGAGCGGGCTTTCGTCCTGGTCCCCTTGGCCGAGATCGATCAGCGTTACCAGGCGGCGCTGGCGCGCTTGAGCGCCGGCGAGCGCGCCGAGGTGACGCCGCTATCGGCGCGAACCGAACCTCCAGCCATGACTGAGCAACGTGACGGCGCCGAAGTTGACCGAGACGGCGCCGATTGGGCGGCGCTAGCAGCGCGCGTTCGCGAGGTCGCGGCGGCCTGCGTACAGAGCGACCTCGCCCGGCTGCGGGTGAGGGCAGATGGCTTGGACGTCGACCTGCGCCGTTCGCAGGGCGCGACGGCGGGACCGCCCGCGCTGCCGGAGCCCGCCGGAACGGCGGCGTTGCCGACGGCGAACGGCCGGACCGTGGCGCGCGTCGTCGACGAACTCGCCGCCGACGTGGTGGGCGTTTTCCGCTTCTCTCGCCCGGCGGTCGCGCTCGGCGTGACGGTCGCCCCAGGCCGCGAGCTAGGGGCGGTCGAGTCGTTGGGGATTCGAAACCCCGTGACCGTCCGCGCGCCCGGCACGGTGAGCGGGATTTACGTCGAAGACGGTCAGCCGGTCGACTACGGCCATCCCCTCTTCGCGATCGAGCGATAGCGCGTGTTCAAGAAGATTCTCATCGCGAATCGCGGCGAAATTTCGCTGCGCGTCACGCGAGCCGCCCACGAACTCGGTCTTCAGACGGTCGCGATCTTTTCGGAAGCGGATCGCGACGCGCTCTTCGTGCGCGCCGCCGACGAAGCGTTTTGCGTCGGCCCTGGGCCGGCCGCGCGTTCGTATCTCAACGTCCCGAACATCATTTCCGCGGCGCAGATCTCGGGCTGCGACGCCGTGCATCCGGGCTACGGGTTTCTGGCCGAAAACGCGCGCTTTGCCGAAATCTGCACCGACCACCGGCTGACCTTCATCGGGCCTACGCCGGCGGTCATCGCCCAGATGGGCGACAAAGCGAGCGCCAAGCGCGCGATGGAGAAAGCCGGCGTCCCCACGACTCCCGGCAGCGGCGTGTTGGCAACGATCGCCGAGGCCCGCGACGCCGCCGTCAGGGTCGGATATCCCGTGCTGCTCAAGGCGACCGCCGGCGGCGGCGGCAAGGGGATGCGCGCGGTGCGCGACGAGAGCGAACTCGAGCATGCGTTCGCAACCGCCCAAGCCGAAGCCGAAGCGAACTTCAAAGACGGTCGCTTGTATCTCGAAAAGCTAATCGAGCGCCCGCGCCACATCGAGGTGCAAGTCCTCGGCGACGCCGCCGGCAACGTGGTGCACGTCGGCGAACGCGATTGCTCGGTGCAAAAACCGTCGCACCAAAAACTGATCGAGGAAGCGCCGGCGCCGAATCTCTCGGAGCGAACTCGTCGCAAGTTGCACCAAACGGCGGTCACGGCAGCGCGTGCGGTCGGCTACACCGGGGCCGGAACGCTCGAGTTCTTGGTCGTCGGTGACGACGTCTTTTTCATGGAGATGAATACGCGTATCCAGGTCGAGCACCCGGTCAGCGAGGCGATCTACGGCGTGGACCTCGTGGGCGAGCAAATCAAGATCGCGGCGGGCGAACGGCTCGCGCTCCGCCAAAAGGACTTGGTGCCGCGCGGGCACGCGATCGAGTGCCGGATCAATGCCGAGGACGCGACCGCGAACTTCGCGCCCGCCGCAGGGAAGCTCGAGGAGGTTGCGTTTCCCGGAGGCCTTGGGATTCGGGTCGACGCGGCGATCGCAGCCGGCTCGACGGTGCCGCCCTACTACGATTCGTTGCTCGCGAAGATCGTCGCGCACGCGCCGACGCGCGAAGCCGCCATCGTCCGGCTCGACGCCGCCCTCGCCGAGACGCACATCCGGGGCGTGCATACGACGATCGGAATCTGTCGCCGAGTCTTGGCCGACGACGTCTACCGCCGCGGCGGTTTCGGCGTGGACTATCTGCCGGCGTTCGTCGCCGCGGCTCCGGCCGCGACGGTCTCGGCGTAGCGCTGATGCCCGGCTCGCGGCACTTCGCGCGCGAACTCGCCCTACAGGCACTCTTTAGCGTTGAGGTGGGGCATCACGAACCGAGCACCGCGCTCGAAAGCGTCGCCGTCGGCCTCGAAGGTGAAACGCGCGCTTTCGTTCGCGAACTCGTGCTCGGGACGTTGGAACACGCTCAAAGCAGCGACGAGAAGATCGGCCCGCTGCTAGAAGGTTGGACGATCGACCGCTTGCCGACGGTCGATCGCCTGGTGCTGCGCATGGGCGTTTTTGAACTGCGCGCGGGTACGGGAACGCCTCCCGCGGTCGTGATTAACGAAGCGGTCGAACTCGCGAAAAAGTTTTCGACCGAAGACTCAGGGAAATTCGTGAACGGCGTACTCGCGAGCGTCGCAGGCCTGCGCTGCGGGGAAGCGTCCGCGTGAGACGATTCTTCGCCGGCGTGGCCATCCTGGTGACGCTGGTCGTACTGTTTGCGTTGGGGACGGTCGCCGGGATCGTCGCCTCGTACTCGCGTAACCTGCCCGATATCAGCCGGATGGCGGACTACCAACCGTCGCGGACGACGCGCGTGTACGCCCGCGACGGCACGCTGTTGGCCACCCTCTACCGCCAAAATCGAATCTGGGTTTCGATTCGCAACGTTGCGCCGCGCGTTCGCCGCGCGTTCGTCGCAACCGAAGACCGTAACTTCTACCACCACCATGGAATCGACATCACCGGGATCGCGCGTGCGGCCTGGTCGGACTACCACCACCGCCAGTTCCAGGGCGCTTCGACGATCACGCAGCAGCTCGCGCGGGCGCTCTTCCTCTCGAATCAGGTCTCGCTCTCGCGTAAGATTCAGGAAGCGTTGCTGGCGATCGAAATCGAGCGGCAATACACCAAGGACGAGATCCTCGAGCGCTATCTGAACCTGATTTACTTCGGTTCGGGAGCATACGGCGTGCAGGCGGCGGCCCACACGTATTTCGGTACCGACGTCGCCAACGTATCGCTCGCGCAGGCGGCCATGTTGGCCGGTTTGCCCGCCGCGCCGTCCGACTATTCGCCGTACGTGAACCTGGGCCGGGCGAAGCTGCGCCAAGAGCACGTCCTCGATCGCATGTTGGCGGCCGGGTACATCACGACGGCCGAGGCCAAGGCGGCAAAGAACGCGCCGCTCCATCTGATTGGCGAACGTCCCTCGGGGCTGCAGTCGTTCAAGTATCCGTATTTCACGACGTACGTCACGCACTTGCTCGAAAGCCAGTTCGGGGCGAAGGCCACCTACGAAGACGGACTCGATGTCGATACGACGGTCGATCCGCGCTTGCAGAAATTGGCGGCCGAGGCCGTGGACTGGGGCGTCGAGAGCGCCGTCGCCGAGGGCATCGGCGCGCACCAAGCGGCGTTGGTTGCAATTCGTCCCTCGACCGGCGAGATCGTCGCGATGATCGGTGGCGCGGGCGGGTTTTCGCTGAAGAATCAGTTCAACCGCGCCTGGCAAGCGCGTCGGCAACCGGGCTCGTCGTTCAAAGCATACGTTTACACCGCGGCCATCGATAGCGGCTTGCCGGCGACGACACTTGAAGATGACACGCCCGTTTCGTATCCGATGGGCGACGGCACGATGTGGTCGCCGCAAGACGACGACTTTCGTTACCTCGGTGCGATGACGCTTCGCTACGCGCTCGCGCAATCGCGCAACGTGGTCGCTGTCAAGGTCGCGCAACAAGTTGGGGTCGATCGCGTGATCGCGTACGCCAAGCGCATGGGCATCAACGAACCGCTTGAAGCCAACCTTTCGCTCGCGCTAGGAACCTCGGTCGTTACGCCGCTCGATCAGGCCGCGGGGTACGCGACGCTTGCCAACGGCGGCATCCACATCGACCCCATTGCCATTCGCCTTGTGCGCGACTCGCTGGGCGTGCCGCTTCTCGACAACCGCTTTCCGCAGCAGACGGAAGTCTTCGGCGCGGGCACTGCCTACATTGTTACCTCGATGCTCGAAAGTGTCATACAAGAGGGAACCGGTTATCCGAACGCCGTCATCGGCCGGCCGGCCGCTGGTAAGACCGGGACGACCAGCAATTATCGCGATGCCTGGTTCGTCGGATACACACCCGATCTCGTGACCGCCGTGTGGCTCGGCAACGACGACTACCGCCAGATGAACGAGTCGTACGGTGGGAACATCCCGGCGCGCATCTGGGCGCGTTTCATGAAAGCAGCCCTCGAGAAGACTCCCAAACACGACTTTTCGTTCCCCGCCGGCGAAGTCAGTAAGATCGCGCTCTGCGGTTCCTCCAACCGCTACGAGTACTTTCTCGTCGGAACCGAGCCCGCGGGTTCGTGTGCGCGCCCGACGTCGGCGCACGAGGGGATCGCCCAGAGCTCCGGCACGCGGGCCTACGTGCAAACCTACGCCGTCCCCGCCTCGCCCGCAGGTGCGACGCGGTGAACCAGCCAGGCTTAAAAGTCTTCGCCGGCGCGCCGTTCGGCGTCGCGGAACTCACCGAGTACCTTCGTAAGAAGTTCTGGCAGGACGAACGTCTGCGTTCGTGTGCGGTCCGCGGCGAGGTTTCCGGCTACAGCGTCCAGCGCAAGGGTCACCTCAACTTCAAACTCAAGGAGGGGAGCGCGGTCCTCTCGTGCTTTGCGTTCGCCGACGATTGGTATGCGTTTCCGGCGTTCGCCGATGGCGCCGCGTTGGTTGCGAGCGGTGAACTGTCGACCAATCCATGGCGCGGCGAGTACCAACTCACCGTTCGTAAGATCGCCCTCGATGGGGTCGGCGACGCGCACGCAATTTTCGAGGAGCGCAAGCGGCGGCTCGAGGTGGAGGGTCTCTTTCGCGTGGAGCGCAAGCGTCCGCTGCCGACGTTTCCGTTTCGCGTCGCGCTCGTGTCTTCGCCGATGGCGCGCGGTGCCGGCGACTTCGTCGCGCGTCTGCGCGCGTTGCGTCCGCACGTCGCAATCGAGTGGTGTGAGACCTCGGTTCAGGGGGCGAACGCGCCCCGCGAGATCGTGGGTGCGCTTGCGCGGGCCTCGCAGCGCGACGTCGACCTCGTCGTGTTGACGCGCGGCGGAGGCTCGTTCGAAGATCTTTTCAGCTTCAGCGACGAGCAGGTCGTGCGGGCGGTGGTCGCCGTCCGCCATCCGGTAATATCCGCAATCGGACACACCGTCGATCAGCAGCTTTGCGATTTCGCGGCCGACGCGCACGCCGCGACGCCTTCCGCCGCCGCCGAGCGGGTCGGTTTCGAGACGCGCGCGTTGGCGGAGCGCTCGCGCGAAGCCGTGCGGCGGATATACGGGACCGTGGAACGACGCATCGTCGAACGTGAAACCGTCCTGCAGCGGACCCTCATCCGCTCGCCGCTCGCCGACCCTCGGCTCGTCCTCGAGACGCGGCGCCGCAGCGTGGCCGCCGCCGACGAGTCCCTCGCGGCGAGCTTCGTTCGGCGGCTCGGCGTTAAGGCGGACGCGCTCGAAGCGTTGCGCGTCCGAGTGCGCCGTTTCGATCCCTCTAGCCGGTTGGTCGAACGCGCAGGCCGGCTCCGCGTGGGCGAGCGCGATCTGCGCGATGCGGTACGCCGGACCGTCCGGGCTCGCTTCGCTCGCATCGAGAGCGCCTGGGTTCGCCTCGCGCCGGCGGCGATCCGGGACCTCGAACGCCACGCCGTTCGTTTGGAACTCGCGAAGGCTCGGCTCGACGGCAAGAGCCCCGAAGCAATTCTGCAACGCGGCTACGCCATCGTCGAACACGACGGGCGAATTGTTCGCGATTCGGCCAGCGTTCCGCTGGGCGCGTCCATCACAGCGCGCTTGAGTCGCGGGACGCTGCGCGCGCGCGTGGAAGCGGAAGGGTTAGATGGCAACGAAGGAATCGGGTGAGTTCGAGAAGGCCCTGACGAGGCTGGAGGCGATTGTCGTCGCGCTCGAACGCCAAGAGACGACGCTCGACGAATCGGTCGGACTGTATCGCGAAGGTACGGCGCTTGCCAAGCGGTGCGACGACTTGTTGCGCGAGGCGAAGGCGGCGCTCGAAGCGGCCGCGAGCGGGGTCCCACGAGCCGCAACGGAGTCGCGCGAGCACGCGAACCTGTTTGCGGACCACGAGGATGGGGAGCTTTCGCTCTAAGCGAACATGGCCGCACGTACGGCGCTGCGTTTGGACGAAGCGGTCGCGGCTAGTGCCGGGGTCACGCGGTCGCGCGCCCGCGCGCTGATCATGGCCGGCCGGGTGCGCGTCGACGGCAGGCCGATGACGAAACCCGGCTGGGGCGTGCCGAGCGCGGCCGCGCTCGTCGTCGAGCGGCCGCGCCCCTACGTCGGCCGCGGTGGCGAAAAGTTGGAAGGCGCGCTGGCGGCTTTCGCGCTCGACGTGAGAGACGCGCGCGCGCTCGACGTCGGCGCTTCCACCGGCGGCTTCACCGACTGTCTGTTGGCGCACGGTGCGGCGCACGTCGTCGCGCTCGACGTCGGGTATGGGCAGCTTGCCTATTCCCTGCGAACCGATCCGCGGGTGACCGTCGTGGAGCGTAGCAACTTTCGGCTCTTACCGGACGACGCATTTGCGCGTGAGTTCGACGCGGTCGTCTTCGATGCTTCGTTCGTTTCGGTGATACCGCTGCTCGCGCGGGCGCGGGCCTTCTGGAAAGACGACGCGCGCATGGTCGCGCTCGTGAAGCCGCAGTTCGAAGCCGGTCGCGAGCGTGTCCGTGGCGGCGTCGTCCGCGACCCGGCCGTTCATCGAGAGGTTCTGGCGACGGTACGGACGAGAACGCTCGAACTCGGAATCGTCCCGGTCGCGCTGACACGTTCGCCGTTGCGAGGCCCTGCAGGCAACGTCGAGTTCTTCATTCTGATCGCACAGCACGGCGCGCCGTTCGACGACGAGGCGCTCGACGCAGTGGTTGTGACCGCGGAATGAGCGCGCTCGTCCACCCCAAGACGGGAACGGTTGCGCTGTACGTCGACCTACGCCGGGACCACGCGCGCTCGACTGCGCAGACGGTAGCGCGGGCGATTCGTGGCGCCGGCTTTGGCGTTGCGCTGTGCGACGGTCAGGACGCGAGCCTGACGCTTGCAACGCCGGGAGCGAGCGTCGAGAGTGCCTTCTTGCTCGTTACGATCGGTGGCGATGGAACGCTGTTGCTGGCGGCGCAGCTCGCCGCACCGCTCGGGATCCCGCTTTTCGGCATCAACACCGGTCGGCTTGGGTTCTTGACCGAAATCGACGGCGACGGGTGCGACCCCCAGCCGTTGCTCGCCATCCTGCGCAACGGATTCGTCCTCGAAGAGCGGACCGCGCTCGAGGCGACCGTGCACGCCCGCGCGCACGTCGCGCTCAACGACATCGTCGTGCGGCGTGTCAGCAGCTCGCACATGATGCCGTTCGGAATCTTCGTTGACCGCAGCGAAGCCGCGCGCGTTCCCGCCGACGGCATCGCCGTTGCGACGCCGACGGGTTCGACGGCGTACTTCATGTCGGCGGGCGGTCCCATCCTCGCCCCCGACGTCGCCGCCTTTGGAATCGTTGCGCTGCTACCGCATACCCTGTTTTCGCGGCCGCTCGTGGTCGCCGACACCGCGCGGATCGCGCTCGGCATCGAGGGCGAAGGCGACCGCGCGACGCTCGAGGCCGATGGGCGCGTCGTCGACGAGTTGCAGGCGGGCGACCGGGTCGAGATCGTCCGCTATCACCGGCCGGTCGTGTTCGCCCGCGACGCACCGCTCGACTTTTACGTGTTGCTGGAGAAGAAGCTCCGCTGGAACGCGCCGGTCAAGGACGAGCGCGCGAATTGAAGCGTCGGATTCGCGGATGAATCGCGTGCGGACGTGCACGATCGAAGACTTCGGTCTGATCGCGCGCGCTCGCGTCACATTCGCCGACGGTTTGACCGCCTTCAGCGGCGAGACGGGCTCCGGGAAGACGATGTTGCTGGGTGCGCTCCGTTTCGCGCTCGGCGACCGAACGTCGACCGACCTCGTGCGCGCCGGCGCCGAACGGGCCCGGGTTACGCTCGAAATCGAAGCCGACGACGCCTTGCGCGCACGCATGAACGGCGACGGCTTCGAGTTGGAACTCGGCGAGGACGCGATCGTCGTGCGCGAGCTGGCGCGCAACGGCCGGACCGCGGCGCGCGTCAACGGGCGCCCCGCGACAGGGGCGCAACTGCGCGCCTACGCCGAGGAGATCGTCGAGGTAGTCGGACAGCACGAGGCGCAGCGCCTGCTCGCCCCGGCGTATCAACTCGAGCTCCTCGATCGATTTGCCGGCGCGGCCGCGCTCGAAGCGCGCGGCTGCGTTGGGTCGTTGCATGCGCGGGTTGCCGAGCTCGAGCGCGACGTGCGCGAACTCGAAGCGAACGACGCGCGGGCGCTCGCCGCCGTCGAGGAGGCGCGTTACGCGGTCGGCGAAATCGACGCGACGCGGCTGTCCGTCGATGAAGAAGCCGGCGCGCGCGAACGCCGCGACTACCTCGCTAATGCCGAGCGAATCGCGCTAGCGCTCGACGCAGCCTACGATGCGCTCGCGGGCAGCGACGGTTCGGCGGGCGACGCGCTGGGTGCCGCGACGTCGTCGGTTGCCGGGATCGCCGCCTACGGTGCACGGTTGCGCGAGCTTGCCGGCCGGCTCGCCGGCGCGCAAAGCGAAATCGCCGACATCGCGGGAGCACTCGTCCGCGAACGAGAGGCGACCGAGTTCGATTCAGGCGAGAGCGAGCGGCTGGGCGCGCGACTCGACGTCATCGAGCGGCTTAAGCGAAAGTACGGCGAATCGCTCGCGCATGTCCTCGCCGAGCGCGACCGCTTGGCGAGCGTCGTTGAGAACTTCGAGGGTCGCGACGCGCGCCTGGCCGCGCTGCGCGAAACGTTGGCGACCGCCGGCGCCGAGCTGCGCG
>JBDTCF010000138.1:0-25489 GCA_039923715.1 Vulcanimicrobiaceae bacterium
GCGACGATCGCCCTCGTCGGCTGGCAAATTTGGCGTGGCGACCGGCGTCAAGGTATCGCGTGGGTCGCGATCCTCAGTGGATTGTTCTTTTCCGGGTTTCCGGCGTTGCTCAAGTGGGGCGGCGGCGTGTATGACTTGTGGTGGTTTTACGCGGGGTGCACGATCGCGCTCGGCAGCGCACTCGAGGGTGCGATGCGGACGCTCGACGGACGCGCGAGGCCGCGGTTCGCGCTACAGGGTGCTGCGGTCGCGTACGCGCTTGCCTTTGGCGCGACGATTAACTCCGGATTGCACGATCGGGTACCGATCGACGCGGCCGGTCGAGCCGCGATGGCGTCGACCGGGAAGGTGTTGGCACGCTTGTGCAAACCGGGCTATCGCATCATGGTGACGTGGTTTCCCGATCCGTTGTTACGCTGCCGCGGTGCGACGTTCCAATTCTGGGATAGCGTCGAGGAGGTCACGTGGGCCCGCGTCGGCGGCTACAAAGGGAAGACGGTGATGGACGGACCGATCTCACCGGACGCGTTCGTGATGATCCGCGAGTTTTGGTCGGCGAGCCCGCAACCGCGCTCGATATTTCCGTTCGATCTCGTGGGTCGCTATCGCATCGTGACCTATCCCGTGTACGAGCCGATCGCCTACGGCGCGTGGCCGCTGCACCTCGACCTGTTCCTAAAGAAGTCGTCGTTCCCTAACGGGATCTAGATTCACCAGCCGCCGCCGGAGTCGCCGCCGCCGCCGGCATCGAAACCGCCGCCGCCGCCGGAGTCGCCGCCGCCGCCGGAGTCAAATCCGCCGCCGCTGCTCCAGTCGCCGCCGCCTGCGTTCCCCATATCGGCTTGACCGGCATCGGACTGCCAGCCGCTCGCATCGGGAGCCGCCCCGCCGGCTATGGACGAGGCGTCGGCGGGTGACGGTCCGATCGATTGACCGCCGCCGCGGTTCCCAAAGAGTTCGTTGCCCAAGAACGCGCCGCCGAGACCGCCCAACAACCCGCTAAAGAAATTCCCGCCGCCGCCGCCATAACCGTAGCCCGGCCCGGGGCCATATCCTGGACCGCCGGCGCCCGGCATGGGGGCTTGGCCCGGGCCGCCGTAACCCGGGGGCATCCGGCGCGGGCCGGACATCGCGCGAAAAAGGGCGCGAATGATCAGGAAGCCGGCGAGCAAGATGATCAGAAGCCAGAAGAATGACACGTGCGACCCTCCCGTCGATTGAACGGATGTCGATTGCGCCACCGGGGCCGTACGCCCCGCGGTCGCGGGAAGCGCCCCCTGGCGGCCTTGGTACTGATCGAGAACGAGGTTGACGCCGGTCGTGATCCCAGCATCGAAATCACCGTCGCGGAGGTATCCGCGCATCGCGGTGTGGACGTTTGTGAAGGTGCCGCTCGGGAAGAACGCCCGCGAGGCGACGTCCCCGACGACGATGTCCTGTTGTTCCGCCTTGGCGAAGTAAAAGAGGACGCCGTTCACCTGTTGCTGGGCGAAGGCTTTTTGGGCTGCCGCCTGCAGCGTTGCGCCATCGAGGCTAGGCACCGTGACGACGACGACCTCTTTGCCGGTCTGGGCGCTGAAAGCGGCGATCTTCGCGTTGAGCGCGGCAACGGTCGACTGGCCGAACAACGAAGCGCCGTCCTGCACGTAGGCGTCGCGGGCGAACGCGGTCGCGGTGGTCGCGGAAAAGGCCAGGACGGCCGCGAGCGCGGCCCCAAGAAGTTCTCTCATTGCGCCCCTTCTACCGTGCGACCGCCGCCGGAGTTCCATCTCCGCTATTTGCCCTGGGGGTGAATCACAATCGCGATCGCGACCCCGGCGACGCTCGCCGCGAAGACCACGATGAAGATCCAGATGCCGATTTTTAGCATCTGCGTGCGGAGCGCGCGGGACTTTCGCGTCCGTCGGACGCCGAACTTCGCGCGTTGATGGGCGGCTTTGTTCACGAGCTTTGCACCGCGCGAGTTTCGCCCGCGCCCCACAGGCGTTCGAGGTTATAAAACGCACGCTGTTCGGGGGTGAACACGTGCACCACGATGCTTCCGGCGTCGATCAAAATCCAGCCTCCTTCGGCGTAACCTTCGGTACGAACGGCCCCGTAGCCGGCCGAGCGGACGGCTTCCGAAATGCCGTCGGCGATCGAGCGGGTCTGAACTTTCGAGCGCCCGGTGGCGATCACGAAGGCGTCGGCAACGATCGTTCGACCGGAGAGGGGAAGGGTCGCGAGCTCCTCCGCCTTCTTATCGGCGGCGGCTTGGCAGATGACATCGATCAAGTCGGGCACAGATCGGACTCTTTCACGGTCGACCTCGAAGGCTCCCGGAGGGCGTAGGCGGCGATCGCTGCTGCGGTCCGGGGAGCGACCGTCAGTCCGCGGTCGTGCAGGTAGGCAATTGAAGCGCCTAAGACCAGCCGCATCGCTTCCGGGATGTCCTCGTAGGCCACCCGCAAATAGGCGCCCCGCTCGGAAAACTCGCGCCCCGGTTCGAGCGCGTCGGCAAGGTAGACGATCTCCTCGAGCTGGGACATGCCGGGCGCGCCAAGCGTGTGCGAGCGAATCGCCGCGAGGACCGGTTCGGCTCGCACGCCGAAGCGTTCGCGCGCTAGTTCGGCGCCGAGCCTCGCGTGGAGCACGATCGGGTGCTCGCGTTCGAACGCGTCGATCGCGAGGCCGCGTTCCGAGCAGGCGCGCACGAGTTCCGGGCCGCTTTCGAGCCGCGCGAGGTCGTGCAAGAGCCCGGCCAAGATCGCCGCTTGCACGTCCCCGCCATGGGCTCGCGCGAGCGAGCCGGCAAGCCGCGCGACCCGCAGCGAGTGGGCGTAGCGATGCCGCTGGTGCAAGTGCGAACGAACGTCGTGCGCGACCTCGCGAACCCTCACAACCCTCCGCCCTGGAGCATGGCTTCGAGCCGCGTTTCCAGCGCGGCGAGGCGGTTGCGGTACAGCTCGCCGCGGAGGTTTCCGGCCCACATGACCAGCGCGTTTTCACCGTTGTCGCTGTAGTAGGCGCGGCGCGTCGAGACGACGGTGAAGCCGTACTTGCGGTAAAGGTTCTGGGCGACTTCGTTGGACTCACGCACCTCGAGCGTGATCCACGAGGCGCCGCGTTCGATGGCTTCGTTCAGCATGCGCGCCAGCATCTGTTCGCCGTAGCGGTTGCCGCGCCGGCTGGGATGCACCGCGATCGTCGTGATGTGCGAGTCTTCAAGGATCACCCAGATCCCGCCGTACGCGACGATTTCGCCGTCGAGCCGACCGACGAAATAGTGTGCCAGCTTGTTGTCGTTGATCTCGCTGACGAACGCGTTCTGCGGCCACGACGTCGAGAACGACAGCGTCTCGATCCGGCCCACGACGCGAATGTCGGCGGCGATCATCGGCTCGACCTGCAGACGCTGCGGGCACTCCGAGGACAGCGGCCCCAGCTCGGCTCTCACGACTTCGGGCGACCGCTCCTGGGCTCGACTAGCGCGGCCGCGAACGTGCGGCGACCGTCGCGTATCGCGGTTCGGCGCCGTAATCCGGGCGAAGGGCGTGTGGGCTCGTTTCGGCGAGTGCGCCGGCGGCAAGACGACGCGCCGCGATCCGCGCGATCGCGAGCGCCGGAGCCTCGAGCCCACCGGGGTGTTGCTGCACGATGAAGCCGCGTTCGCCGAGCCGTTCCGCGACGCCCTCCGTCGCACCGTAGCAGGCCAGCGGTCCCGCCTGAAGGCGCGCGGCGATCGCCGCGGCCACCTCATCAAGTGATCCGCAGGCAATCGCCGGGTCCCCGGTCGCGGTGATGATGCGAGCGCAGGCCGTGCCGGTCCGTCCGCTCGCCAGCGCGACGCGCGGGCGCCCGGTCGCGCCGTCGTCGAGCGCGTCATACGAGGCAACCCCGGCGAGCGGCAGGCCGCGAGCGAAGGCGAGCGCCTTCGCATAGCTCAGCGCGATGCGCAGGCCTGTGAACGAACCGGGACCCAGCCCCACCGCCAGCGCCTCGAGGTCGCCAAGCTGGAGCCCGGCGCGCTCGAGCACGCGGCGCATGACCTCGAGGCCGCGCTCGAGGGCGTCGCCGGCCAGAGCTCGCTCGAAGGCCTCGACGCCGCCGGACAACGCCGCCGCCGAGAACCCGCCGAGCGCACCGTCGAGCGCGAGGATGCGCCCAGCCCCGGCGCTCACGGACGCCGGACCTCGATTTCCCGGCGGCCCTCGCCCGAGCCGGCGAGCGAGACCCAAATGGTGCTTTCGCCGAACAGGTCGGGGGCGCGTTCGGGCCACTCAACGAGCACGATTGCCTCCGGGACGAAGGCCTCCTCTAAGCCCAACTCGACGCGCTCGCGGAGGTTCTCGAGACGGTACAGGTCGAGGTGGTGAACCGGGGGCGTGCCTTCGTCGTACTGGTGCCAAAACGTGAAGGTCGGGCTGGTTGCCGGGTCGCTTCCGTGGAGGGCGCGCACGAGCGCCCGCACGAGCGTCGTCTTACCAGCGCCGAGGTCTCCCGCCAGCGCGACCACATCGCCGGGGCGGAGCGTTTGGGCGAAGGTGCGCGCGAAGCGTTCTAGCCCTCCAAGATTGTCGATCGTTGCTCGCTCGACCGTCATGGGGAGTAAACGTCGGTCCGCAGCGCGAAATCGGACGGGATGGTTTGGCGCGCGAACGATGTGTTGGTCGGCGTGGTCACCGGCGTCATCGTGTCGCTCGTGGCGGCCGGGATCGAGCTGTATTTCATTTCGATTCGGGTTTTCTCGCTGGGGCAACACGGCGGCGGCTTCGGCAGCAAATTCGGCATCATTGCGGCGATCGGGGCGATTTTGGGTGGCCTGGTTGGCCTCATCATGGGCGCGCTGGTGCGTCCCAAGGTGCGCTCGCGCTGAACCTTCTGGCCACGCTCCTCGACTCGCCCGCGCCCTCCCTTCGCCCCGCCGGCCTTCTTTTGCTCGCGCGCTCCGCCAATCAAGTTGTGAATGCACTCTAACGATCGTATCTCCCAAATCAACGTCGAAGACGAGATGCGGGAGTCGTATCTCTCCTATGCTATGTCCGTCATCGCCTCGCGGGCGTTGCCTGACGTGCGCGACGGCCTCAAGCCCGTTCAGCGCCGCATCCTCTACGCCATGCGCGAGATTGGGATGACGCCGGACAAGCAGCATCGCAAGTGCGCCGGTGTCGTCGGCGAGGTCCTCAAAAGCTTCCATCCCCACGGCGACCAATCGGTGTATGACGCGCTCGTGCGCCTCGCGCAGGACTTCACGCTGCGCTATCCGCTGATTGACGGACACGGCAACTTCGGTTCTATCGACGGGGATTCGGCGGCGGCCTATCGCTATACCGAGGCGCGGCTGGCCCGCGTCGCGCTCGAGATGCTGGCGGACATCGAGAAAGAGACCGTCGACTTCGTTCCAAACTTCGACAATCAGGGGACGGAACCGACCGTGTTGCCCGGGCGGCTCCCACAGTTGCTGGTCAACGGCTCGAGCGGCATCGCGGTCGGCATGGCGACGAACATTCCGCCGCACAACCTCGGCGAGATTTGCGACGCGGTCGTTGCGCTCGTCGACGATGACGAGATCGACGACGACGCGCTGTGCGATATCGTGCAGGGGCCGGACTTTCCAACCGCCGGCCTGATCATGGGCAAAGAAGCGATTCGAACGGCCTATAAGACGGGACGCGGCTCGGTGACGATGCGCGGCAAGGCCGAGATCGTCGAGGAGCGCGGCCGGCATCGGATCGTCATTACCGAAGTGCCCTTTCAAGTACCGACGGACCGCCTCGTCAAGGCAATCGCCGAAGCGCACGAACAGAAGACGATCGCGGGCATCAGCCGGTTGGACAACGAGTCGGACCGCAACGGGATTCGCATCGTCGTCGAGATCCACCGGTCCGCGTCTGCGAACGTCGTTCTGAACCAACTGTACAAACACACGCCGCTTCAGACGGGCTTCGGGTTCAACATGCTGGCGCTGGTGCCGGTCCCGATGACGCGCGCCGACGGAACCATCGTCGCCCCGCTCGAGCCGCAGGTGCTTTCGCTGCGGATGATGCTCGTCTACTTCATCGAGCATCGCAAAGTCGTTATCGTCCGGCGCACGACGTTCGAACTCGGTAAAGCCCGAGACCGCGCGCACGTCCTCGAGGGCTTTCGGATCGCCCTCGACCACATCGACGAGGTCATCGCGGTCATCCGCGAGAGCGCGACGACCGATGTCGCACGCGAACGGCTAATCGAACGGTTCTCGCTCTCCGAGATCCAGGCCAACGCCATTCTCGATATGCGCCTGCGCACGTTGACTGGCCTCGAACGACAGAAAATCGAGGACGAGTACGCGCAACTGATCAAGCTGATCGCCGAACTCAAGGATATCCTGGGCAGCCCGCGCCGCATCGCCGGACTCGTGAAGAGCGACGCCCTCGAGACCAAGAAGCGCTTCGCCGATCCGCGGCGCACGCAGATCGTCCCGCTCGAGGACGAGTTCAACATCGAAGACTTCATCGCCGATACCGAAGTCGTGGTCACGCTCACACTCGGCGGCTACATCAAGCGCGTCTCGGTCGATACGTTCCGCTCGCAGAACCGCGGCGGCCGCGGCGTCACCGGGATCGCCAACCTCAAGCGCGAGGACGTCGTCCAAAATTTCTTCATGGCGACGACGCACCAGCACGTTTTATTTTTCACCAACAAGGGCCGCGCGTATCGCTTGCGCGCGTACGAGATTCCGGATTCGACGCGGCAGGCACGCGGCACGGCACTCGTCAACCTGCTGACGCTTCCGCCCGGCGAGACGGTCTCGGCAGTTTTCGCAGTGACGCGTTTCGACGGCGGCGAGCAGTATCTGGTGATGGTAACGCGCCGCGGCGTGATCAAGAAGACGAAGCTCTCCGAGTTCGCGAACGTTCGCCGGAACGGTCTCAACGCCATCGGACTCGACGAAGACGACGAACTGCTTGCGGTCGATCTGTCGGACGGGTCGCGCGACATCATCCTGGCGACGCGCGACGGAATGGCCGTCCACTTCAGCGAGAAAGACGTGCGCTCGATGGGCCGCAACGCGCGCGGAGTTCGCGCGATCACTCTTGCCGAAGGCGACTCGGTGGTGGCGATGGACGTCGCCGAGGACGACCGCGGAGAAGTGCTCATCGTCACCTCGCAAGCCTTCGGCAAGCGCACGGTCATCGATCAGTACCGCCACACGTCGCGCGGCGGCAAGGGCGTCAAGGCCTTCGCCAAAGAGAAGGACATCGGTTCGGTCGTCGATCAGATTCTCGTCAAGCCCGAGGACGAAATTCTCTTGATCACCTCAGGAAATCAAGTGATTCGCATTCGCGTGGCAGAGATTCGGCGGGCCGGCCGTTCGACGAAGGGCGTGCGCCTGCAACGGCTCGCGGAGGGTGACGAGGTCATCGCGATCACGAATCTGGGCGAACAGACGAAGCGACTCGAAGACATCACCGGCGAAGCACCGGCGCCCGTTTAGCGCGAGGCGCCTGCCGGTCTCGCCGGGAACCCATCGGTGGTCGCGAACAGCACTTGGACGCGTCTGCGATCCACCCGCGTCACGAGGAGCGGGAGCGCGGAGGTGAGCGCGCTGCAACCGGCGCGCGCCGAATACGGTCGCACAGCCTGGAGGTATCAACGCAGACATGAGCGCTTTTCCCGACGTCACGCAGACCACGTTCGAGACGGAAGTTCGTAAAAGCGAGCAACCCGTGCTGGTCGACTTTTGGGCACCTTGGTGCGGACCATGCAAGATGCTCGCCCCGGTCGTCGAGCGGGTGGCCGCGTCGCACGTCGGTCGCGTCAAGTTCCTCAAGTTGAATACGGACGAGAATCCGTCGCTGGCCGGGGAGTTTCACGTCTCGGGGATTCCCTGTCTGATCCTCTTCAAGGGCGGCCAGGCGGTCGATCGCATCGTCGGCTTCGTTCCGGAGAAGAAGATCAGCGATATGCTCGCCAAGCACCTGGCCGCCGCCTAACCGCGGGCCGTTCGATGACGCTGCGCGGCCTTCCGGCCGTGCATCGAATTCTGGCCGACCCACGGATCGCCGCGCTCGTCCCGTTGGTCGGAACGCGCGCGGCCAAAGCCGCGACCGGCGACGTGCTCGGTGAGATCCGTTTGCGTGCCGAACGGGACGCGACTGTCCCGCCCTTCGAGGCGCTCGTCGGCGAGATCGCGCGGCGTTTGACACGAGCGGACGACGCGGCGCTCGAGCCGGTTCTCAACGGAACAGGCATTCTGTTGCACACGAATCTCGGTCGCGCGCCGCTCGCCGCCGAAGCGCTGGCCGCGATCGCGCGCGTCGGCGGCGGCTACTCGAACCTTGAGTACGACCTCTCGAGCGGAGCGCGCGGCTCGCGCTACGCGCGGGTCGGCGCGCTGCTGCGCGAGGCCACCGGCGCCGAAGACGCGTTGGTCGTCAACAATTGCGCCGCCGCCGTGTTGCTCGTTCTCGACACGTTCGCGCGCGGACGCGAGGCAATCGTCGCGCGTGGGCAAGCGATCGAAATCGGCGGGAGCTTTCGTTTACCGGACGTCGTGCGCCGCGGCGGAGCCGCGCTCGTCGAAGTCGGCGCCAGCAACAAGGCGTACCTGCACGACGTTGAGCGCGCGCTCGGACCGGAAACGGGGCTGCTTCTGCGCGTGCATCCCTCGAACTACTCGATCGAAGGGTTCGTCGCGGAGATCCCCGCGCGAGAACTCGCCGCACTCGGCCGACGGGTCGGCGTAACCTCGTTCGAGGATCTCGGTGGCGGCGCGCTCGACGACCTGAGCGCCTACGGGTTGCCGCCCGAGCGAACCGTCTCCGCCGCCGTCGCCGACGGGCTCGATCTGGTGGCCTTTTCGGGCGACAAACTGCTCGGCGGCCCGCAAGCCGGGATCGTCGTCGGACGCCGGGCTGCGATTGCGCGGCTGCGTGCCAACCCGTTGCTGCGCGCGCTGCGCGTCGGGAAGGGAACGCTCGCTGCCCTGGCCGCGACCCTACGCCTGCACGCCGACCCGCGGACGCGCGCGCGCATCCCGCTCTACGCGATGCTCGGGGCGACGCCGCAAGCGCTTCAGGCGCGCGCCGAATGGTTCGTTCGCGCGCTCGGCGAGCCGGCGGTGACGATCGTTGCGCTCGAGGGCCGGCTCGGAGGCGGCGCAGCGCCGCGCAGTGCGATCGGATCGCTCGGCCTCGCCCTCGAACCGCGCAACGGCGATGCGAACGCGCTGGCGGAACGCGCTCGCCGGGCACGGCCCGCGCTCGTCGGCCGTCTCGAGGGACGCGCGTTCGTCGTCGATCTGCGCACGATTCAGGCGGCCGCGGACGAGACGCTGTTGCGCATTCTCAGCGCGCTGCGCGAGCCGTAGCGGGGTGCACGTTCTGGGAACCGCGGGTCACGTCGATCACGGAAAGTCGGCGTTGGTTCGCGCGCTGACGGGAACCGACCCCGACCGTTGGATCGAGGAGCGCTTGCGCGGCATGACGCTCGATCTTGGCTTCGCCCACTTGCGTTTCGAAGGCGGAATCGAGGCCGGCATCGTCGACGTTCCCGGCCACGAACGCTTCCTGCACAACATGCTGGCCGGCGCCGCGGGGATGGAACTGCTGCTGCTGGTCGTCGCGATGAATGAGGGCGTAGGCCCGCAAACGCTCGAGCACCTGGCGATTCTCGATTACCTCAACGTCCGCCGAACGCTCGTCGTCGCGACCAAAATCGATCTCGTGCCCGAGAACGAACGTTCCGAAGCAGCGGCGCGCATTCGTGCGGGACTGCGCGAAACAACGGCCGCCCAAGCTCCGCTGTTCCCCGTCTCGAGCGTGACCGGCGAAGGTCTCGACGCACTGCGCGACTCCATCCGCGACGCCTTGCGCGCGCTGCCGCCGCGTGCGCCCGACGCACCGGCGTACCTTCCGCTCGACCGCGCGTTCGTGGTGCCCGGAGCCGGCACCGTCGTAACCGGGACCTTGATGCAAGGCCGGATCGCGATCGGGGACACGCTGCAACTCGTGCCGCTCGGTCGCGAACTGCGCGTTCGCGGATTGCAGGTTTTTGGACGGCCCCACGAACGCGTCGCGGGCGGCGCGCGGGTTGCGGTCAACTTGGTCGGCATCGAAACGAGCGCGATCGCGCGCGGCGCCGTACTTGCTAGTGCCGAGTTCGTGCCCACGCGAAGCTTCGCCGTTCGTTTCGGCGCGCGTGAAGCGGCGCTGGCTTCGCTCCGGCGCCGCACGCCCGTGCGCGCGTACGTCGGTTCGGCCGAGATTTTAGGGACGCTGCAATTCGAAACCGTCCCGGCCGGCGTGCAGAGCGTACCTGCCATCCTGCACTTACGCGCGCCGACGATCGCACCGCCCGGTTCCGCCTTCGTCGTGCGCCGGCTCTCGCCCAAAGAACTGCTTGGCGGCGGTACGATTGCCGGCCCGTACGATGCGGGCGCGGGCGGCGCGGCGAGCGAACCCGCGGAGACCTTCGAAGACGATCGCGTTGCGGCGGCGCTGCGGGCGGCCGGGCTCGAGGGCGCGACGCCGACGGGAGCGGGCGCAACCGCGAACGTTCGCGCGGACGTTGCGCAGGTCGCGTTGGACGACGCGGTTGCGGCGGGGCGTGCGTATCGACTCGCTCGCCCCGCGGCTTTCGTCGACGCCGGCGTGGCCGATGCGCTGCTGGTGCGGGTTTTGGACGCCTTGAGCGCTCACCAAATCGCCTCGCCGTGGTCGATGGGTGCGACCTCGCTCGCGCTCGCGCGCACGCTTGCGGTGGTCGAACCCGCGCTCGTGCGCTTACTCGCGCTCTTCGCCGGCGAGGGACGCCTGGCGCATCGCGCGGGATACTTCGCGACCTTGAATTTCGTGCCGGCGTTGAGGGCCGAGCAACGCACGTTCTTCGAGCGAGAGCTGGCACCGGATCCCGGTTCGCCGTTGACGCCGACGTCGCTCGAGAAGCTCGTTGCGGCGGCCGGCGCATCTAGGATTGCCGGTCTCTCGCAGGCGCTCGATATGCTCTTCGCCGGCGGGACGCTGGTGAAGGTCGGCGTCGACGTCTATTGCGCCGCGCAGATCGACGAACTTCGCGCTCGACTCGAGCGTGGAGCGCGCAACGGCACCCCCTTGACGGTCGCCGCTTTTCGCGATCTCGTCGGAACCTCGCGCAAATATGCCGTTCCCCTGCTCGAGTGGTTCGACGCGACCGGCGTTACGGTTCGCGCCGGCGACCTCCGTCGGCTCCGCGGCCACGACGCTAGTGGCGCAGGGTGAGCAACCCGATGACGACCTCGATGGCGATGAGCAGGATGATAATCAGCTCGGTGAAGTCGGCGCGCGCGTTTTGCGCTTGATCCGTGAAAAAGCGGTACATGTCGTTGACGCTCGCGATCTTTGCGTCGATCTGTTTTTGCCAATCCCGTAACCCGAGGCGTTGCGCCGCGCCGCGGTAAAGGCGAGCGTAGTAGGCGTCGCCGGTGATTTTTAGTGCGTTGTTCGCGCGGTCGGTGAGTTCGAGTACGTCGACGATCAGGTACCGAAGCCGCTCGGCGGCTGCGTAGGCGCCTTTTCGCGCGAACGGTCCGAAGGTTCGCCGCGATTCGGTGCGATAGATCGCATCGAGTTCGTCGTCGAGGCGGCGATCGTAGGCCCGTAGTTCCACCAGTTGCGTGTTGGCGAACTCGAGAATGTCGGATGTCGCCGCGGCACCCTCGCTGCGGTCGTAAACGAACGCGCTGTCCCACTGCACCACGGCGAGATCGTCGTCGTAGTAGGAGAAGTTGACCCGCAGAAGCTCTTCGACCTCGACGCGCGCGAGCCGGCGTTCCTCGCCCGCGACCAACCCGGCGAGCGCGAGACCACAGTCTGCGAGGAGGTCCGTTGCGGACATCGGATCGGCGAACGCCTGCACTTCGTAAACGAAGTAGTCTTCGAGAAGGACCGCGTGCGGCTCGTCGAGCGCCGGCGATAGGCCGACGAGGAGCCGCTCGAGCGCGCCGCGCGCCGCGCTAGAAGCGACCGCGTCGGTGCGAAGCGCGCGACCGAGGGCGGCGTAGTCGCTCCAAGTTCCTCGAAACGTCACGCTTAAGCGGATCGAGATGACGCCGTAGTCGTACATCTTGACGCGGACGCCGGCCGCCGTACCGGCCGCTTCGATCGGCGGCAGGCGCGCGACCAGAGGCGGCGTCGGAAACTGAATCGACCCGGGCGAGGCCTCGCGCCGCAAGTGCAGCGGGGCGCGCGTCACGCCATCAACGCCGACGCTCGGTAGCGCGGCGAGGTCGATGGTATCGGCGACGTCGTAGATGAAAAAGGCGTGGAGCGCACCTCCGACGATCCCCGGCGGAACGGCTTCGCCGGCGTGTGCTTCGACATGCATGCGGACCGCTTCAAGCGTGGCAACGCGTCTCCCGTGCGAGGTCGCCGCGCGGCCCGGCCTGAAGCCTTCCGGCAAATGCCGGTAGCGCACAGGCGTCTTGCGTGGTTTGCCCTCGGTGCGGTCGTGCTAGCCGCGCTTGGCGACGGCCTCATCGAGTATCCGCGCGCAACCGTCGCGCTGGCGGCCTGGGTGTGCGGCAGCGATGCCCCGCTGCCCGCAGGGCGTGGCGCGTGCGAGAGTTCCTTCCTCTTCGGACGCCTGCTCGAACGCTACCCGATCTATCTTGCCGGCGCCGCGTTCGCGGGCTTCGTTCTCGGTGCGGCTTGGCTCGCGCGGGACGTCGCGCGGGCAAGGCTAGAACGGGTACACCTCAGCCGGGAGTTAATGCACCTCGCCGGACTCGTCGTCGGATTGCTCGCCTTCGGACTGCTCGTGTCGTGCTCGGCGAACGCGACCTGCGCCGCCAGCCTGACCTGCACCTAGGGCCCGTCCGACAAACTCGTAGCGCAACGGAACCGGCCTTTCGCGCGGTCGTAGAGGAGACGTTATGAATACCGATCGTTTGACCGAGCGCGTTTCGGAAGCGCTCAACGCCGCCTACACGCGGGCCCTTTCGGAACACCAAACGCAAACGACGCCGGAGCACGTGCTGGCGGCGCTGCTCGAGCAGCCCGAGGGCATCGCGACGCCGCTTTTCACGAAGGCCGGCGTCGATCCGCGCGCCGTTGCGGTCGCTACGAACGAGGCGATCGGCCGGCTTGCGCGCCTGAGCGGACCGAACGCCGACCAAGCGCAGGTGACGGCGGCGCCGGCGCTGGCGCGCATGCTTGCCGCCGCCGACGAGACGGCCAAGGCGCTCGGCGACGAGTACGTCTCGGTCGAGCACGTGCTGCTCGCCATGGTTGACGGCAACGCCGAACCGGCCCGCATCTTGCGCGGACTCGGCGTCACGCGCGACAAGCTGCTGACGGCGTTGCGCGAACTGCGCGGCAATCAGCGCGTGACCTCGCAGAACCCCGAAGCGACATACCAATCGCTCGAGCGCTACGGCCGCGACCTCACGCGCGATGCCGAGCGCGGCAAGCTCGACCCCGTCATCGGTCGCGACGACGAGATTCGCCGGGTCGTTCAAGTGCTCTCGCGCCGCACGAAAAACAATCCCGTGCTCATCGGCGAGCCCGGTGTCGGCAAGACCGCGATCGTCGAAGGCTTGGCCCAACGCATCGTGCGTGGCGACATCCCCGAAGGCCTCAAGAACCGGCGCGTCGTGTCACTCGACATGGGTGCGTTGATCGCCGGCGCGAAGTATCGCGGCGAATTCGAAGAGCGGCTCAAGGCCGTTCTCAAAGACGTGCAACAGTCGGAGGGCACCGTTCTACTCTTCGTCGACGAAATGCACAATATCGTCGGCGCCGGCAAGGCCGAGGGTTCGATGGATGCCGGCAACCTTCTAAAACCGATGCTCGCACGCGGCGAGCTGCACATGATCGGTGCAACGACGCTCGACGAGTATCGCAAGTACGTGGAGAAGGATGCCGCGCTAGAGCGCCGGTTTCAGCCGGTCTTCGTGGACCAGCCCAGCGTCGAGGACACGATTTCGATCCTGCGCGGTTTGCGCGAGCGATACGAAGTCCATCACGGCATTCGCATCAAGGATGCGGCGCTGGTGGCGGCGGCGACGCTGTCGAACCGGTACATTAGCGACCGCTTCCTGCCGGACAAGGCCATCGATCTGGTGGACGAGGCCGGCGCGAAGCTGCGGACCGAGATCGATTCGATGCCGCAGGAGCTCGACGAGTCGCAGCGTCGGATCATGCAGCTCGAGATCGAACGCGAAGCCTTGCGCAAGGAGGTCGACTCCGCCTCGAAAGAGCGGCTCGCCAGGCTCGAACGCGACCTGGCCGAGTTGCGCGCCGAATCGGACGGCCTGCGCGCGCGCTGGCAACTCGAGAAGGATGCGGTCGCGAAACTGCGCGCGGTCCGCGAGAAGATCGACCGCACCAAGACCGAGATCGAACAGGCGGAACGTCAGTACGATCTCAACCGGGCCGCCGAGCTTCGGTACGGTCAACTCGCCACGCTCGAGCGCGATCTGCAAGGACAGGAGGCCGCGCTCGCCACGGCCGGTGAAGGCGAGCGCCTCCTCAAGGAAGAGGTCGATGAAGGGGACATCGCCGACGTCGTCAGCCGCTGGACCGGGATTCCCGTTTCGAAGCTGCTCGAGGGCGAGATGCGCAAGCTGTTGCAGCTCGACGAGGAACTGCACCGCCGCGTGATCGGGCAGGACGAAGCCGTCACCGCCGTCGCCGAAGCCGTCATTCGCTCGCGCGCGGGCATCTCGGACCCGAACCGCCCGATCGGTTCGTTCATTTTCTTGGGACCGACCGGCGTCGGCAAGACCGAGCTGGCGCGCGCGCTCGCAAGTTACCTGTTCGACGACGAGCGAGCGATGGTTCGCATCGACATGTCGGAGTACGGCGAGAAACATTCGGTCGCGCGGTTAATCGGCGCGCCGCCGGGATACGTCGGCTACGACGAGGGCGGACAGTTGACCGAAGCGGTTCGTCGCCGTCCGTTCTCGGTCGTGCTGTTCGACGAGATCGAAAAAGCTGCGCCCGACGTGTTCAACGTCTTCTTGCAAATCTTAGACGATGGCCGATTGACCGACGGTCAGGGCCGGACCGTGGACTTCAAAAACACCATCCTAATCATGACCTCGAACGTGGGGAGCACGCGGATCCTCGACTTCCGCGGCGAGAGCGGTACGGAGTACGCGATCATGCGCGCGACCGTTCTCGACGAGTTGCGCCGCCACTTTCGCCCGGAGTTCCTCAATCGGGTCGACGAGATCGTCGTGTTCCAAGCCCTCGGCGAGGAGCAACTCCAAAAGATCGTCGAGATCCAGTTGGCCCGCCTGGAAGCCCGCTTGGCCGAACGGCGCATCGCCTTGGCGTTGACCGAGGCGGCCCGAACGCACCTGGTGCGGGTGGGCTACGACCCGGTCTACGGCGCCCGGCCGCTCAAACGGGCAATCCAGCGGGAGCTGGAAACGCCCCTCGGACGTCGGATCCTGGCCGGCGAGGTACGGGAAGGGCAGACCGTCCAGATCGACTACGACATCGACCGAGGCGCGCTGACCTTCGGCGCCGCCGCACCGGTGCCGCTCCAGGCACAGACTAGTCGCTCGCAAGCCTCGGCGGGAACGGGAGTGTAGGAGGCGCGAAAGCGTCGGCCAGCTTTTTTACTAGGAGGTTCCTCTAAATGCAACGTTTCCTGACGTCTCTCGCGGCGATCGCGTTCGCCGCTTCCCTCGGCGCCGCTCCGGCGCTCGCCTCGAGCAAGACCGCTAGCCACATGTCGTCGATGTCGTCGATGTCGACGAAGTGCGCGAAGGGCGAGTCCTATACCAAGGGCTACAAGAAAAAGGACGGCACCAAGGTCAAGGGTTACTGCCACGCGAGCAAGGCGGCGAAGTCCAGCTCGATGTCGACGATGAAGAAGGGCAAATAGCGGGTCGTCGCTTTCCAGCTAAAGACGGAACGGCGAGGCTTCAGCCTCGCCGTTTTGCGTTTCTCGTCTCGCGTCCTAACCGCGGAGCATGACGCGGGCGGCGTTCCGGCCGGCCGCACCCATCACGCCGCCGCCTGGATGCGCGGCGGCGCCGCACAAGAACAGTCCGGCCACCGGCGTTCGATAGCCGGCGAAACCGGGGACCGGCCGAAAGGCGAACAGTTGGTTGAGCCCCATCGAGCCTTGGAAAATGTTCCCACCGCTCAGGTTGAACGTCCGCTCGAGATCGAGCGGGCTGAGCACCTGTCTGGCGGCGACCGAGTTCTTGAAGCCGGGCGCGTAACGTTCGACGACCTCGAAGCAGCGATCGGCAAACTCGTCCTTTCGTGCGTCCCAATCTCCGCAGCGTAGCGCGTACGGCGCGTACTGTACGAACATCGACATCAGGTGCTTACCCTCGGGAGCGACGGTTGGATCGAGCGCCGAAGGGATCGTACACTCCACGACCGGTTCGCGCGAGGGTTCGCCGTACTTGGCGTCGTCGTAACCGCGTTCAATATAATCTTGGTCGGGGCAGAGGTGGACGGTCCCGCGGTGCTGCGGTCCGGCCTCGGTTCCCGGTGCTGCGGTGAAGTTCGGCAGCGCGTCGAGGGCGACGTTGATCTTCATCGACGCGCTCGAGTAGTCGATGCGTTCGATCGCCGCGAGAAAGTCCGGCGGCAACCGTGCTGGGTCCAGCAGCCTCGTGAACGTTAGCCGGCAGTCGAGGTTGCTCGCGATCTGTTTGGCGCGATATTCGTCACCGTCTGCGAGCACGACGCCGGTAACGGCATTCCCGTCGACCAGGATGCGCGTGACTTCGGCCTCGGTTCGAATCTCGACGCCGAGGTCGCGTGCGGCGCGCGCGAGCGCCTGGGTGAGCCCGCCCATGCCGCCGCGGACGTAGCTCCACACGCCGCGTTTGCCGTTGGTCTCACCCATGACGTGATGGAACAGCACGTATGCGGTTCCCGGCATCGAGGGTGCGGCAAATGCCCCGATGATGGCATCGGTTGCAAGGGTCGCTTTGAGTTGCTCGGATTCGAACCACCGATCCAGAATGGGGCGCGCCGCGCCGGTGAGAACTTCGATCGCTTCGCTCATCCCGGGCCCCAGCTTTTGGAGCGCGCGGCCGAGTTTGCCCATCTTGAGCAGCGTGTCCAAGCCCGGGCGCACGACGTTCGGTGGGATTTCGGTCAGCGTCGGCTCGACGACGTCGGCGACGCGCCCGAGCATCGCCTCGTATTTCGGATAGTTCTCGGCATCGCGGGCGCTGAATTTCCCAATCTCGCGTAGGTTCGAGGCGCGGTCCGGACCGAGCAATAAATAGCGTCCGTCGTCGAACGGTGAGAACGACGCCGGGTCGCGCTCGACGACCTCGAAACCGTAGTCGCCCAAGCGCAAGTCGCGGACGATTTCGGGTCGGAACAGGCTGTTGACATACGCGGCGGTCGAGACCTTGTACCCCGGGAAGACGTTCTCTTCCGTAACGCACGCCCCGCCGACGATATAGCGGCGTTCGAGAACGAGCACACGCTTGCGCGCGCGCGCGAGGTAACACGCCGTGACAAGACCGTTGTGGCCGCCGCCGACGACGATCGCGTCGTACGTCATGATGGGGTTTTCGCGCCCCGGCGAGGGGACCCCGTTTCGCGTTCGGGCAAGCACAATCGAGCTTCGAAAAAGGGCGTAGCGGGGCGGCTTCCAAAGTGAACGGCCGGTGGTGGTGTTCGAAGCTTTAAAGAGAGGTTCTGTAGCCTTTGCTGCCGCCTTCGTCCTCGCGACGCAGGCGGTTTTCGCGCAGCCCGTCGCGAGCCCGCCTCCGCCCCCCGCGCCACCGCCGCCGCCCGCCGCATCGCCGGCCCCGGGTTCGCCGACCGCGTCGCCGGCCCCGACCGCGACCCCACCCTTGCCCGCGGCCGGGGTGATTCCGCCGGCGATCGGCCTGAACGTCACCGGTTCTCCCGCCGACGGATATTTTCTGTACACGCAGATTCTCGCGGCGCTCGACCGGCAAATCCGGCCGACCCTGCGTCCCGGCGCGTCGGTCCGCTACGGGCCGATCGCCCCTTGGCCGCTCGCCTCCTTGCCGGCCGGCAGCCGTGCGGCGGCCAACGTCGGGGTGACGATTGCCGGCGACGGCGCTAGCTCCTGGGTGAGCGGCGTGACCAACGTCACGCTGACGAACGTGGTTACGCCGCCCACGAAACCGTCCGTATTGTTCTTCAGCGACGACCCTGAGTACGTTCAGAGTGACGGGTTGATTTCGCGCGGACAAGTCGACGTCGGTCAAGTCGCAAGGCTGTACTACTATCACGCGGACGTCGGCGTGCCGCACGATCTCGACGTCGTGTTGACCGCCACTTCGCCCGCGCGCATGCAAATCATCGGAGCGGGCGCCGGTCCGGATCTCGATGTCATGAGCGTCGGCCACACCGTCTCGCGCGATTTTCTTTTATTCCGCGCGCGGAATGAAGGCGCGATCGTCGACGTTGCGCCGGGTACGCCGTTCATCTTACGACACGATTTGATGTTACACGGAGAGTTGCTCGCCGGCGCAGCCGACGTGCACGTCTTGAGCGGCGGCCCCGTCACCATATCCGTCGTCTCTGCCCCGGCCGGCGGCCGACCCGAGGCCTATCTTAACGGCCCGCGCCTCGGGTTCGACGGCCACAATCGGCACGGCACCTTCGACCTCGACGGCTACGGCGCGTTGGTGGGTTCGTATACCGTCGGCGGGCCCGACGCATACGTCAAATACGGCGCGACGCACCCGACCCCGCACAACCTCGAGCCCGGCGATCCAGGACACGACTACGGCGACTATGGGATCGTTCACCGCATCACGTTCGATCTGCAAAATCCGACCGACGCAACGCAGAACGTCTACCTCTACGAGAAACCGCTCGGCGGCCCGGTGCGCAGTAGCTTTCTCGTTGACGGCCAGCTTAAGGAAGTCGGTTGCGCCAGGCTCGCGCAACCGTACTGGTTTATGACGTATCAACTCCCCGCGCACTCAAAGAGTGCATCCACGACCTTGACGCTGACGGACGGTGGCTCGTTCTACCCAATCGAGTTCGGCGTGAGCGGAGCCATGCCGGTGCCGTATACGCCCGCGCCCGGTTCGGCCGATGGATGTTCGCCGATCCTGGCGTCGTCGGCGCATCCCGCCGCGTCGCCCTCCGCGGTTCCGACCGCAACGGCGTCGACTCCCGTCGTCGAGTCGGCCGTTACAAGCGCCACTCCGGTTCCGCTACCGACGTAGTCGGCCGCGAGGGGCCGCCGCCGCTCGGAACTAAAACGGACGGCTATGAAGACGCTTCGTTCGAGGTGGGCCATTTATGTTGCGGGTGCCGCGCTCGCGTTCGGCGCGGGGACGCTGCGAGCGCTTGGCGCTCCCACAACGATCCCGCTGACGCTCGCCGTCGACGCCGGCGAGGTGACGCGCGGCATCGTTCACGTGCGCGAGTCGATGCCGGTGTCGCCCGGACCGTTCACGCTGGTCTACCCGAAGTGGATCCCCGGCGAGCACGCCCCAAACGGCCCAATTCTCAATCTCGCAACGATCGTGGTGTCGGCCGGCGGCCGTACGATCCCGTGGACGCGCGACCTCGTCGACATGTACGCGTTCCACCTGAGCGTTCCGCCAAGCACGCATTCGCTGGATGTCAGTTTCGACTATCTTGGTGCGGACGCCGGCCAGTACAGTTCGGCGCGGCTCGCGACGCCGAATCTCCTCTCGCTCACTTGGAACAAGGTCGTGCTCTACCCGAGCGGCCACGACGTTAGCACGGTCGAGGTGAGTCCCAGCCTGAAACTTCCCGGCGCGGCGTGGGAATATGCGACCGCGCTGGATACCCTCTCGCACCAAGGCGCGAACGTGGTCTTCAAGCCGGTGACCCTTGAGATGCTGGTCGATTCGCCGCTCGATGCAGGCCTCAACCATCGGAGTTGGCGGCTCGGCTCGATCGAGGGTGCCCCCGTCGAACTCGACGCCTTTGCCGATACGCCCGCCGAACTCGACGCGAGCGACAAGACGATCGCGAAACTGAGCTTTCTCGTACAAGAAATGCGCGCGCTCTACCGCGCTCGCCACTTCAACCACTATACGTTCTTGCTGACGTGCTCCGACGTGATGCCGGGCGAAGGTGTCGAGCACCATCAATCAAGCGACGACGGTGACGAGGGCGACTACTTGACCGACGACGTCGCGTTTGCGGGCGGCGGCGACCTCCTGCCGCACGAGTTCAATCACTCGTGGGACGGCAAGTACCGGCGTCCGGCCGATCTCGCGACCCCCAACTTTCAGGTTCCGATGGAAGACGATCTGTTGTGGGTCTACGAAGGGATGACGCAGTTCTACGGCGAGCTGCAGGCCGAACGGTCCGGCATCTGGACGAAGGAGCGTTGGTTGCAAAGCTTGGCCGGGACGTACGCGTACTACGACGACGAACCGGGCCGCATGACCCGCCCGCTCGTCGATACCGCGACCTCCGGCCCGTTTCTCTACGGCGCACCGCGGGCGTGGGGCCGTCAGCGGCGCGGCGTCGACTTCTACGCGGAGAGCGCGCTGATGTGGCTCGAGGCGGACGTCACGATTCGCAGGCTTTCGGACGGGAAGAAGTCGCTGGACGACGTAGCGAGCGCATTTTTCGGCGCGCCGAACACGGGGCCGATCATCGTGCCGTACACGCGCGCCGACGTGATCGTCGCGATGAACGCGGTGCAGCCGTACGACTGGCGCGAGTTTTTCGAAAAGTGGATCGACCGGGTCGCGCCGCACCCGCCGAATCCATTCGAGGGTAATGGTTGGCGCGTTGCGTACCGAGCGAAGCCGACCGAGTTCGACAAGGAAGATATTGCGCGCCGCCACGGATTTGATGCGTCGTACTCGCTCGGAATCAGCGGCCGAAGTGACGGAACGATTGCGGACGTCATCCAAGGTTCGCCGGCGGCCAAAGCCGGTATCGGCCCCGGTTCGAAGCTCGTCGCGATCGACGGTCGGGCGGCCGACGACGACTTACAACAGGACCTCGACGTCGCCCTCACGCGCGCCGAACGTGGCGACGGCGTCGTGCGTTTGCTCCTCGTCAGTGGCCGCGTCTATCGGGACGTGGCCGTCGCGGACCGCACCGGGCCGCGCTATCCGGTGCTCGAGCGCGTCTCAACCGAGCCGGACGGCCTTTCCACGATTGCCGAGTATCGCCGTCCCCGCGGCGTTTAGACGGCGGCTTTTTCGCGTTTGCGGGAACGGATGCGATCGGTTTCGTCGAGGGTGCGCTTGCGCAGGCGGATCGCTTTGGGCGTGACCTCGACGAGTTCGTCATCTTCGATGAACTCGATGGCGCGTTCGAGCGACATTTCGTCGGGCGGAGCGAGCCGGACGTTCTCGTCGGTGCCGGCAGCGCGCATGTTGGTGAGTTTTTTGGCGCGTACCACGTTGATCGTGACGTCGAATTCGGTCGTCGCGCGTCCCACGATCATGCCTTCGTACACGTCGACGCCGGGGCCGATGAAGAAGCGGCCGCGGGCCTCGAGGCCCATGAGGGCGTAGCCCGTCGTGGTTCCCTGTTCGCTTGCGATCAACGAGCCGACCGAACGTCCCGGTATTTCGCCCGCCAGCGGCTGGTGATCGTAGTACGTGTGCGACATTACGGCAGTCCCGCGCGTCAGCGTGAGCAGTTCGCCGCGCAGACCGAAGATGGCGCGGGTGGGCATAGTGTATTCGAGGCGCTGCGTATCGCCCAGCGAAATCATGTTCGACATCGCCGCGCGGCGCTTCCCGAGCGCCTCGATAGCGGCCCCGGCGTGCTCCTCGGCGACGTCGATCACCACGTACTCGACCGGCTCGAATTTCTTTCCGTCGCGTTCGGTAACGATCACGGTGGGTTTAGAGACGGCGATTTCGTAGCCTTCGCGACGCATCGTCTCGATCAAAATCGAGAGGTGCAATTCGCCGCGTCCGCGGACTTCGAAGGTGTCGGCGCTGTCGGTCTCGAGCACGCGCAATGCGACGTTCGATTCGAGTTCGCGCATCAGGCGCTCGCGAATCTGTCGCGAGGTGAGATACTTGCCGTCTTTGCCGGCAAACGGCGAGGCGTTGACCGAGAAGAACATCGCGACCGTCGGTTCGTCGACCGATACCGCGTGAATCGCTTCGGGAGAGGCCGCGTCGGCCAGGGTGTCGCCGATGTTAATCCCATCGATGCCCGAGACGCAAACGATGTCCCCCGCGCTCGCCTCTTCGATTTCGATCCGCTCCAAGCCGGCGAACGCGAGCAGCTTCGTGAGCCGGTGTCCTTGCTCGACGCCCTCGGCGCGCGAGACCTTCGCGATCGGCGCGTTGACGCGCGCGCTGCCGCGGAACACCCGCCCGATGCCGATGCGACCGACGTACTTGTTGTGGTCGATCGCGCTGATCAGCATCTGGAAGGGCCCCTCTTCGGCGGGCGCTTCGGGGATGTGCGCGACGATCGTCTCGAACAGCGGCTCGAGGTCGACGCCGGCAACGCCGAGTTCGCGCGTTGCCGTTCCCGCCTTCGCGTTCGTATACAGCACCGGGAAATCGGCTTGACGATCGGTGGCGCCGAGATCCACGAACAGTTCGAAGACTTCGTCGACGACCTCTTTGGCGCGTTCGTCCTTGCGATCGATCTTGTTGATCACGACGATCGCGTGCAGGTCCAGTTCGAGCGCCTTGCGGAGCACGAAGCGCGTTTGCGGCATCACGCCCTCGGCCGCGTCGACCAGCAACAGGACGCCCTGGACCATCTGCAAGACGCGCTCGACCTCGCCTCCGAAGTCGGCGTGCCCAGGGGTGTCGACGACATTGAATTTCGTCACGCCGTGGCGGATGGCGGTATTTTTTGCCAAGATCGTAATTCCGCGTTCGCGCTCGAGTGGGTTCGAGTCCATGACGCGGGTCGTGAGGGCTTGCCCTTCGCGAAAAACGCCGCTTTGCCGCAGCATCGCGTCAACGAGCGTCGTCTTGCCATGATCGACGTGCGCGATGATGGCGACGTTTCGAATGTCCTTGCGGGTGTTCACGGACCCTAGTATAACAGAGAACGCCTAACGGGTGGAGACCGCCGCCGGCGAGCGGGAACGGCGAAGGCCGGCTAGCGGCCGAAGCGGCGCTGGCGTAGCGAGAACGCCTCGAGCGCACCGTGCAATAATTCGGGCGTGAAATCGGGCCAGTGCGTCGTCGTCGCCCACAGCTCGGCGTAGGCGATCTGGTACAGCAGGAAGTTCGAGACGCGCAGTTCGCCGCCGGTGCGAATCAGCAGGTCCGGATCGGGCGTGCCGGCCGTGTAGAGGTAGCCGGAGAGCGTGTTTTCGTCGATGGTCGCACCGTTGAGGCGGCCCGTAGCGACGTCATTTGCCAGCGCACGAACGGCGTCGCAGAGTTCGGTGCGGGCCCCGTAGTCGACCGCAAGGTTGAGCGTCATTCCCTCGCAAGCCGCAGTGCCGCTAACCAGTTCGTCGAGTGCGATGCGCGTGGCTTCGGGCAGGCGGTCCGGACGGCCGAGCAGTCTTACGCGAATCCCGCTGCGCGCCAGCCTGCGCGCTTCGGTCCGCGCGAACGAGCGAACGAGTTCCATGAGCGGTCCGACTTCGGCGGGACCGCGCTGCCAGTTCTCCTCGCTGAACGCAAAGACGGTGAGATGTGCGATGCCGGCGCGCGCGCAGGCGGCCGCGATCTCGCGCAGGGCGCGCGCGCCCTGTCGGTGGCCTTCGATTGCCGGAAGCGCACGCTCCGCGGCCCAACGCCGATTGCCGTCCATGATGATCGCCAAGTGGCGGGGAACGGTCGCTTCCGCGGTACTCGGAGCGGCCGTCGCACGTTCGATCACGACGTCGCTCCAAGCGGGGTGAGGCGAGACGCCGGCGCCGCAGCCGACGCGCTTTCGTGAACGGCGCGAATGACCGTCTCGAGTTCGTCGACATAGGCGAGAAAGCGAGCGCGGCCGGACTTCGTGATGCGCACGACGGTCGTCGGTCGACCGACGCCGCGCATCCGCGCGAGCGTAACGATTTTCATCTCGGCGAGCGCGTGGAGATGGCGGTTAAGATTCCCGTCCGTGAGTCCGCACGCGCCGGCGAGTTCGGTAAACGAGAGTCCGTCGCCGCGAGCCACCAGACAGGTGCAGACGGCTAGGCGTCCGCGCTCGTGAAAGATGCGTTCGAGACCCTCGTAAGCAAATGGTGGAGACGACTTCAGGGGACTAACCTCCTATGCGTTCGGTAGCGTTCCGCGAGGACGATCGCGCCGATGGCGATCTGTCCGCCGCCGAACGCGACGGGCATCACCCACCACTCGAGCGCGAGCGAACCGGGTGCAAAGAGCAGCAACGTCGCGACGAAACCGAACGCAACTGCGACGGCAACGACGCCGTGCGGGACGAGTGCCCGCGACGCGAACAGGCCGAGCGCGTACGTCGCGCACCACATCCCGGGAAGCAGCCCGAGCACGTTGCGTTGCATGCACGCGAACGTGATGACGCCGCCCGCTGCGATCGCCGGAAGAATGCTCATGCCGACCGTGCGGACTTGCATGCGCGCTTGCGGATCGGCGTTACGGGCGCGCCAGACCAGGATCGCGCCGTAGTTGATCGCGAGCGCGAACGCGAGACACACGAGCCAGATGTCGAGATAGCTGCGCTGGGCCTCGGGATCGCGCGGTTGCGGTGCGATCGTCGCCTGTACGACCCCGGCGGCTAACGCCACCAAACCGCTGAAAACGGCGGCCCAACCGGAGTAGCCGCCGAAACGTTGCACGGTCGCGAGGCGATCGCGAACTTCGGCGATGTCCGCGATGGCCTGTCGGAATTCCATTGCTCTTAACTTTGTAACACAAAGTTACGGCCCCACGCAAGCCATTTTCGCGTCGGGCAGGCTCGGAGGCTTAGAACGCTCGCTTGCTGTCGAGCAGGATCGTGACGGGTCCGTCGTTGCTGGAACGGACGAGCATGGTGGCGCCGAAACGTCCCGTCTCGACCGGCGCCCCCAGCCGACGCAACGCGCCGGCGAAGGACTCGTACAAGCGTTCGGCTTGCTCGCCCGGGGCGGCCGTCACGAAGGACGGCCGACGGCCGCGTCGCGCGTCGCCCAGCAGCGTAAATTGCGAGACGACCAGGACGGAGCCGCCCGCGTCGCCGAGGCCTCGATTCATCGCGCCGGCTTCATCGCGAAAGATCCGCAGGCCGAAAATCCGCTCGGCCAGCGCGCGAGCATCGGCTTCGTCGTCGTCGCGAGCGACGCCGAGCAGGACCAGCAAACCGCCGCCGATCGCGCCAACGGTTTCCCCGCCGACCTCGACGGCGGCTTCCCGAACACGAGTAACGACCGCGCGCATGGTCCGAGACATCGCTCGCCCGCACCAGCCGACCTTCTTTACAAACGGTGGGGGGCCGACCCGGCCGCGGAAGGAAGTTCCTGGGCCAGGATATTAGTTAAGACTAATTATGAAATTAGGCTTACCTACTATTGCCGAGGTCGCAGCCCGAATTCCGATGCCGTTTATCAGAGCGGTAACGACAGCGCGTCGGACCGCTCGGGTGCGGCGCTCGCGAGCAGCGGAGCGTTCGTTCAAATGCGTCAAGCGCTCGGCGAGCGT
>JBDTCF010000139.1:0-2723 GCA_039923715.1 Vulcanimicrobiaceae bacterium
CGCCGTACATCGCCGCGCAGGTGGGCGAGCAACGGTTCGCGCACGACGGCGACGGCGATGCGCGTTGCCAGCGCGTCGGCCGTCACCCACGCCACCTCGACGACGTGCGCATCGTGGAGTGGCAGGCGCGGCGTTCCGCCGGCGCGGATGCGAAACGTATGCGCGACGACGTGCACGTCGCCGGAAACGTCAAACGATTCGCTGACGTACGCCAGCTCGTCGACCTCGATCGCAAGGCCGGTCTCCTCGGAACACTCGCGTCGCAGGGCGTCCGGCAGCAGCTCTCCGGAGCGCGGACGGCCGCCGGGAAGCCCCCATAACGGTTCGCCTAGATTCGGATATCGCGATGCGACCAGCAAGACGAGTCCGTCGCGCTCCAACAGTCCGGCGCAGAGCCGAACTTCGGTCAAACGCGGGGCGTCGGGGCGAGCACCGCCATTCGATGCCAGTGCAGCGGATCGAACAACCGGAATGGCCGCGGCGCCGTGCGGCGGAAGCGGTGCGGGGGGCGAACGTTCGTGGCCGCAGGGGTCGCCGATGCATCCGGATCGGGCGCGCGTAGGGAGGCGGGTTCCGGAGCGCGTTCGGCGGCCCGCGTCATCGGTTCGGTCTTTTGCAGGTTCGCGGGGCGAACGACGGGGTGGTGCGCGGCAGAACGAACCTGAGCGCCGCTCGCGACGCTGGGAAGAGCGAGCATGAGGGCCGCAACCGCGAGCGTGCGCGCCGTCGAGCAATTCACCGTTGTCCGCTTCGCGTGCCCGCCCCCGCGTCCTGTTTAAGGCAGGCCTTAACGAGCGATGGTCGGGCCCCGGTAGAGGCCGGGCCGCTCGAGCGCGCGCAGCCGCACGCGGAGGGTCTCGTTGAGCGCGGCGGCGGTCGCCCGAAATTGGTCCGCCGGGGTTCGCCGCGCCCGAAAGCCGGCATCCAAACGTGCGAACGTTTCTCGCTCGGCAGTGGCGAGCGAGGCCAGCGTCGGGCGGACGATCGCGGGATGCGCGGCGCGATACGGCCGCACCTCGCGCGCTCGCGCCAAGAACAGCTCGAGACCCGCTTTTTCCGGATCGACCGGCCGCGGTACCGCGTTCCCCAGCGCGAAGTAGCGCTGGTGCTTCTCCGCCAGCGCGCGCGGCCCGAGCACGTTTCCGTAGTGGTGGTAGACGTACGGCACGACCACGGCGCGTCCGCGAATTGCGACGAGTTTCTCGTGAATTGCGTTCGTCCAACGCAATTCGCGGTTGAAGCGATAGAAGACCAGCCGGCGCGCGACGTCCGTGATCCAGCCGAAGGTTCCCCAGAAGTGAAACGTGTAGGCGTCGAGTTCGCCGATGTCGGCGCCGAGGCGCGGCAACACCGCGCTTGCGAGAGATGCGAGTTGCTCGCCGTGGATTTCATCGGCGTCCAAAAACAGCACCCAGTCCGGGGCCGGGTCGAGTTCTAGCAGCGGTGCGAACGCATCGTTCCGCATCGTTGCGAAGTCGACGAACGGCCGCTGAACGACACGCCGTCGCTCGGGCGTAAAGGGGCTCGCTTCGACGGTCGAAAGGTTCTCGCCGTGCTCCAATCCCGAGTTATCGTTGACGACAAGCACGTCGACGACCGGTGCGATCGCCGCCAGCGCCGCCGCTAAGTAGGGCTCCGGCGCCGCGCCAATGCACAGCGCGCAAGCGATGCGCAAGCCGTTACTTGGCGCCGTGCGTTCGCTGCGCTTTCTGCCAGTCCGCGCGAAACTGTGCGGTCCCGCTCTCGGTCAGCGGATGGTAGATCATTTGTTGGAGAACCTTGAACGGCACGGTTGCGATGTGCGCGCCGGCCAGCGCCGCCTGTGTCACGTGCAGCGGGCCGCGCATCGAGGCGGCGAGCACCTCCGCCGCGATCTCGTGCAAGGCGAAGATGTCGGCGAGTTGATGCACGACCGTCATGCCGTCCTCGTTGATGTCGTCGAGGCGTCCGACGAATGGGCTGATGAGCGAGGCGCCCGCTTTGGCGGCCAGGAGTCCCTGATTCGCGCTGAAGACGAGCGTGCAGTTCGTCGGGATTTTTTCGGCGTGCAGCCGGGCGATCGCTTCGAGCCCGTTCTCGCCCATTGGAATCTTGACGAAGATGTTGGAGGCGATCTTCGCAAACGCGCGACCCTGCGCGAGCATGCCCTCGACGTCCTCGGCGACGACCTCGGCCGAGACCGGCCCCGGCGTGATCGAGCACACCTCCGCTAAAATCGACTCGTACGAACCGCCACCCGCTTTCGCGAACAGGGTCGGGTTCGTCGTGACGCCGTCGAGAACGCCCCACCGTGCGGCGGTTCGGATCTCTTCGAGTTCGGCCGTGTCTAAAAATATCTTCACGTTCCCTCCTTCGGCTACGGCCCTCGAAACACCACCTACTGCGCTCGCTGGCGGCGAGCACGCGTCGAGGTCATCGTTCGAGTCGCACGCTCCGCAGGCGCAGGGCGTTGGCGATCACCGAAACCGAACTGAACGACATCGCGAGCGCCGCCACCACCGGGCTGAGCAGAATGCCGAATGTCGGGTAGAGCACGCCGGCGGCAATCGGTATGCCGAGCGCGTTGTAGAGGAACGCGAAGACGAGGTTTTGGCGAATGTTGCGCATGGTGGCGCGGCTCAGCCGGCGGGCGCGCACGATGCCCGCGAGGTCGCCCTTGATCAGGGTAATGCCGGCGCTCTGAATGGCCACCTCGGTGCCGGTGCCCATTGCGATGCCAACGT
>JBDTCF010000140.1:0-3884 GCA_039923715.1 Vulcanimicrobiaceae bacterium
CATTTGACGACCCAAGCAAGACCGAAAGACAAGCCGAGCCGTTTGCCGGGGCTCAAACTTCCATTGCTGCGATCGCGAGTGCTTCCGAGGCGGCACGTTCTTTGGTCCAACTCCGCCCTTCGGCTTCCAACCCACGTCGTTGCGTTTCGTCGAAGGCAGCGTGCAACGCGATCGCGATCGCATCGTACTCTTGCTGCTCGGTGTACTCGCGTGCGGTTCCGAACGCGGCGAGCGTCGCGTCAACGTAACCGAACAGCCGCGCGGCACGCGAGAGATATTCGCTCGTTCGCGTGCCGGGCTTGCTCTCTCGTAAGGTCGCAACTGCGACCAGGTGCTGCAGCGCGTAAGCGAAGACGACGTCGTCTTGGGCGTCGCGGGCAAGCGCGAGCGCCTCGCGCGCGTACTCTCGGGCCTCGTCCCAGCGTCCGAGCGTTACGAGGTACGCGGCAAGGTTGCTCAAATCGGTCGCCGCGCTGCGGAGGCTGCCGAGTGCGCGATCCGCCCTCAGCGCTTCGCCGACGAGACGCAGCGCGGCCTCGGCGTCGCCGCCGCGAAACTCAGCATCACCGAGGTTCCCTGCCACCCGCGCGATCTGACGTTCGGCGCCGGTTTCCTTGAACGCGGCCAACGCCTCGGCGAAAAAGCCGCGTGCGCCGCCGACGTCGCCGGCAATCTGGCGGGCAAAGGCGAGATCTTGGAGCACGAGGCCGGCGAACTTTCGCGCGCCGAGCGTAGACGCCGTCGCGAGCGCTTCGTGCAACAGGCGTTCGCCTTCGTCGACGCGACCGAGAAAGACGAGCGCGCTGCCCGCAAGACTCGCCGCCTGGGCGGCTCCGAGCGTGTCGCCGAGCTTGCGATACGTCGCGAGCGCGCGCGTCCCCGCTGCGAAGCTCGCTTGATGGCGTTTTAGCGCCATTCCGAGATTCGCTCGAACGAGCTCGAGTCCGGCGACGGTGCGTAGTGAGGTCGAATCGTCGACGAACGAGAGCGCGAGCTCGGCCCAATGCCAGCCTTCCGAAGGCGCTCGATACAAGTAAATGCGGCGCAGCCCCACGGCCAGCCGTTGGCCGAGCTCGACGTCGCGGCGCGCGCCGAGCGCCCAGTCGAGAGCGCTGCGAAAATTGTCAAACTCCGGATCGACCTGCGCGCTCCATGCCAACCCCGACATCGTCGCCCACCTCGCGTCGAACCCTTCCGCCAGTTCTAGATAGCGAACCGCGTGAGCGCGTGCGGTCGCTTCGTATTCACCCCGCTCGCGCAGTTTTTCACGCGCGTACTCGCGCGTCGATTCCAGCAACCGATAGCGCGTTGCGTCCGGCGTAAATTCTGCCTGCAGCAACGACTTGTCGACGAGCGACGAGAGCAGGTCCAGCACTCCGAACTCGTCGGCTTCAGCGTTCGGATCGATGCCGACGGCGGACTCGAGCGTGAAGGCGCCCGCGAAAATCGCCAGATGTCGAAAAAGTGCCCGCTCGTCATTAGAGAGCAGCTCGTAGCTCCAGTCGATCAGCGCGCGCATCGTTTGCTGGCGCGGGAGCGCGCTGCGGTCGCCGCCGGTGAGCAGCCGAAAGCGCTCGTCGAGCTTGTGCGCGAGTTCGCGCGGCGCGAGCACCTTCACGCGCGCCGCAGCCAACTCGAGAGCTAAGGGAATACCGTCGAGCCGTCGAGTGATCTCGGCGACGAAAGGAACGTTCTCGTCGTCGAGAACGAAACGGGGACTCGCGCTTACCGCGCGGTCGACGAAGAGCGCGACTGCACCGAAGGCCATTGACGCAGTTGCGGTCAGTCCGGGGTCGGCCTCCGGCGTTGCAAGCGAGGGGATGCGAAAGACGTGTTCGCCCGCGATATTCAACGCTTCGCGGCTGGTGGCCAACGTCCGTACGCCGGGGCAGACGCGCACGATCGCAGCGACGGCCTCGCGGACCGCGTCGATGACGTGTTCGCTGTTGTCGAGGATCAGCAGCAAGTGCTTCCCCCGGAGGTGGGCGAGCGCGACGTCGAGCGCGGGATGATCCGGCGATTCGGCCAACCCTAGCGTCTGCACGATCGCTCCCGGGACGCGTGCCGGATCGGTCAGCGCGGCAAATTCGACGAGCCACGTGCCGGCGTTGAAATCGGGCAGCAATTCGCGGCCGGCTTGCACCGCCGTTCGCGTCTTGCCGGCGCCCCCCGCTCCCACGAGGGTGACCAGCGGAAACGCGGCGACGAGCCTGGTGATCTCGGCCACAACCTGGTCGCGACCGATGAACGATGTGAGCGCGAGTGGCAAATTATTTGGGAGCGCATCGCTGGAGCGCAGCGCGGGAAAGACATCGCGCAGGCCATCCGCAACGAGTTGGTGGACGCGGGCAGGTTCGGCAAAATCCTCAAGACGGTGCTCTCCCAAGTCGCGCAAGCCGGTGCGCGTCGGCATCGAGTCCGCGATCACCGCCGCTGCCGTACCGGAGACCAGTACTTGCCCGCCGTGGCACGTCGCGAGCAGTCGCGCGACTCGGTTGAGCGCCGGGCCGAAGTAATCGCTATCGCGCTCGTCGGCATCGCCGGTATGTAGCGCCATTCGCACGAGCAAACCACCAACCGCCGAAAAATCCTCCGCAGCGAGCGCGTGCTGGGCGTCGAGCGCGGCCGCAATCGCTTGGGTCGCGCGTTGGAAGGCCGCGCAGAAGGCGTCGCCGACCGTTTTAAAGACGTAGCCTTCGTGCCGCTCGATCGCCTCGCGGAGGATCGCATCGTGGCGACGCAGCGCCAGCGCCATCGCCTCGCGATGAGCTTCCCAGCGTTTCGTACTCGCTTCGATATCTGAAAATAGGAACGTTACCGTCCCGGTCGGCAGGTTGCCCGGCCGGGGCGTCGCCGGCCGCGCGCCGGCCTGATCGCTCATGCCTCGGCGTGGGCGAGGGGTGGAATCAGTAGAACTTTGCCGGTCGTGCGGCGCGCTTCCAAATCGGCGTGTGCCTGGGCGGCGTCTTCGAGCGGATAGGCGTGTTCGGTGCGCAGCTTGAGCCGACCGGCGATCAGGTCGTCGAAAACGGAGCGTGCGCGCCACTGCAGTTCGGCTGAATCGGCGACGTAGTGCGCGAGCGTGGGTCGCGTTACGTACAGCGAGCCGCGCTCGTTGAGCAGTTGCGGATCGAACGGTGGAACCGGACCGCTCGAGGCGCCGAAGAGCGCGAGCAAGCCACGCGGACGCAACGCGCGCAGGCTTCCCTGAAACGTCGTCCTGCCGACCGAGTCGTAGACGACCTCGACGCCGCGTCCGCTCGTTATGCGGCGAGCTTCCGCGACAAAGTCGGTCTCGGTATAGCGTACGACGTCGTCCGCCCCGGCTGCGCGCGCGAGGCGCTCTTTGTGCGCGGTCGAAACCGTCGAGATTACGTGCGCGTTCTTGCCCTTCGCGAGTTGCGTGAGCAAGAGCCCAACGCCGCCCGCGCCCGCGTGGATCAGCGCGAATTGCCCGGCCGCCAGCGCGAATGTGCTGTTCGCAAGGTAGTGGGCCGTCATTCCCTGCAACATCGCGGCGGCGGCGTCGCGCAACGAGATCGCCTCCGGAACCTGCACCAGTTTCGCGACCGGAACGACGGCGTATTCGGCGTAGCTACCCGGGTGCATCGCATACGCTACGCGATCGCCTTCATGCAATGTGGTCGCTCCGTCACCGATGGCGACGATGGTTCCCGCACCTTCGCTGCCGGGTGTGAAGGGGCGCGTCATCGGATACATTCCGTTTCGTTGGTAGACGTCGATGTAGTTGACGCCGATCGCCGCCAGCCGAACCAACGCTTCGCCCCGACCGGTAGCCGGTTGAGGAACGTCCTCGAGTAGGAGAACTTCGGGGCCGCCGGCCGCGGCGACGCGGATCGCCTTCATCAGGCGGCGTCGGCGGG
>JBDTCF010000141.1:0-3003 GCA_039923715.1 Vulcanimicrobiaceae bacterium
CGCGCGTTCTTTGCCTCGCGCACGATCCACGGCGTCGCCGAGCAGCGCGCGACCCTCGACGAATTCTAACGCGAGGGGTTGTGCGGCATCGCGCTTCTTGCGCACGTCGTTCTGCCACGAGGCAAAAGCGTCGACCCAGCCTTCAACGACATACTCGTAGGTGCCGATGCGCGGGAGCGGAATGGTCGCGCGTCGGCGGTCGTTACCGATGGGTTCCATCCGCTGCTCGGTCCAGGCGCTCGTGCCGCGCTCGCGAAACTTGACGACTGCGGCCGGTTCGTCGTGTCCGTCGAGGAACACGTCGGCCTCGACGGCGAACGTTTCGCCGAGGGTTCGTTTGACGGCATAGCGGCCCGCGTCGAGGCTCGGCGCGACGTGCTCGATCGCGACGCGTCCGGCGTTCGTCGGGCCCGAGCGGGCCGCGTCACCGCGGGCTACGAGCGGGTCGTCGCTCACGAACACGCGCGCTTCAAGCGGCTGCAGGAACGCCTCGCCGTCACCGTTTGTTGCCAGTGGTCCGCGCAGCGGCGTAAGATCGAGAAAATCCGCACTCTCGAAGGCCGCTGCAATGACGCTCGTGTCGAAGGCGAGTTCGCGCCGGCTCGGGTTGAACAGCGACAGAACGCGCCGGTCCCCCCGCAACGAGTGCCGGAGCAGCGTCAGTGGCCACGCGTCCGGCGGATTCAATCGCTCTTGCGGGCCCTCTTCGTTCAACGGTTCGATCCGCGCCTTAAGGCTGTTGACCGCGGCGATGAAATCGATGATATCGAAGCGCGGCATCTCCCAATCCTCGGGACGCGTCGCGACGACATCCAGCGCCTTTGCGAAGCCGTACTCGTAGCCCATCGGCATCATCACCCCGGCCGAGAAAGTGGCGGCAAAGAGGTAGCGGAAACGGTAGTGCGCCGCGAGTTCGTCGCTCGAGCTTCCCTCGAGTTCGGACGCGAGCCGGACGGTGTCGTGACTTTCTGGAAAAGCAATCGAGGGTGCGATGTGCCGAAACGCTTCGTACTGCTCGAGCAGCCAATCGGCGCGAAAGTCCCACCACTTCGAACTGTTGAAGAGATAGTCGAATCCGGCGGCGGCGAGCTGCTCGACTTGTGCCGGCGTTGCGCCGAGCGTTTCGGCGGCGAACAGCGCGGTCGGCACCAATCCACGCGCGACCTCGATGAGACGGCGCCACACGTCTGCCGGTACTTTGTAGGCCGCGTCGCAACGGAAACCGCGGACGCCGAGGGCGGCGTAGCGTCCGACGATCGTCCCGAACGCGTCCAGCATCGCCTCGCGCGCGTGACGTTGGCTCCAGTCGAGTTCGGCGAGATCGCCCCATACCGTTCGTCGCGCGGGATCGCCGGGGTCAATTGCGAACGGCGAGCGCATTTCGCCACGATCGTCGCGCGCGTACCAGTCCGGGTGGGTTTCGACGAAGAGTGCGTCCTTCGAGGTGTGATTGACGACGAGATCCATCATGACGTGCTGCCCGCTCGCTTCGGCCGTGTCGACAAAGCCGCGCACGAGCGCGTCGGCCGCTTCGCCGCCGAGCGCCTCGCTCGCATCGGATTCGGCGATCAACCGAGCGTCGAGCCGAGCGTAATCCCTGACCGCATACAGGCTCCCGGAGAACCCCGTTTCGTGGAACGGGTTGACGTAAACCCAGTCGAATCGCATCCGTGCGATGCGTTCGAGATGGTCGCTCCAACGAGCGATCGGCCCCGCCAGCAGCGGGAACAGATTGTAGATGCGGGGTCCGCTTACCGGGGTCGCATTCCATCCCATCTCGTGAGGAGTTACCTCAACGCGCCCACCGTACCCCCATAGCGGGCGGCAAATGCGCGCACGCGGAAGCGTCGGATGGACCCGCCCGCCGATCGGAGCGAATCGTGACGCCTGTTTTTCGACCAGCAACCCTGCCGCCCGGCGGCCGCACGCTCGCGGCGCGCTGGTACCTCGACGCCGGCGTCGCCCAGCACGAGCGCGAACGAATCTTCTCGCGCTCGTGGATCGCGATCGGACGCGAGGAGCACTTCGCGGAGCCCGGCGCCTATCGGCTCGCCGAGGTAGCCGGCGAGTCGCTGATCGTCGTGCGCGGAGGCGACGGCATACTCCGCGCGTTGTTCAACGTGTGCCGCCATCGTGGGACGCGGCTCTGCACCGAACCGGCGGGAGTTCTCGGTGGCTCGTTGCAGTGCCCGTATCACGCCTGGACGTACGGTCTCGACGGCACGCTGAAAGTTGCGCGCAATATGGAGGGCGCGCCGGACTTTCAGCGTGTGAACTATCCGCTCAAAGCGGCAGCGGTCGCGGAGTGGGAAGGTTTCGCGTTCGTCAACCTCGCGAAGCGGCCAGAGCCGTTGGCGTCGGCTTTCGCGCCGCTACTAGATCGTTTTGCCCGGTGGAGGCTCGGCGCGCTGCGCGTCGGCCGGCGCATCGAATACGACGTTGCGTGCAACTGGAAGCTCGTCTTTCAGAATTACTCGGAGTGCTACCACTGCCCCGTGCTGCACCCGCAACTCGAACGGTTTTCACCATGGGACAGCGGCCGTAACGATCTCGACGAGGGTCCATTTTTGGGCGGCTACTCCGAGCTCCGCGATCGCGTGGAGAGCCTTACCGCGGACGGCCGAACAAAGCGCGCTCCGCTCGGTGACGTGCGAGGCGATGATCTCGCACGAATTTACTACTACACGCTGTTTCCCACGATGCTGCTGAGCCTGCATCCGGACTACGCAATGGCGCACTACGTTCGTCCGCTCGCGCTCGACCAAACGGCGATCGTTTGCGAGTGGCTCTTTGATGCCAGGGCGAGCGCAACACCGGGTTTTGATCCGAGCGATGCGGTGGAGTTTTGGGACCTTACGAACCGGCAGGACTGGCGGATCAGCGAACTGAGCCAAGCCGGAATCGCCTCGCGTGCGTACGAACCCGGACCATACGCTCCGGCCGAAGGACTGTTACACGCGTTCGATCGGCACTACCTAAGCGTCATGGAACGCTGAGTATTGG
>JBDTCF010000142.1:0-4854 GCA_039923715.1 Vulcanimicrobiaceae bacterium
TCGATCGCGCCGCCGGTGCGATCAAGTCCGGCGGCACGACGCGGCGCGCCGCAAAAATGGTCGTGCTGAACGCCGATCACCCCGACATCGAAGAGTTCGTTACGTGGAAGGTCCGCGAAGAGCAGAAGGTCGCGGACCTCGTGGCGGGCTCGATCGTGTGTGAGAAGCATCTGAACGCGGTGATCGCGGCCGCACACGATGACGCGGTGCCCGAAAGCGCGCGGCTCGACCCGGCCCTTAACTCCCGATTGCGGACGACGATGCGCGAAGCACTTCACGCGGGCGTTCCATCGGGCGCGGTGCAGAATGCCGTCGACTACGCCCGTCAGGGGTACCGCTCGCTGCGCATCGACCGTTACGACACGGGTTGGGATAGCGAAGCCTATGCGACGGTCTCCGGCCAAAATTCGAACAACTCCGTCCGTTTACCGAATGCGTTCTTTAAGGCGCTCGACGCACGTGAGGCTTGGACCTTGACGAGCCGGACAACCGGCGGCGTGACGAAGTCCATTCCGGCCAGTGACCTCTGGGAACGCATCAGTCTTGCAGCGTGGCAGTGCGCCGATCCGGGACTGCAGTTCGACGACACGATTCAAGAGTGGAACACGTGCTCGAACGACGAGCGGATCAACGCGACGAACCCGTGCAGCGAGTTCATCTGGCTCGACGATTCGGCGTGCAACCTCGCGAGCCTCAATCTGGGCAAATTTCTCGACGAGAACGACGAGTTCGACGCTCATGCGCTAGCCGAAGCATCGCGCGTCTGGACCTTGACGCTCGAGATATCGGTCGCGATGGGTCAGATGCCCTCCAAACGTATCGCGGAGAAGAATCATCTCTATCGCACGCTCGGGCTCGGCTACGCAAACCTCGGCACGCTTTTGATGCGGATGGGGCTACCGTACGATTCCGAAGAAGGCTTCGGTTGGTGCGCCGCCATTACGTCGCTGCTGTGCGGCGCATCGTACCGCACGTCGGCCGAAATCGCCAGCAAGCTCGGTCCGTTCGAACGATATTCCGCCAACCGCGAGCCGATGTTGCGCGTCATTCGGAACCACCGGCGAGCCGCGTACGCAGCCGATCGGAAGGAATACGAGAACCTTAGCGTCACGCCCATCAGCTATGCACCGACACTCTTCACGCAACGGACTTGGACGGTTGCGCGCAAGATGTGGGACGACGCGCTCGCAATCGGCGAAGTCAGCGGCTACCGCAACGCGCAAGTCACCGTTCTCGCGCCGACTGGAACTATCGGGTTAGTTATGGATTGCGACACGACGGGCATCGAGCCCGATTTCGCACTCGTGAAGTTCAAGAAGCTCGCCGGCGGTGGCTATTTCAGGATCGTGAACCAGTCGGTCGCACCGGCCCTCCGCAAGCTGGGCTACTCCCGCGAACAGATCGCCGAGATCGAAACCTTCGCCAAGGGAACGGGGACGCTGGAAGGCGCGCCCCACATCAACCGCGCGACGCTCCGAGCGAAGGGATTCGCCAACGCGGCGCTCGCCCGAATCGAGGCGGGGCTCTTAGGTTCGTTCGAGCTGAGCTTCACCTTCAATCGATTCGTCTTGGGAGATGAGCTCTGCACGACGAAACTCGGCATCTCAGAGGAGCAACTCAACGACTTCTCCTTCTCGATCTTGCGCGACGCTCTTGGCTTCACCCAGTCGCAGATCGACGAGGCTTCGGACGTGATTTGCGGTCGCATGACGCTGGAAGGCGCTCCGAACCTCAAGGACGAGCACCTGCCGATCTTCGACTGCGCGACGCCCTGCGGTAAGCACGGGTCGCGTTACATTCGCCCATTGGCACACGTCGACATGATGGCGGCGGCGCAAGCGTTCATCTCGGGCGGGATCAGCAAGACGGTCAACCTCCCGCAGTCGGCGACGATCGCCGAGGTGAAGGAGACCTATCGCTATAGTTGGGAGCGTATGGTCAAGGCCGTGGCGCTCTATCGCGACGGTTCCAAGCTTTCCCAGCCGCTTTCGAGTTCGTACGACATCGAGACCGGTTTCGACGAGGGGACGCCCTCGGAGTTCCAGCAGCCGCTGAAGATCGCGGAACGGATCGTCTACCGCTACATTGCTAAGCGCCGGCGGATGCCGGATCGGCGGAGCGGCTACACCCAGAAGGCGACGGTCGGCGGCCATAAGGTTTACCTGCGAACCGGCGACTACGACGACGGGACGCTCGGCGAGATCTTCGTCGACATGCACAAGGAGGGCGCCGCGTTCCGGTCGTTGATGAACAACTTCGCGATCGCGGTCTCGCTCGGCTTGCAGCATGGCGTGCCGCTCGAGGAGTACGTCGACGCGTTCACGTTCACGCGTTTCGAGCCGAACGGCCCGGTGAGCGGTCACGAGAACATCAAGATGGCGACCTCGATCATCGACTACATCTTCCGCGAACTCGCCGTATCGTATCTCGGCCGTTACGAACTCGCGCAGATCCAGCCAAGCATGTCGGTCGACGCGATGGGGCCGGAACCCGAGCCCGAGTTCCTCGGCGAGGAACTCGGTGACGTGCGCTACACCACGCCGCAGGCCGCGTTGGTCGAAGAGCGCTTGCATCCGACGAGCCCGCACTTGCACCCGACCGGCGCTTCACCGCAAACGCCGGCGCCCGTCGAACCGCAAGGGAGCCGCGTCGCGGTTGCGGCCCGTCCGGTCGTCGCGAACGTCGCCAGCCGGCAGGCGATCGCCAAGGGCTACAGCGGCGACCCGTGCGGCGAGTGCGGCCAATTCACGATGGTCCGCAACGGCACGTGTCTCAAGTGCGACTCGTGCGGCGCCACCAGCGGCTGCTCCTAAATGGCGACTGAGTCCGAAGGACGACTCAATTTGACGTAGACTAGTCGACATGCTAGACCCACCCCATGCGGAACGTCGGTATGTACGAGGCGCGCTCGAAGTTCGCCGAACTCGTGGAACAGGTCAGGCACGGAGACGATCGTAGTGACGAAAAACGGCGAGCCCGTCGCCGAGTTGACCCCCGTGCGCTCGGCGGTGCGGCGCGAGGGGATCGTCGACGAGATCCTAGCGCTCTCGTGGACGCTAGGCGAATCCCCTGTGAAAACGATCCGTGCCGCGCGCGAGGAGCGGGCCTGAAGCTCGTGCTCGACGCCTCGCTGGCGTTGAGTTGGTTCTTTAAGGACGAACGAGACGCCGCAGCAATCGATGCGCTGCGTTACGTCGCGCAAAATGGCGCCCTCGTTCCGGCGCTCTGGAGCACCGAAGTCGTCCACGTCCTCGTTAAGGGCGAAAGGCGCGGGCGCCTATCGCGAGAACAAACCTCCGGCGTTCTCGAGTATTTGCGCGCACTCCCAATTGCCGTTGAGATGTGAAGCGAGTCACCGAACTTCGCGCACTACGCACTCGCTCGCCGCTTCGACCTCTCCGCGTACGACGCTACGTACCTGGCTCTGTCGATTCGCTTCGCCCTACCGTTGGCTACCCGGGACGATCGTCTGGCGGCTGCCTCGGAGTCGCTGGGACTGCGATGGGTTCCGCCGTCGCGCCGACGTGGATGACCGCAACGCCGGATGTCGGATCATGCATTCCTTCGCGTGGACCACACGCGGTCGCGATTCCCCGGCAAGAAAATAATCTCACGGCGCTCCCCGCTTGAGCGCTTCGAGTTCCTCCAACGTGCGCGGCCATTCGGAGCCCAGCAGGCGCGAGAGCGCGCGATCGGCCAGAAGCCTGCCGCCGGTTTGGCAGCGCGCGCAGTAGTTCGTTTCGTTCCCTGCGTAGCGGATGCGCTGCACGGGGTCGCCGCACCGCGGGCACGGCTTGCCGTAGCGGCCGTGGACGGTCATGTCGTCGCGAAACGCGGTCACCTTTTCCGGGAACCCGCTGCTCTGCTCGGCTTGTAGCCGGTCGATCCAGAGGGCGAGGGTCTCGCGGGTGGCGGCGAACAGGCGCTCCCACTCCGCCGGCGCGAGTTTGTGCGAGAGCGCGATCGGCGAGAGTCGCGCCGCGTGGAGAATCTCATCGGAGTACGCGTTGCCGATGCCGCTCGCGATGCGTGGATCGGTGAGGGCTCGCTTGAGGGTGCGGTTCTCGGCCCGCAGCGCGGCGCGAAAAGCGTCGAGGTCGCAGGCGAAGACCTCGATACCGCCGGGATCCACGCCAACCAAGGCGTCTTCGCCGTTCAGAACCTGAAGCGACGCTCGACGTTTGGCCCCGGCTTCGGTCAGCACGAGCGAACCGTTCGGGAAATCGAACGCGGCCAAGCTGTTCTTCCCCGCCAGCGGCGCGCCGGCGGCCCGCCAATGCAGCCGGCCCGCGATCATCAGGTGAAGCACCAGCCACAGATCGCCCTCTACTCCGATCGCAATGCGTTTGCCGATGCGCCGCAGTTCGCGAACGGTCCGCCTCTCAAGGGCGGAGAGCGGTGGCTCCGTCGTTCGCAGCAGAAACGCGTTCGCGATTCGGACGCGTTCCAGCTGGTGACCGACGATCCGGCTCTCGAGCGCGCTGATGTAGGCGGCGATATCAGGAAGTTCGGGCACCGGGTCGCACCTATCCGGCGTAGCCTCCCTTCCCGGACCCACCGACGCAGGGCTCGGGATCCGGACCGTGCACGACCGTCCGCGGATAGTCTGCGTAGGACGCGGCCTTCAAGTACTCGATGATGGCGAGCTTCTCGGAGTCGCTCAACGCGCGGCCGATCCGCCCCCGTCGGGACCGGTCGTTCGTGAACCAATGGCCGGCATTGCTGTTTCCGACCAGGGAGGTGTCGATGCTCGTCGCACCCGGTCCGGTCGCGTCGACGAGCCCGAGGTGCTGTGGATCGTACTCGAGCGCGGCCGCGCTCACGTGGAAGCGCGCCGGCCTCGACTCGCTCAAA
>JBDTCF010000143.1:0-3474 GCA_039923715.1 Vulcanimicrobiaceae bacterium
TGCCGGCCAGCTCCTCGCGGTAGCCGCCCACGCTCGAGAGCGTGCCAAGCCACATCGCAGTATTGTTGGTCGCGTTGGCGACGATCGGGGGGAGCCCGACCAGGAGCAGCGCGGGGAACGAGATGAAACTGCCGCCGCCGGCGACGGAGTTCAAGGCGCCGGCGAGCAACGCCGCCGCGAACGCGATCGCCTCCCGTTCGAGCCCGGATCCTCCCCCCACGAGCCGTCCAACCCGGTCCGGGAACGTGCCGATGCAGGCGAATCGGCTGTGCCAGGCAGGTGGCACAGCGCCCGGCTACGCTTGCCGGGTAAGGCGCGAAGCGCGCCGGGAGACGACCCAATGAGTGACGAGCCGGGCTGGGCACAGATCGACGAGCCGGAGGAGGACGTGCGTTGGGCGCTGACGCCCCTCGGTGCCGACCTGCTAGCCGATGGATCCGAGCGCCTCGAAGAAATGTGCGAACGAACCGGACGGAACTTGGGGGTGGTGGTGGCGAAGTAGTCAGCCGAGCCGGGAACTTCGCGGCCGTCGTGGTCGTTTTTCGCCACGAACCGCTCGCGCCCACGCGCGAGCCGGACTTCCCGATTCCGTCTGCCGGGCCGTTTGCGGCTGCGGTGGGTGTGTATGTGCTTGCCGACGATTGAGAAACGATAGGATGACCCGCGCAGGATGATCGCTGCGGCTCCCCGCCTTCGACCGTACCAACACGCCGCGCAAGAGGCGATCGTGCGTGCACGCGCGCAGGGTTTTCGCGCGCAACTTCTTTCGCTCGCAACGGGCTTAGGAAAGACCGTCGTCATCGCGACGCTTCCGGGCTTACTCGCGCTCGAGCCCGAGGACGTCACCCTCGTCGTCGCGCATCGCGACGAACTGATCGAGCAAATCGTCGAGAAAATGCGGGTCGCGAATCCTGGGGCGAGGATTGGCGTCGAGAAGGCCGACCGGCGCGCCGATCCGGAGTGTTCGATCGTGGTGGCGACCGTCCAGACGCTGGGAGGAGCGCGGCTGCGGCAGTTCATCGCGCGTTTCGAGCGGCGCATCGCGTTGTTCGTGATCGACGAGGCGCACCACGCCGCGGCGCCGACGTATCGAGCGATCGTCGATGCCGTTACGGGCGCCCGTTCCGAGGCGCTCGTGTTCGGGTTTACGGCCACGCCGAACCGCGGCGACGGCGTGCGTTTGGTCGACGTCTTCCACAAGATCGTCTACTCGATGGACGCGCGGGCCGCGATCGAGCAAGGATACCTCGTCCCGGTTCGCAGCTACGGGGTCGCGACGACGACCAACCTCGACGACGTCGCATCTCGAGCCGGCGACTTCGTGGTCGGACAACTCGCGGCCGCCGTCAATACCGTCGACCGAAATCGGCGGATCGTTTCGGCTTACGTGCAACACACGCCCGGCCTCAAAGCCTTGGTCTTCACCGCCTCGGTGCAGCACGCTCGCGACGTCTGCGAAGCGTTTCTCGGCGCCGGAGTCGCCGCCGCATACGCTAGCGGCGAGACGCCGGCGGAGACACGGGAACGCATCGTCGGCGACTTCCGCAACGGGAAGGTCACCGTGCTCGTCAACTGCGGCCTCTACTTGGAAGGCTTCGACGTGCCCTCGATTCAGGTCGTGATCAACGCACGTCCGACCAAGAGCACCACACTTTACACACAGATTACCGGCCGCGGATTGCGTCCGGTCGACGAGATCGCCCACGATCTCTCGGACATCGAAGCGCCGATCGACCGCCGCGAACTGATCGCGCGCAGCCCCAAACCCTATGCGATCATCCTCGATATGGTCGACCAGGCGCACCGCCACGAGATCGTAACGCTGCCCTCCCTATGGGGCTTGCCACCGCAGATCGACGCACAGGGGCGTCCCGTCTCGCAGGTCGCGCAGCGCTTCGAAGAACTCTACGCGCTCGATCCGCGCGCGGCCGCGCGCGTTCGCACGGCCGAACAGATCGAGACCGCGTTGTTGGAAATCGCCGAGCGTTCGGCGCGCCCCTCGGACGTGCCGTGGACGCCGGTGACGGGCGAGCACTGGCGCCGCCAATGGCCCTCCCGTCGGGTCGCGCGCGACCGGACCGGCCGCCCGATTCCGAATTTCGGAACGCACTTCGAGACGCTCGTCGCCGAAGCGCGCCGCATCGCGCCGCTCGAGGACGCCGAAGGTTTCGCCATGCGCGTCCTCGACGTGAACCCGCGAACCGTTACCGAGGAAGCCGCCACGGTGGACGTCGAGAAGCGTGGCGAACAGTGGATCGCGACGCTCACGCGCGGTCCGCGTCCCGCCAAAGAATTGCTGATTGCGGCGAGTTTACCCGAAGCGATCGACGGCGCCGAACGCCGCATGCAATCGGGCGACGTCGAAACGCTGCAGTCGATCGTCCACCGCGCCACCCGCCGCAACGGCCGTTCGCGCCGCCGCTTCCGCCGCCGAGCCCACTAGGGCAGCATCGCGCGCCACAGCGGCGCGACGAAATGTCCGCGGTAGGAGTTTAAGTGGCGCGACCCGCCATGTTGACAACGTCGGGGAGGGGGCGTACTCTCTAAGCCCGGCTATCTTAACCGCACGCGAGCCCTTCGCACGCGCGGTTACAGCAGATGTGGGAAGGGCTCGCCGCCGATCGTGATGCCCAAATCGTTAGCGTTGGTGAAGTCTGAAAGACCTTGACGACCGGGCGGATGTTCCTGGGCGAAAAAGAGCTCGCGCTCGCCACCTTGCGTTGCACGCCAGTGCCGGACACGGCGCTGCAGCGTACGCAGCGTACCGTCGCCGTAAACTCCCGGATAACGGCGCTGGAGCTCTTCGAACAGCGTGACGCCGCTCAGGTTGGGACTGGCCTGCAACAGCGGCAGCAGTTCGGTCTCCCAAACCTCCGCAAGCGGATCCTGGCGCGTGCGCCAGGGCCGCGGTGGGCGCTGAGATGGCAAAGCCTCGAGGGACTCGATGCGGCGAGCACTGCGCTCACTGATGCCCGCCCTCGCGGCCGCAGCCGCCTGACGTTGTGTTCGGCGCTGCGCCTTGTACTTGAGCACTTGAAAATCGCTGATCCTCTTGCCGGCCATTCCGTGCCCGTTCGACCTCGCGGTCGACCGTTCGCGGGCCCGCTCCAGGACCGTCCGGCCTAGGTTCTCAACCGGCCAAGATAATTGTCGTCAATCGGCCAAGATAGATACCGTGATTCCAGTCAAGCGTGTTGATAGGCTGCATTGAAGGCCTGTCCGCTCTTGAGAACACCGTAAGCAAGGATGAGGAGCTTGCGCATACGGCGGCGAGCGCGACGGCCTTTGGCTTACCGGCGGCAACGAGGCGATCGTAGAGCGCTTTGAGGATGGGGTTGCATCGCGCCGCCGACATCGCCGGGAAATATAGCATTCGCCGCAAGCGCGAATTACCGGTTTTTGCGAGACGGGTGCGCCCGCGCAGGGTTCCCGACTGATGCTCGCGAGGCGAAAGGCCAGCGAACGCGGCCACGG
>JBDTCF010000144.1:0-12489 GCA_039923715.1 Vulcanimicrobiaceae bacterium
GGATCGTCGCATCCTGGGGCTGTAGTAGGTCCCAAGGGTTGGGCTGTTCGCCCATTAAAGCGGTACGCGATCTGGGTTCAGAACGTCGTGAGACAGTTCGGTCCCTATCCGCCGTGGGCGTAGGAGACTTGAGGAGCGTCGACCCTAGTACGAGAGGACCGGGTCGAACGAACCGCTGGTAAACCGGTTGTTCCGCCAGGAGCATAGCCGGGTAGCTACGTTCGGATCAGATAAACGCTGAAGGCATATAAGCGTGAAACTGACTTCAAGATGAGGTCTCAATCCCGCAAGGGTGAAGGGTCGTGGGAGACTACCACGTTGATAGGCCGGGAGTGGAAGCGCTGTAAGGCGTGGAGCTGACCGGTACTAATAGCCCGGATACTTAAACCATACGCTCGCCGTTTGGCACTGGAAGTTCTTCTGTATGCAGCTTTCTCGTTCGCGACCGCCTGGAGCTCAGGCTCGACGTCGCGGGCGGGGATCAAGTTTGGGCCCCGAGCCGGCTTCGTCGCTTGGGCACCCCAACAAGTTTCTGGCGCCGATAGCGGCGGGGTTCCACCCGTTCCCATCCCGAACACGGCAGTTAAGACCGCCAGCGCCGATGGTAGTCGGACCGCAGGGTCCCTCGAGAGTAGGTCAGCGCCAGAATAATCGTCCGAAGAGCCCGCCGGCGGCAGCGCCGAGCGGGCTCTTCGCGTCGTCACCCCGAAGCACGAGGGCCTTCAGCGTACCCGCTCCCGTCGCGCCGGTGCGCGCGTTGGTGGCGGGAAGCTTCGCTCGTTCCTACGAGGAGGAGTCGCATGCTTCGAGTCTCCACCCTTGCCGTCGCGGTCGTGCTGTGTACGCTCCTGGGAAGGCCACCCGCGGCGGCGGCCGATGGCGGGGCGGGCATCTCGCCGGTCAACCTCAACGTCAACGTCGCCGACGTCATGCGCCAAATCGGTGACGGCATCGCTTACGTCCTCGGTCGTCACGACCAGCACGAGGAACGCCTCGTCCGGGAGAGCCTGCCACAGATTCAAATCGACCTAAGCCGTTTGGCGGCCGCGAAGAAGAGCGTCATCGCGGTCCTTCGTGAAACTTTGGACCGCTCGTCGGCGGCCGATCGCAAAAACAACGTGGTGCACATCTCGGCTGCCAACCGCCAGCGTTTGATGGATAGTTACGCCGTGATCCGGGACTCGCTACGCTCGCTGAACGGCGATCTGCGGCACTTGGACCCTTCGGCCGGGGCGAAAGACACGAAGCTTACGGAAGACCTGTTTTCGCGTTTCATGAGTCAGGGCGAACTGACGAACGACCTGGGCCAGTTGATGAACGTGAAATTTTACGAGGCCGGCGAAAACTACGACGCCGTCAGCGATCGCGACAAAATCGCGGCTTTCGTAACCCACTTCGATACGGTCCGAGCCATCGAGCGCCTCAATGCCCGCATCTCGGCAATGCGCCGCGCACATTCTTAGGGTTCTGCGCCGCGCCGCGAGTCCGAATGGGATTTCACGAATGCTTCATTCGCGGACGGCTTGCGGCGGGGTCGTTTATGGGTAAGCGACCGTTAAGTGGTAGGCGCCGGGGGCCGGGGGCCGGCCGTCGTGTTCTTTGCAGCAGAGGGCTTGTTGGAGGTTTCGCATGGTTCGTCCGTTCGTGGTGATCGCAGCCCTTTTGGCCGTCGCGGCGGCCGGTTTGGCTCCGGCATACCTAAACGCACCGCAGAGCGCGGCGCGGGCGCAGATCCCGGACGGCATCCACAAGATCAAGCACGTCATCGTCATCATGCAAGAGAACCGCTCGTTCGACGAATACTTCGGGACGTTTCCCGGCGCCGACGGGATCCCGATGAAAGATGGGGTTCCAACCGCTTGCGTCCCGGATCCCAACGGCCCATGCGTCCGGCCCTTTCACGATCCGAGCGACTCCAATCACGAGGGACCGCACGCTCAGATTTCGGCCGTTAAGGACATCGACGGCGGCAAGATGGATGGATTCGTGCGCACTGCGGAGATGGGCCGGCGCGGCTGCAAGGACCCGACCAATCCGGGTTGCGCCGAAGGCGGGAATCAGGTGATGGGCTATCACACCGAGGCGGAGCTGCCCAACTACTGGTATTACGCGCGCAACTACGTGCTTCAAGATAAGATGTTCGAGCCGGTCGCGTCGTGGAGTCTGCCCGCGCACCTGTATATGGTCTCCGAGTGGTCGGCGAAGTGCGCCACGATCGGCGATCCGTCGTCCTGCACGAGCGCGCCGCAAGTGCCGGATCTGCCGCACGACTTCGGGCCGCAACGCCGGAATCTGCGGCTACGTCAGCCCGGTCGACCGGACTACGCGTGGACGGACTTAACGTATCTTCTGCACAAGGCGCACGTGAGCTGGGGGTACTACATCATGGGCGGCACGCAGCCCGACAGCAACGACGGTTCGACCGTCTATGCGGGAATCGCGCAGAGCGCGCACACCCCGGGCATCTGGAACGTGTTACCTTCATTCGACACGGTGAAGCAAGACGGGGAGGTCGGCAACGTCCAAGATCTCTCACGTTTCTACGCGGCTGCAAAGAACGGAACGCTGCCGTCGGTTGCTTGGATTTGCCCCGCGTTAAAGTACAGCGAACATTTCCCGGCGCTCGTCAGCAACGGTCAGTCCTACGTCTCCGGTCTTATCAATGCGGTGATGCAGGGACCGGATTGGGACAGCACCGCGATCTTCGTGTCGTGGGACGACTGGGGTGGCTTCTACGATCACGTGGTCCCGCCCAAAGTCGACGATTTCGGCTACGGCCTGCGCGTTCCGGGGCTCGTCGTCAGTGCGTATGCGAAGAAGAGCTTCATCGACCATCAGGTCCTAAGCCACGATGCGTACGTAAAGTTCATCGAGGACGACTTCTTGACCGGGGCGCGAATCGACCCGAAGACCGACGGACGTCCCGACCCGCGCCCCGGCGTGCGCGAGAACGATCCCCAACTCGGGGATTTGCGAGCGGACTTCGACTTCGCGCAAGCGCCGCGAGCGCCGACGATACTTCCGAATGCGATCGTCGTTAACCAGTAAGGAGAACCGATGCAAGCTATCGTTTTTCGTTCAATCCTCGTAGCCACGGCCTGGGCCGCAATAATGGCGCCCGCGAGTGCGGTCACAACCGGAAACGTAACCGGAAGCGTCGTCGACTGCCGGAATGGCGCGCGCTTGCCGCGCGCCCAGATCCTTTTTCGCGAGGCCCGGACCGGAGCGGTCGAACGCCGTACCGTGGCCGATTCGAAGGCGCGCTTCGCCGCATTGGGCTTGCCGGAAGGCCGGTACCTCGTGCAGATCCTGGCGCCGGCTCGCAACGGCCTTCATCTAGTGAACGTCGATCCGGGCGACGTCGCTACCTACCAACTGGCCGCATCGGCAAATGGCGACTGTAAGCCGTTTGAACTTCCCCGCCCACCGCAGACGACGGACAAGACGACCGTTCGCTGACGCCTCGCGCGCGTCGGCATTACGCGGGCTGCGGCTTCGCGCGCAGGTACTGCACGGGCCACGGTCCGTCGGCACCGAGCGCGGTCGCGGCCCGAAGTGGCCAGTACGGATCGCGCAGCAGTTCGCGTGCCAGGATCACGACGTCGGCTCGGCCTTCGCGCACGATCGCGTCGGCCTGGTGCGGGTCGACGATCATGCCAACGGCGCCGGTCGCGATTGCGGCTTCGCGGCGGACGCGCTCGGCGAACGGAACCTGATACCCGGGGCCGAGCGGGATACGTGCGCGGGGAGCGTTTCCGCCCGACGAGCAGTCGATGAGATCGACGCCGAGTGGGACGAGTTCCCGCCCGAGCGCGACCGACTCGTCTAGCGTCCAACCGCCCTCGACCCAGTCGGTCGCGGAGATGCGTACGAAGAGCGGTAGTTTCGCGGGCCACACGGCGCGGACCGCGAGCACGACTTCGCGTAGCAGACGGGTCCGATTTTCGAACGACCCGCCGTACCGATCGGTTCGCACGTTCGAAAGCGGCGAGAGAAACTCGTGTAGTAAGTACCCATGCGCGGCGTGAACCTCTACGACGCGAAAGCCCGCTGCAAGCGCGCGCCGTGCGCCGGTGACAAAGGCCGAAATAACGCGCGCCAGGTCCACTTCGTCCATCGCGTGCGGTACCTGATAACCGTCGTCGAACGCGAGCGCGCTCGGCGCATCGAGTCGCGTCCAGCCGCCGGCGTCGACGCCAAGCGGCTTGCCGCCGTTCCAGGGTCGCGCGGTGCTGGCTTTGCGTCCGGCGTGCGCGAGCTGCATTCCGGCGACGGCTCCCTGGCTCTCGACGAATCGGACGATCTGGGCGAGCGGCTCGACGTGCTCGTCGCGATAGATGCCGAGATCATGCGGGCTGATGCGCGCCGCGCGTTCGACGGCCGTAGCCTCGGTGAAGACAAGCGCCGCGCCACCGACCGCGCGGCTCCCGAGGTGCACGAGGTGCCACGGGTTCGCAAACCCGTCCTCGCTGGAATACTCGCACATCGGCGAGACGACGATCCGATTGCGCAAGCGCACGTCGCGCAGCGCGAGGGGTTCAAAGAGATGCATTGCGGCAGCTACGACCGCCGCAGAAAAGGCGCGAGTTTCACGGCAGTGGCCGACGGGTTCGACGGCCTCCCGCACTATGACGCGTTCGGTGAGTTGGACGGAGCCGCCGGCATAGCGCTCCCATTTCTGACGCTGACCGGCGACACCGACTCCGCCTGGCTACGCCTGTACGCGCTCGAGCCGCTGCACAGCTAATGATTCATCGATCCGAGGACGAGACGCGAATGCCGGCTGCGCCGATTTGACGAGCAGTGGCGCGAAGTGCGCGCGGAGCGGGAGCGCCACGACGAACCACAGGACCGAGAGGATTGCGCCGGGGATGATGCCCGAAAGGTTCATTGTAAGGTGGAAGGTCAGGATGTTCGTCAGGACGGCCGCGAGGAGGACGAGCCCGAGCGGCAGGTAGCGATTGAACAGCACCGCGGCGCCGGCGACGAACTCGACGCCGTTGACGAGCACGGCCCAGTGCGACTGGAAGAATACCTGCTGGAACGTACCGGCCAAGCCGGGCGGCGCTGGCGGCGGGGTGAGGAAGACGAAGATCAGGCCGGCGAGGCCGGCGGCGGTAAAGGCAAGTCCAAGAAAAAGTCGGGCGGCCGTGAACGGGATTTTCATCGAGATACCCTCGCTTTCACCAACGCGTCGAAAGAGGGACGCCCGAATTCGACACGGCGTCCGCTTGAGCGGCCCCAAGTTTGACGATCGCATATAAAACATGCATACTGATGCATATGAGAACGACTTTGCTCATCGACGATGATCTGCTCGAGCGTGCTCGAGCACTCACCGGCATCCGGGAGAAAACGGCGCTGGTCCGGGCGGGTTTGGAAGCCCTGATCGGCCGCGAAGCGGCACGGCGCTTGGCCGCTCTCGGCGGCAGCGAACCGGCATTGCGGGATGTCCCCAGGCGCCGGCCCGCGCCCCGCGAGTGATTCTGGTCGACACGTCGGTATGGGTCGATCACCTTCGTCTTGGAAATGCCGCGCTCGAACAGCTGCTCAAGCAAGAGCTAGTCGCCACGCATCCGTTCATCATCGGCGAATTGTCGTGTGGGAACATCCGCAATCGAGCGAGCGTTCTTGCCGATCTCGAGGAGTTGCAGAGCGTAAGCGTTGTGGATCACGACGAGGTCATGCACCTTGTAACCCACCGCGGACTTTCGGGCATCGGGATCGGTTGGGTCGACGCCCACGTACTCACGTCGGCCGTGGTTTCGAATTGCAGAATCTGGTCCTTGGACAAGGCGTTGATGCGCGCCGCCGCAGAACTCGAAATAAACGCGTAACGTGACGCCTACTGCCGCGTGTGCGAGAGACCGCGCTTGCCGAGTCTTAGGGGTGGATGGCGATGGCGCGGACGGCGGGGGCGGCTTGGGCTTCGAACTTCGCGAAGTTCTCGGCGAACAGTTTCGCAAGATGTTTGGCCTTTGCATCGTAGGCTGCCGGGTCGCTCCAGGTGTTGCGCGGATCGAGCACGCTATCGGGAACGTCGGGAACGTCGTTCGGGATCTCGAGCCCGAAGAACGATTCCTTGCGGAACGTCGCGCTCGCGAGGCGGCCTTCGATGGCGGCGTTCACCATTGCGCGGGTGTGCGCGATCGCCATTCGTTTGCCGACGCCGTACGGGCCGCCGCTCCAACCGGTGTTTACGAGCCAACAGGTGACGCCGTGCTGCGCGATTCGTTCGCCGAGCAGCTTCGAGTAGACCGTCGGGTGATGGACCATGAACGGCGCGCCGAAGCAGGTTGAAAACGTGGCCGTCGGTTCGGTGACGCCCTTTTCGGTGCCGGCGACCTTCGCGGTGTAGCCCGAGAGGAAGTGGTACATCGCTTGTTCGGGCGAGAGGCGCGAGATTGGCGGCAGGACGCCGAACGCATCGGCGGTCAGCATGACGATCGTCTTCGGGTGCCCGCCCATCGAGCCCGGAACCATGTTCGGGATGAACTCGAGTGGGTACGCGGAGCGCGTGTTCTCCGTCTTGGCTTCCGAGTCGAGGTTGAGCGTGCGCGATTCGGGGTCCATGATGACGTTTTCGAGGACCGTTCCAAAGCGGTGCGAGGCGGCCCAGATCTCGGGCTCGGCCTTTTGTGACAGCTTGATGACCTTCGCGTAGCAGCCGCCTTCGAAGTTGAAGACGCCATTGTCCGACCAGCCGTGCTCGTCGTCGCCGATGAGCGGGCGATGCGTGTCCGCCGAGAGCGTGGTCTTACCCGTTCCGGATAGGCCGAAGAAAATCGCAACGTCCTTATCGCGTTCGCCGATGTTCGCCGAACAGTGCATGGGCAGCACGCCGCGGAGCGGCGTCAGGTAGTTCATCACGGTGAAGATCGACTTCTTGATCTCGCCGGCGTAGCGCGTGCCGCCGATAAGTACGAGCTTGCGTCCGAAGTGTACGAGAATGAAGGTACCGCTGCGGGTACCGTCCCGCTCGGGCTCGGCGCTAAAGCGGGCGGCGTCGACGACCGTGAATTCGGGCGAGAACCCATCCGGAAGATTGTCGGGGACGATGAAGAGATCGCGCGCGAACAGACTGTGCCAGGCGAACTCGCTGACGATCCGAATCGGCAGGCGATGGCGTTTGTCGGCGCCGGCGTAGCCGTCCATCGCATAGATGTCGCGGCCGGTCAGGTAATCGGCGACGCGCGCGAACAGCGCGTCAAACTTGGCCGCCTCGAACGGTTTGTTCGTCTCGCCCCAATCGACGTGCGTCTCGCTCCCCGGCTCGCGCACGAAGAACTTGTCCTTCGCCGAGCGTCCCGTGTGTTCGCCCGTCTCGACGACGAACTGTCCATCGGCAGCGAGATGGCCTTCCTCGGCGGTCAACGCGCGCTCGTAGAGGGCGGCGACCGAGAGGTTGTGATGGACGTTCGCGACGCCGTGCAGCCCCAGCGCGTCGATCTGGGAGCGCAGCCGCGAGTCGACTTTTTCCGGCAAGGTAAGAATGGCGAAATCTCCTTAGAAAACGGTTCCAAACGAATCCGCGAGGATTGCAGAAAATTCCCGCCGAGGCGCTCGCTCGCCTCCTCGAGAGAGGCTGGACGGGAGCCGGCGAGGGGTGGCGTGAACGCCGCGCGGATGAACAAGAGGAGCGTTGGTCGAGCGGCCGTACTCGTTGCGCTGGCCGTGGCGTTCGTTGGCGGCAGGCCCGCGGCCAGCTTCGCGCGCGTCGCCGGAATCGAGATCGGTGTGCTGCCAAGCGGCGCGCTCGACGCCATCACGGACGTTGCTGGCGTGCGGGTCGGGCAGGTCACGAAGATCTCAGGTAGCGGCCGACTTCGGCCCGGGATCGGCCCGGTCCGGACCGGCGCCACGGTGATTTTGCCGAACGACGATCCTTGGGTGAAGCGCGTCGCTGCGGCGACCTACGACCTAAATGGAAACGGCGAACTCACAGGCGCGCACTGGGTCGACGAGTCGGGCTTTCTGGAAGAGCCGATTGCGTTGACGAGCACGATGAACGTGGCGCGAGTCGACGACGGCGTCGAGGACTGGCTCATCGCGCACCATCCGGCGATCGGTGTGCACGAAGACGTCCCGCTACCGGTCGTCGCAGAATGCGACGATCAGGGACTCGACGACGTGCAAGGCCGTCATGTCTCGCCGGCGGACGTCGTGCGCATTCTGGACGATGCGAAACCGGGAGCGTTCCCGCGCGGCTCGGTCGGCGCCGGAACGGGAATGCGCGCGTTCGGATTCAAGGCGGGGGTCGGAACGGCGTCGCGCGTCGTTGCGAAGGAGCAGGGCGGCTACACGGTCGGAGTGCTGGTCAACGCGAATACCGGTAGCCGCGAACAGCTAGCGATCGGCGGCGTGCCGATCGGGCGAATTTTCGCGCACGAATTGCTCCCCGTATTTCCGAAACGGACGTCGTGGGAGCCGACGCGCGGGCGCGCTGCGGACGGCAGCGTGATCGTCGTGATCGCGACCGACGCGCCGCTCGACCACCGCCAACTGCACGAACTCGCGAAGCGCGCGGTGTTAGGTCTCGGACGTACCGGCGCAACCTCGCACGTTTCGAGCGGCGATCTTCTGATCGCATTTTCAACCGCGCGGACATACCCGCGCGACGAAAGCGCAACGCTTGGACCGACGGTGCTCAGCGACAGCGATCGCGTGGACGCGCTGTTCGACGCGACCGCTGAAGCGACCGAAGCCGCCGTCGACGACGCCCTGTTTTCGGCGCGCACGATGAGCGGCTCGAACGGCGTCACGTTCTACGGTCTGCCCGTCGATCGTGTCCGCGCGATCCTCGACCGAAGCCGCCCAAGGGCGCTAGTGCGGTAACCTCCAGCGGGTACCAGTCAACGAACCGGACATGGCGTCTGAGCGTTACCAGTGCGCGCGATGTGGCGAAGATCGACAGCTCCCTCGCCGATCCAGGTCTTCGAGGTTGCTTCCCGCATTCGATCGTCTCCCGGGAAAAGACCCAAGCGAACCCACGGCAGTTTACTAGGTCTCGAACGCTGCAGTTCCTCGCTAATTTTGCCTACCGACTGGTGTTGCGTCTTCGCGGGAGAACGCGGATGCGATTTCGGCCTGCGAGCGGCCGCCGAACGGCCCCGGGTAGGGGTCCCCCCCATTCACCGGGTCGCGCCGGTGCGCTACTCTCACCAAATGGTGATCCCAAGTGCCGTCCGGTCCGCAGTGCTCCAGCGCCTGCGACTGATGAAGCGCGTTCACCGCGCGGTCATCATGCGGGCTTCGGTCATCGGGCAACGCTTCGAGGTGTCGCTTTTGACCGCGATCTGTACGTGCTCCGTGGGCGAGGTCCGCGGGGCTCTGGAGTGGGCCTGTCGCTTCAGTCTCATCGTGCCGGAGCAACCCGAGGGTCGATGCTACGCGTTCCGGCATGCGCTGACGCGCGACATCGTTTACGGTGAACTTCTCGCCGAACGCGTGCGTCCGTTTCACGGCCGCATCGTGCGCGCGCTCGAACGCTCGGTTGCGGCCGATTCCGTTCCCCTCGACGCGCTCGCCTATCACTCGTGGGCCTCTGGTGAAACCGCGCGCGCGTCCTACTACAACGAATTAGCGGGCGACCGGGCGGTCGCTATGCACGGCGACGGTGATGCTCGGATCTTCTATAGCCGCGCACGGGAGGCCGTGCCGCTTGATTCACCCGATTGCTCGCGTTTGTGCGAGAAACTGCGGGCGATCGAGCGCCGCGATGGCGAGCGACGATAGGCGCGCTGCGACGATCGGGCGAACCGGGCGAACTCAATGATCGTGCGCCCCGTGCTCTGCCGTCCTCTCGTTGGAAGGCGGGAGGAACTCGCGTACTTGCGCGAGCGACGGCTCGAGGCGGGGCGTTCGCACGGCGGCCTGACGTTGATCGCCGGCGAAGCCGGCGTTGGCAAGTCGCGACTGATCTCGGAATTCTGCCGCTCGCTCGCCTACTCCCGATGGCGGATCGGAGCGGGCCCGTGTCTCGAATTCGCGCGCCGGCCGTATGGACCATTCCTCGAGGCCTTGGCGCGTCTCGACAGCGGTACTTGGGAGCTTAGCGCCGCCTCATCGAAACAAGAGCAACTCGACACCATCGTCGAACGTTTGGCGACCGTTGCGAGCCGCGCCGCCACGATCGTCGTCATTGAAGACCTGCATTGGGCGGATGCCGCGACACTGGACTTACTCGCCTACGTCGGGCCGAAGCTCCAACCGATGCGCGTCTTGATGCTCGCCTCATTCCGGGCCGATGAGTTAAACCCGGAACACCCGGCCACCGAAGCCGTCGCGAAGATTGCGCGCCGCGCTCGAGCGGGCCGCATCGACCTTGGTCCGCTAGCTGGGGCCGAGCTGCGAACGTTTATCGACGAAGCACTCGACGGGCTCGCACTCTCGGTCGAAACGCGCCGCGCGATTGCGATTGCCGGTGACGGAAACCCGTTCTTTACCGAAGAACTTTTGAAAAGTGCCGTGGAACGCGAGGCGACCCGCGTGGATGCTGGGCAACGCCGACAACTGCCGCAAACGGTCCGCTCGACGCTACTCGAGCGCTTGCGTCCCTTTGACCAGCGGGAGCGCCGCGTCGTCACGCAGGCGGCAGTCATCGGCCGCACGTTCGGCCTCGCGTTGCTCGCGACGACGCTTGGGACCGACGCCGGCACGCTCTTGCCGACCTTGCGTCGAGCCCGCGATTTTCAACTCATTGAAGAGGTAACACCGGAGACGTTTCGCTTTCGTCACGGCTTGACGCGCGAAGCAATCTCTAGCGACTTTCTAGCGGCGGAATTGCGGCCACTCCACCGGAAGATCGTGTTGGCCCTCGAAGGCGAAGGTTCCGGCCCAGGATCGCTCGAGGCGCTAGCCTACCATGCGTGGGCGGCGGGCGACGGCGAACGTACCGCGCGATACAACGAGTTGGCGGGCGACGCGGCTGGCGCGGTGCACGCGCACGGAGATGCAATCGCGTTCTACGACCGAGCCCTCGAGGCGGACGGCATCGAGCAATGCGTCCGCGGCTCGATTCTTGAGAAAATCGCCGGTCGGCGCGTCGCCCTGACTTCGACTGAAGAAGCGACCGCAGCGTACGGCGCCGCCGCCGATCTCTTCCGTGATGCCGGCGATTACGAACGCGAGGCTGGTTGCCGCGTGTCTGCTGCGATCTCAGCGTATACCCTCGGACTGCCTTCACCGACCGCTCCGCTCGAAGCTATGCTGGCGCGCCTTGGCCCGGATGAGTACATAGCGCGCAGCCGGGCGCACCTTGGGCTCGCATGGCTCGCTGCGAGCTTCTGGTTTCCGACCCGCGCCACTGCGCATCTCGAGCAGGTGGACTCGCGCGCGGTTGCCGCGACTACCGACATCGCGCTCCGGTTCCATAACGTCTCGGCCTGGGTTGCGATGACCCTCGGCGATCTCGAGTGTTTTCGCCGCGAGCACGCAGCCTGGGTCGAGGCCGCCGTTGCGACAGGTTCGGTCGGCGCGATTGCGTCGGCGCATTACAACGGAGCCACCTGCTTTTCGATCTTCGGTTTGCACGAAGAAGCGCTCGACAATATCGCGCGAGCGCTGCGACTTGCGCGCGACGGACGGAGCCGCCACGGTGCCGAGAGCGCGCACGCGATCGCGGCAATGTGCTACATCATGAGCGGCGATCTCGGGCGCGTTCGCGGGGCCATCGATGCGATGTCGGAGACGACCGAAAATCAGGTCAACGTTGCTTTGGCGAGCGGGTGGGGGACGCTCGCCGGCGCGTACCTCGACGACCGAGCGCTGATCGAGAAGTGGTTCGACGGGTTTGAAACCACCATCTCGGCGACGGCTGCAAACGAATGCGGCGCCGGGTATGCCGAAATCATGGTTCGCCGGGGACGCAACCGCGACGCCGCGGCCTTTTTACACTACGCCATTCCGGATTGCGAACGCATCCGCGGTATCGTGCCGACGCTGCTCGCCGCTGCACGATACGGTGCATCGGCCGACCGCGTCCGCGCGCGCGAACTGCTGGTGCGGACCTCCGACGCACCGATCGAGCTGCTCGAGCGGCCGGCCCTAGCGCTTTTCGACGCGTTCACGTGTCAACGCGAGGAGCGCTGGGCCGAGGCCACGGCACTCGCGCGCGGAGCGGCCGACGGCTTCCGGCGCCTGCGTTTTCCGCTGCTTGAGGCCGCAGCGTGGGAGGTGGCCGGCGAGCCGGGCACGGCCCTGTCGCTCTACCGCCGTTGCGGTGCGACCTACGACGTGCGGCGGCTGGAAGAGCTCGACTTGGTGGCACCGAGCGAGCCAGCGGCGCAGACTCCCGATCCGCTCTCTTCCCGCGAGCGCGAAATTGTGGAACTGGCAGCCCGCGGACGTTCGAACCTCGACATCGCGGCCAAGCTCTTCATCAGCCACAAGACCGTGGAGAAGCACCTGACCTCGGCCTATCGGAAACTGGGCGTATCCTCGCGCCAGGCCCTCGCCTCGCTGCTAGTCTGAGGATGGAACGGCCCTTTA
>JBDTCF010000145.1:0-5671 GCA_039923715.1 Vulcanimicrobiaceae bacterium
TCGCCGCGCTAGCGCAGCCGCGCATCGAACGGCTCGGCGACGTCGCGCCGCTCGTCGCCTTTCTGTTCGCCGGGGAGATTCCAGTCGAACTCGAGCGCCTGCGTGCGACGAGGTTCGACGACGACGCGCTGCGCAAGCTCCTGGCGCTCGTCGGCGCCGAACTCGAAGCCGCCGCGAGCTGGAAGCACGAACCGATTTTGGCGGCCGTCAAAGCGGTCGCGCAGCGGCTCGATCTAAAGCTTCGCGACGCGGTGCGTCCCCTGTACGTCGCGCTGACCGGAAGCCCAACCTCGTTACCGTTGTTCGACGCCATGGAACTGCTCGGGCGTGACTTGTGCCGCGAGCGCTTGCGCCGCGCGTTAAGCGCGCTCGGCGGCGTTTCGGAAAAGCAGCTCAAGGCGTGGCAGAGCGCGTGAGCGGACGCTTGCGTGCGGTCGTCCTGGCCGCCGGCAAGGGGACGCGGATGAAGAGCGCGCGTCCCAAAGTTCTGCACGGCCTGGCCGGACGTCCCATGCTGTGGTACGTGCTGCGCGCGTTGCGCGACGCGAACGTGGCCGACGTCCTGGTGGTGGTCAACGCCGAACTCGAACCGCACGTTGCCGCCGTCGCCGCCGAAGCCGGCCTTGCCGCGGTGCGAACCGTTCTCCAAGAACCGCAGCTCGGAACGGGGCACGCGCTTGGGGTCGCGCTCGCAACCTTCGAACCAGGCGAGGGGAAGGTGTTGGTGCTCTCCGGTGACATGCCGCTGGTCGACGCCGAACTCGTCGGCCGCCTTCTTGCCGCCGGCGACTGCGCGCTGGCCCTCGTGACGGCGCGCATGCCGCTCCCCTCGAACTTCGGCCGCATCGTGCGCGACGGCGAGCGGGTGCGCAAGATCGTCGAGGAACGAGACGCCACCGACGACGAGCGCGCGATCGACGAGATGAACGCCGGGCTGTACGCCTTTGACGAACGCAAGCTGCGGGCCGCGCTCGCAGAGTTGAGCGACAACAACGCGCAGGGTGAGTACTATCTCACGGACACGGTCGGCGTCTTGACGGCGGCCGGGGAGCGCGTTCTGGGCGTCGTGGCGAGCGACCATCGAACGGTACTGGGCGTGAACGACCGGGCCGAACTCGCGCGCGCCGCCGCACAGATGCGAACGCTCCTATGCGAGCACCACATGCGCGCCGGCGTAACGATCGTCGATCCAGCAACGACGTATCTCGAGCCCGAACTCGAGATCGCGGTCGACGTGACGATCCTTCCAAACACCACGATCGGTCGCCGTAGCACGATCGGGCGCGGGAGCGAGATCGGGCCGAACGCACGTCTGCAAAACGCGCGGATCGGCCGGCAGGCCGTCGTCACCGATAGCGTCGTCGTCGATAGCGCGATCGGAGATTTCGCGATCGTCGGGCCTTGGACGCACGTGCGCAGCGGGAGCACGCTCGGCACCGCCGTGCGGCTCGGAAACTTCGTCGAAGTGAAGAAGTCCGCCCTGGCGCACGGCGTCAAGGCCGGCCACCTGACATATCTCGGCGACGCCGAGATCGGCGAGCGGACGAACGTCGGCGCCGGGACGATCACGTGCAACTACGACGGTGCGCGCAAGAACCGAACGCAAATCGGCGCCGACGCGTTCATCGGTTCGAACACCTCGCTGGTCGCCCCGGTGCGCGTCGGCGACGGCGCGCTGACCGGTGCCGGCTCCGTGGTCCTGCACGACGTCGCCAAGAGCGAACGGGTCGCGGGGAACCCCGCAAAACCGCTGCCGAAGAAGTCTCCCGCCCACTGAGATCAGCTAGGGGCGGCCCGACGCCGGAGGCGAACGGTACCATCATGGCAGGTGGGTTCTCCGCACGCGTTCTTCTCGATAGCACGTCGCCGGCCGGTGCGCGCCTGGTGACGATGGAGTTGCGTTACCCGCGCTTTATCCACAGCGAGGTCATGACGCACAGAGTCTTTTCGCGAAATTCCGCGAGCTCCCGCGCGGTGCCGATCAAGAAGATGATCGCGACGGTGCGCGAGCATCCGGCGATGCCGATCTTTTGGGGTCGCAATCAGAGCGGAATGGCGGCGCGGGAAGAGATCGAACCCGACGTCCGCGCCCTCGCCGAACGGGAGTGGCGATCGGCCCTTGAAAGCGCCATCGCAACGGCGGAAAAGCTGTCCGATTCGGACGTCAACCTGCACAAGCAGTTGGTCAACCGCATTCTCGAGCCGTTTGCGTGGATGACGACGATCGTGACGGCGACCGAGTGGGCCAATTTCTTCACCCAGCGTTGCCACCCCGACGCGCAGCCCGAACTCGCGCACCTCGCCGCCCTGATGCTGGCGGAGTTCCGCGGCAGCCGCTCGCAGGCGGTCCCCTCCGGCGACTGGCATCTCCCCTTGATCCAAAGCGATGAGGGCGGGCTGATCCTCGAGGATCGCAAGAAGATTTCGGTCGCACGTTGCGCGCGCGTCTCCTACCTAACGCATGACGGCCGGCGCGATCCCGCGCGCGATCTCGACCTATACGAGAAGCTGTTGGGCGGCGGCGCGAACGGTCACTGGAGCCCCTTCGAGCACGTTGCCGCGCCGCAAGCCGATGGCGACGTCTTCTTCGCGAACTTCCGCGGCTGGCGGCAGCTCCGCAGTTTCTTCCTCGCAGAAAACGTGCGCACGTTCCCCGACGAGCGGGCGATGGTTTCGACCTGAACTCGAGAACGACGTCGCCGCGTTTCGTTCGCCTCCTCCTGCTCGCGACGTTCTTCGCGGGCGCGTTTGCGCTCGGCGCGAGGCCGGCCTGCGCCCAGCACGCGTACGTCGATCGTCGCGTCTCGGCGATCCCGCGTACCGACCTGCTCGATCGGGCGCCGAGGACGCTGGTCGATCGCCCGCGAGCGGCGGTCGCGGTCGAGTTGGCGGGCTTCACGCGTCCGCTGTTCTTCGTCTGGGCTGCTTCTCAGATCGCCTTACTGCTGTGGCTGTGGAGTTCGGGAAACGCGGCGCGGCTCCGGTTCTTCTTGGCGCGTCGCGTGCGCTCGCCGATCGCGTTGCGGTTCGTTTACGGCGCGGCAATCGCATTCGGCGCCCAACTCGCGGCGTTTCCCGCGAACTTCGCAGCCTATCGGATTGCCGTGGGTTTCGGTCTTACCGGCGAGGGTCCGTGGGGCTGGGTCGGACAGACCGCGCTGGACGCGTTCCTGGTCGCGGTCGCGTTCGGCGCGGTCGCGGCCTTCATTCTTTCGTTGGTCGCACGGACGCGGCTGTGGTACGTGTACGCGGTCGGTGGACTGTTCGCGGCCGCGCTTGGGACGAGCTTCTTCGCGCCGCTGGTGATCGCGCCGCTGTTCGATCGCATGCGTCCGCTCGCAGCGCAGGATCCGATCGCCGTCGAGATTCGCCCGCTCGAACGACGGGCGGGGCTCGCTTCGGCTCCGATCTACGTGGACGACCTTGCGGGCACCCGCGCGGTGGCGAGCGCCGATGTCTCGGGCTTTGGTCCGACCGAGCGAATCGTGCTCGCGCAAACGTTGGTGCGGGCCGCGACGCCGGCCGAAATCGCGTTCGTCACCGCCCACGAACTCGGGCACTACGTCTACCGCGACGACTTCCGGCTCGCGCTGTGGGGAACGTTGTTATTCGTCATTTCCGTGCTCGTTGCCGTCACGCTCGCGGACCGCATCGGCTTCCGCTACGACGACGACCCGCTGAGCCGGTTGGCGTTGGTCGGCGCGGTTCTCGGCGCGGTCGCCCTCGCCGCGTTCCCCGCTTACAATGCCGTCGAGCGGCGCATCGAAGCGCATGCCGACCGCTATGCGCTCGCGATCACCGGCGATCGCTCGGCGGCGGTTCGCACCTTCGTCCGCTACGCCGACGAGACGCTCACCCCGCTGTGCCCGTCGGCGTTCGAGCGCGTCTACTTCGAGAGCCACCCACCCCTCGGGAGCCGCATCGCCTTCGCGCTCCATGAACCCGACCCGTGCCCCCGCCTCCTCGGCAAGCGTTAGAGGGAGCGAGGGCCACGGGACGCGGGTTTATGGGCTTACGGCGACTCCGAGGACGCCGCCCACGATGCCGGTCGCGATCGTTCGGGTCGGAACGTTCGAGCCGGGTGCGAAGACGACGACGTTTCCCGTATTCACGTTGACGTACTCGTTCGCGACGAAGAGCGAGCCGTCGGGGCCGTAGGCGAGGCCGCTCGGCGCGCTGAGACCCGCCGTTAACGCCATGCTTTGGTGGGCGTATGGCGGCGGGTAGAAACGAACGGCGTTGCGGGTCGCGTCGGCGACGACGATGTCGCCGGCAGCATCGAGCTTGAGGTCTTCCAAAAAGCTCCCGCCGAGGTTATCGAGCGGCAGAATCGTGCCGGTCTGGGAACCGCCGATGAACTCGACGACGGCCGTGTACGTCACGCCCCAAATATCGGCGAGGAACACGTTTCCGCTTGCGTCGACCGCGACGCCGTGCGGAACGTGCACGTTCTGGTTTAGGTAGTGGTCTGGTGCGGAGGCGCCCGGCAGATAGACCGCGACGCCGCCCTCAATTGAGTTCGGAATGCCGGCATCGGAGACGTACATATTTCCGGGAGCATCGAGGGTACCCCCGAACGGGAGATCGACGTTGGTCGTATACGTGCGGGTCGGCGCGAGGCTGCCCGGTGCATACATCACGACCGAACTGTGATACGTCAGAGAGTTCCCAACGTAGAGGTTTCCGGACGCATCGACCCAGATCGACGTGGGGTTGCGGATCCCGCGGCTAATTCTGGCAAACGGTTTCGGACTTTTCGCGTACGCGTGAAACAGTGCGATGTAGCTCTGGTGATGTTGCCCGTTGTTGACCAGCACGTACAGGACCGCACCGCCCTTGGCGTCGCGCGCCGGCGCTACGGAGGGTCGGTGCAGGGTCGCGGTGAGGGTCGTGGCATAGGGCAACTGCGGCGCGCGGTTCGCGCCAACAGATTCGGTCGCCGAGGCAACTTCGACCGCCGAAGCGGTCATGGCAACGGCGAGAGCGGTGCACCCGAGCGCGCGGGTGTGGCTGGGTCGTAGCATGGAATGGCTCCTTAGCTTCTAAACTGGGGCACGTGGCCCGCTCCACCGCCCATCTTACGGCTGCCTCGTTCACTGGCCGTTCAGCCAACGTGAAAAACGTCTCGTGCGGCAGCGTGCTGCGGGTGAGCCTGTTCGGGCGCGTGAGGATCGAGGTTGGGCGCGACCGGGAGCCGGTCGTCATTCCGAATCGGACGCTCCCCACGCTCGCGTACCTCCTCCTGCGTCGGGCGGGCGCGACCGATCGCAGGCTCCTGTCCGCGGCGCTCTGGCCGGACGACGACGAAGCGAGCGCTCGAACGCGACTGCGTTCGAACCTTCACGCGCTCGTTCACGCGCTACCTGCGATGCCGGGTGCGAGCTGGCTCTCGCGCGACGCTGATTCGATCCGCTGGAACGCCGGCGCACCGCTGTGGCTCGACGTCGCCGAGTTCGAAGTCTCGAGCCGCGATCCGCAGCGGCTCGAAGAAGCGATCGCTCTTTACGCCGGCGAGGTGGCCGAAGGACTTGACGGCGAGTGGTTGACCGGCGAACGCGAGCGCTATCGGCAAGCAGTCCTCACGGCCCTTGAGACGCTGATGGTGCGACATCGCGAGCGCCGCGAGTTCGCGCCGGCTTTCGCGGCGGCTCGCCGTTTGCTGGACATCGAT
>JBDTCF010000146.1:0-5384 GCA_039923715.1 Vulcanimicrobiaceae bacterium
GAGGCCGGGTTTCCGCTTGGCGCCGCCGACCGGGACGCCGTGGACGTGCTCTCCGCGATCCCCGACGCGGACGTCGACGAGGGCGAAACTTACGGCCGCGGCTGGCGGGTCGTCCCGGCCGCTTCGACCGAGGACTGGCCGGTTCTCGAGGTCGCCCCACACCGGTTGCGCAGCGCGCTACAAACCGCGCGCCGGATCCTATGGGAAAACGCCGCCCCGGTCGGGATCAGCGCCCGCGAAATCGTCAACGTGGACGAGGAGATCGACAACGTCCTGGCCATCCTGGCGCGCGCCGAAGCCGCCGGCTTCAGCGTAAGCGTCAGCTACGTGTCGTGAGCCGCAGGATGCGGCGAATGCACGCGCTTCCACAGATGGAATAGCGCGGGCGAGCAGGATCAGGCGAATGCACGCGTTTTCACACTACGTCGAGCGCGGGGTCGGCGAACTTTCCGTCGCGGGTGCGGCGGTAGCGGTCGATGCGGGAGAGGTCGGCACGCTCGAGGGTCGTGTCGACGGTTGGCCGCTCGGAAATGCGGGAGATGCGGTGCCGGTTGGTTTAGGGCTTGGCGCGGCGGCTTCGTGGAGAACCCTCATTAGTGTGGTAACGTCGCGGCCGATATTCTTCGCATTCGCCCGAGCGGTTGCCGGTGACTTCCAATCGTGCTCGAACGCCGTCACGCTGCGATTGAGGAAATGCGCTTCAACGATGTGACCGCGCTTCACGATTGCGGGCTCTACCCTCGCCCACGCGATCCCGATCTTCCGCGCCGATTGGCGGTACTGGGAACGGGTCGTGTCGTGGCCCGCCACGACGGCGTCGGCGACGTGTCGCATGGTTGTCAGGGAAGCAATAACGCTACCCAGCGAGGGCTCGGCCGCCGCCGATACGATCGGCAAGCAGCCGAACGCGAAGGCGGAAAGCGCAAGCCGCCACGAAAAACGCATACCGACCCATTTTGTCCAAAATCAGTCGCGGTAAAACGGCGGCCCGCAATTCACCTTCCGAAGCGCGCCAGCGTGCGGGCCTTCGCCTTCGCGGCCTCCGCTTCTCGGCTCTTCGGCGGCGCGTGCGTTTCGAGCTTGCGAAGCAAGCGAGTCGAAAGAGCCGCTATCTCGTCGACTGCCTGAACGAACGCGTCTTCGTTCGTCTTCGACGGCTTCGTCGTGCCGCTAATCTTCCTCACGAACTGGAGCGCGGCGGCGCGCACTTCGTCGCCTGTAACGGGCGGATCGAAGTTGTGGAGGGTTCGAATGTTTCTGCACACGGTGTTTTTGGTATCCTCGAATGCTCGGCGGACGAGCTTAGGAACGGTCTCCGAAGAGCGACCCGAGGACGCCGCCGATGTTGCTCTGCCCACCGCTCTGCTGCGCGCCTTCGCGGGTGGGTTCGTGGTACGTCATCGACTGCAGCCCAACGCGTCCCGGGCCGTGGAAACGGTTGAGGACGAGCGCGGCGCCACCGACGAACGCGCCGAGCGCACCCATGAGCCCGCCGCCACCTTGCGACTGCAAGACCGAAACCGTATCCATGCGGACATTCGAATCTTTCCAGAGCCAGGCGCCGGGCTCGACGTCAAGCACTTCGTTCGGCGCAAGGGTCTTTTCGAAAACGTTCCCGTACCCGTGTAAGAGGACGATGCCCTCGGCCTGCGCGGTGAAGCGGTCGATGAAGAGCCCGGTTCGGGCGAAGAAGATGTTGGCGAGCCCCTGCTGCCAGTAGAAGTCGTAGTTGATGTTGCTGGTCGCGAGCAAAAACTGGTGCTCGCGAACGTCGATCGACTGGCCGGGTTGCAGCCGCTGCGCGACGATCTGGCCGGGCGCCTCGCGCGAGAACGCGATGTTGCCCGGGCCTTGCGCGGTCGATATAAAAATCTGCAGGCCGGAGAAGAAGCGCTTCGCTGCGTTCTTTACGCTCATAAAGCCGAGCGTGACATTCGGCTGCTTCCAGAGCAGAATGTGGTGCTCGAAGTAGATCGTTTGTTGGCGACCCAGTTCGACGTCGACGACGGGCACCAGTTCGCCCTCGACCTTCAGCGTCATGTCGCCGACTTGGATGGGCTCGCGTGGGTTCGTGCTCTCTGGGACCGGCTCCGTGTAGCTACCGACTTGGGTAGGGATCGGTGCGGGGGCGCCGCAGCTCGCGCAAAAGCGCGCCCCGGGCGCCAGCGGTGCTTGACAAGTGGGACAGTTCATCGTCGGTGGGACCTCCGCGGTCGTCGGTTACTTCTTCGCGGGCACGTAGGGAGCGAGCAGCAGGGCGCGGACGCCGGTCTGAACCGCGATGGGCGTCGATGGGTCGCGGATCAGCCAGAAGAGGTTGCCGGTGTAGTAGTTGCTCCAGCGCACTTGGCCTTTGACATCGCCGGACGCGCCGGAGTCCTGCTGGAGACGCTGCAGCACGATCGTCTCCGTGAGGCGTATGTAGGGTTGCGCTCCGAGCGGCGAGCGTCCGAGGCAACGGTGAACTTGGGCGTAGATTTCCCGTTCCCCGGGATACGCGTTCGCAGGCGCCGAGTGCTTCAGATTGGTGAGGTGGTCGTTGACCCACTTACTCACGCCGACCGGCGTGCAGGTCGGGCGTGCGCTCGCCCCGGCGACTCCCGGAAGGATGGCCGCGACAAACCCTAGTACCAGCGCGGCCGCGAGCGGCCGCCGTCCCAACATCCCGACGTTCACGATTCCTCCAAACGAGTGTGGTGATTTCGGTCTCTCAACGAGGGCGAGAGCATACGGGTTTCAGGGTTCGGCGGGAAGCGACAAATCCCACCATCGGTTTCGCCCGGCGTCTAGGGTACCCGCCGACCGGTGTTTGGCATAACGCGCTGGACACTTGCGAAGTGATTGGCGTTTCTGGTGTAGAGTGGAAGGCCCGCCACAGGGCGGTCGCTGCGATGAGCAGATCCGACCGCGCGAGAGCCTTGCGGTTTTCGACCATCAGCGAGCACGGCGGCGTAGACGCGCGCACGCGCGAGCGGCCTCCGCGTCGAACGGCAGGCAGCGCCGTGAACTCGGGCTCTGCCCATTAAAGACCAGCCTGTCGGCGCGAACGCTCGTGGACGCCGGTAACGGCGTGTGGCCCTGCGAGTTCCGCGATCGTGACGGCTGCGATCGCCCGCCAGGGCCCGTAGCGCTTCGAGCGACACCCGCTCGCAATCGAGGAGAACGGACGTGTCGAGGACACCTCGGTCGGTTCCAATCACGCGGCGCAGTACTCTGATCGATGGAGGCGTCGACATTGTTGCGGAAGCGCCTCGCATCGATCGGAGGCAGGTGGATCGCCGATTCCATAACCTTCCCAGATCGAACGAACTGCGCTTTTCCGGCCGGCCGAAGTTCGCCGACCGGGATACCATTGCGAGTAACGATGAAGGATTCACCCTCGTCGAGCGCTCGCACGATGCCCCCGCTCTCGTTGCGCAATTCGCGTTGGGTAATCTCGCGTTGCATCTCAGTCCCAGCGTAGTACCCGTGCTATCGCGTGTAAACCCGGATATCGCAACGCGGGCGCTCGGGCGTACGAAGCGGCCCGCCGGTTGTCCCCGCGGTTCACTCGCTTAATCGGCTGCGACGCGGCGTTCGATGCGCCGGTCGGGAATGAGCCAGATGAGCGCGACCAGGATGTAGAGCGCATCCGAGATCCACGGGCTGAGAAATGCGAGCGGGATCGCAGCGGCGTAGATGGCCAGCGAAATCTTTCCTTTAGAGTCGTTACCGACGGCCGAAGCCAAGGAGCGATTCTCTGGGATCGCAACGAGCGTTCGCAGCAAGATCGTGAACGCGAACGCGGCCATGACGAGCACAACGCCGTACAGCGCGGTTGGGACCGCGGCGAAGTGATTCTCGCCCATCCAGGTCGTGACGAAGGGCACGAGCGAGAGCCAAAAGAGGAGGTGCAGGTTCGCCCACATAGCCTGGCCGTCGATGTGCTTGACGGCGCGGAACAGGTGGTGGTGATTGTTCCAGTAGATGCCGACGAAGATGAAGCTCAGCACGTAGATCAGGAACGTCGGGAGCACGGGCACTAGCGAATGGAGATCGACCCCTAGGGGTGCCCGCAGTTCCAACACCATAATCGTGATGATGACGGCGATGACGCCGTCGCTGAACGCTTCGAGCCGGTTCTTTTCCATCGCAAGGCGTTTGCCTCAGATGCCCTTCTGACCCGGATCGAAAGCGGCGCCCAAAGGAAGACCGAACTGTCCCGAGTTGTACGTTTGACGATATGCGCCCGCCGGCCACGTCAGCGAACTGCCTCGCACGAAGAAAGCATCGGCGCCCAGCACGACGCGACTGTTCTTGGTGACGGCAATGTCCACCCAGTCGCCCTTACCGGTGGGAATCGCGTTTCCGGTCGGCACGCCGGCTTCGGTGTACTCGGTGATGGTATGAAGTTCGCGATCGTTGACGAGCAGATTCCCCGCGTCGTCGAGTTTGATGCCGCCGGCCATCGCCACCGAAATGGGAAGCTGGGTGGCGCCGGACTGATTGCCGCCCGGATACTCGATCACGCCGGAGCCGCTGGCGAAGTCGACCGTCGTGAAGACGTTGTTCTCGGCATCGCAGGTGACGAAGTCGTTATAAACCTCGCCCGGGTACTGCAGCAGACCGGTTGGCTGCGTGCTGCCGGGAGCGTACACCGAAATGCTGCCCGGCGCGAGGCTCCCGGCGTACTGGTTCGAGACGTAGATCGTTCCGTTCCGACAGATCGTCACGTCGTAGGGCGTGTAGCCCGAATCGTCGAGAATCGTGCTCGGCGAGGTCGCGCCCCGCGGGAATTCGAGAACGTTGGCGGCGGCGTTGTTCGCGACCCACAGATTGCGCCGGCCGTCAACGAAAAGGCCGACGGGAACGAGCAATCCGTCCGAGATCGTGCCGATTTGCTGACCGTTACGGCCGAAGACCGCGACGAAACTGTTACGGGCGTCGGCGATGTAGGTCAGCCGGGTTAGGACGTCCACGTTCTTCATGTAGCTTTTAACGCGCGGTGCGCGCGCGCCCGCGAGTGGAACCGTCCCCGCGCGCGAGGGCAATTGGAGCGCGGAGGTGCCGCTGCCGGCGCAGCTGGCGAGAACCGGGGCGAGCATCGCCATGGCGGCGAGCGCAGCGTTAAAGCGGCGAATTTGCATCGACGGGACCCCCTCAATCGTCGCCGACGGCATTGCCGACTCGCTCGACAGCTCCTCTATGCCTCCGAGCCACCCCCGAGCGTCAGGTCCTGCGATCCCCCGCTTGCTCGAAGCGGCCGAACCCGAGTCCTAAGCGAAGTCACGGAAATTCAGATTATCGTTACTTGAGAACTCGAGGAGAAGCGGCCGAGGCGTGCTTGAACCCGGGCGCCGGCCCTAGAGGCCAGGCGGAATCGAGCCTCAGGGGCTACCGGTCGT
>JBDTCF010000147.1:0-4890 GCA_039923715.1 Vulcanimicrobiaceae bacterium
CGACGGTCGACAACGGAACCTGGAAAGTTCCGGCGATCTTGCTCGGCACCGTAACGGTCACGAAAGCGAACATGCGCTCCACCGTGATCGCCGACAAGTTCGCGACCAAAGAACAAATTTGCAACGGTCTCCCCCCCAGTGCCTGCGCCGGCCTTTAGGCACAGCTCGAGAACGGCCATGGCTTGCGATTCGCGGGCCGTAAGGGAAGCGACGCCGAATCACTGAGGTATGCCGGCTACCCCGCCCCAACGACCGACACGGAAGCTATCGAAGGCCGCAGCCGATCGTGAAGACCGGGTATTTTGGCAGAGCGTCCCACCCAGCAAACGCCTTTCTTATCTATGGGAGCTGACTCTCACGTGGATGGACATGCATGGAGTCCCTGAGGAGCAGCGACGACTTCAAAAATCTGTTGTCGCTCTTCAACGCCGAAAACGTTAGGTACCTCGTTATCGGCGGGTTCGCGCTTGCGCATTTCGGGCACCCGCGATACACGAAGGACCTCGACCTCTGGGTGGATCCAGAGGGGGATAACCCCGAACGCGTCTTCCGCGCATTAGCACGATTCGGCGCCGCCCTCGAAGGGGTGTCGCCCAATGACTTTCGCGACGCGGACACGGTGTTCCAGATCGGTGTCGAGCCGCTCCGAATCGACCTGCTCAACGACATTTCCGGTGTCACATTTGGGGACGCGTGGGAGCATCGCACCTCTGCCGACTACGGAGGCGTCCCGGTAACCGTGATCGGCCACGATGATTACGTATCGAACAAGCTCGCAAGCGGCCGCGCCTCGGACCTGCGTGACGTCGAGACGCTGCGCGAAGCGGAGGAAACGTAGCGCATCTCAACCCGGCGTTGCTGTCGAGTCTGCAGCCGGCGCGACTCGCGCGAGGGCCGCGCGCGCGTAAGCGACGAGTCGGCCGGTAAGGTCCGCGGGTTCTACGATCGTGACGGCGTCTCCGAGCACGAGGATCCAGGCGAGCGCGGCGTCGCGCGAGGGGAAGCGGACGCGTCCGGTTGTGAACTCGCCGTCTTCTGCGTGCGTGTCGGTCACCCAATACGAGAGCCGCTCGAAGCCGTGGCGAGTCATCCGCAAAACGGCTTCGTAGCTTTCGGTAGGAAGCTGCCGCACGATCTCGGCAACCGCCGCGCGCCAGTAGGCGTCGAGATCGAAATCGGCAGGGCGAATGAACCGTTCGCTCGTTTCGTCGATGCCGGCGATGCGCTCGGCGCGAAACGTGCGCAAACCCTTTTCGACGTCTCGCGCGACCAGGTACCAGACTCCCGCCTTCGCAACGAGCGCGAGCGGATCGACGAGACGCTCGCTGACCAAACGATTGCGGTCGCGATAGCGAAGCCGAATGCGCCGGTCTTCGGCTGCCGCCCGGCGTAGCGCCGCGAGCAACGGGAGCGGTTGGTCATCGCGGTGCCAGCGATTGTGATCGAGCAGCAGGCGCTCGCGGCTCGCTTCGGCGGCTTTCCGCTGCGCTAGCGGGAGCGCGCCCGCCAACTTTTGCAGCGCCTGCTGATGCCCGACGATTCCGAGATCGGCCATGGGTTCCGAGGGAGCCGCGAACAGCGCTGAGAGTTCGTCGCCGGTGAACTGCGCGAGGGCGCGGCGATAGTCGTCCGCGAGGACGACCCCGCCTCGGGCACCTCGCTCCATGTGGATCGGAACTCCGGCCGCCGAGAGCGCGTCAACGTCGCGGTAGACGGTCCGCATCGAGACCTCGAGGCTCTCGGCGAGGGCGCGGGCGGTTTGGCGACGGCCTCCCTGCAGCAAAAGGAGACACGAAAGCAAACGCTGCGAGCGCACTCAGCCGGCTCTTTTCTCAAATATGACAGTCGATGTCATATATCGCTGGTACGCTAGGGTTACCTCAGATTCCCCGCTACCGAGCCACCCGGCTCAGGAGATCAACGACGTGAACACGACGGAACAAACGAAGCCGGCGACGGCCTCCACAATCATCGGACTCGACTTGGTCGGCCACTTGGTGAAAGACCCCGATCGCATGGTCGCCTTCTACCGCGACGTTCTCGGTATGACGCCAACCGAGATTGACGAAGAAGGACGTGGAGCAGAGTTCACGCTCGCCGACGGCTCGACGTTCGGCATCTGGAAACCCGACGAGGCCGGAAGCTCCGGCGCCGCCATCATGTTCGCCGTCGCCGACATCAACGCGGCGCTCGTGCAGTTCAGACAGGCGGGAGCGCAACTGAGCCCTCCGACCGAGAGCCCCGTTTGCTTCATGGCGTTTGGTGAGGACCCCGAAGGTAACGGGATCATCATTCACCAGCGCAAGGTCCGCGACTAGCGGGGAGCGGCCAGCAAACGCGCGGCGAAGTCCAGAACATGGAACTGCGCGCTTCGGCCGCCGCCTTGCTCGCGACGCTCGCCTTCGCCGCCGTCCCCGCGGCAAGCGGGGCGGCGGGCGGGAGCGTGCAGAGCATCATCGACGCTCGTTCGAAGCAACTTGGCGGGATCGCCATCGTAGTGGGACTCGTCGACGGGAAGCGGACGACGTTCTTCCGCGCCGGCACGAGCGGAACGAAGCGTTCCCTGGACGCGGGCACGCTCTTCGAAATCGGCTCGGTAACCAAGACCTTCACCGGCACGCTGCTGGCGCTCGCCGTTCTCGATAAATCCGTGCGACCTGAGGAGCCGGTCGCCGACCTTCTCGCGCCAGGAACGCACGTCCCGAGCAAGGGCGCTGCAAAGATCGAGTTGATCGATCTAGCGACGCAGTTCTCGGGGCTTCCGCGACTGCCCGCGAATCTGCCGACCGATACCAAGGATCCGTACGCCTCGTACACGGCCGACGATCTTTTTCATTTCTTGTCCGACTACGTGTTGCCGCGACCGCCCGGTGCGGCTTTCGAGTACTCGAACCTCGGCGCCGGGCTGCTTGGATACGCCCTCGCACATCACGCCAAAACCACCTACGAAGCCCTCGTGACGCGGAGCATTTTCAAGCCGCTCCACATGGACGACTCATTCGTCGACGTGCCCACGGACCGCGCCGAGCGCGTCGCGACGCCCCACGACGCGGACGGAAACGTTACCAACGCCTGGCACTTCAACGCACTCGCCGGCGCCGGCGCGATCCGCTCGAGCGCCGCCGACATGGTGAAGTACCTGCGCGCGAATCTCGGTGAGGGGCCACTTGCAGCCGCCTGCGCCCTCGCGCTAAAACCGGTTCGCGATCTTCCGGACGAACGAATCGGGTACTTCTGGATGACCAGCGCAAAGTATCGGATGACCTGGCATAACGGCGGGACCGGCGGCTACCGTTCGTTCGTCGGCGTCGACCCGGCGAAGAAACGCGGCGTCGTCGTGCTCTCCAACAGCGGCGTCGGCGTCGACGACATCGGTTTTCACGTGTTGAACGCTGCCTATCCGCTCGAGAACTATCCCGATTCGTCCGTGGATACCAAAGCGCTCGAACAGTACGCCGGAACGTACGACTTCGGGCAAGGCCTCAAGCTCGCGATCGTGCGCGAGGGCCGCACCCTGCGCGCCCGTCTCGGCGGGCAACCCGCCTACCGAATCTACGCCGACGGCAAGGACGCGTTCGTCTATCGCGTGGTCGAAGCCAGTCTTACGTTCGGCCGCAACGCCGCGGGCAAGATCGTCAAGCTCACGCTCCATCAATCCGGCCGCGACCTCCCCGCCACCAAGGAGTAGCGTGGACGCACCGTGGCGACACCGGGATAGGCGGTTGACGAGCAGGTTCCATGGGCAATTGTCAGCGTGGGGAGACCCGCCGGCGGAATTCCGCTTATGTCGTTTTTAGAAAGCGCAGCAAGTCGGCGTTGAACTGCTCCGGGTTTTGAAGCAGTGCGAAATGGCTCACGTTCGGCTCGATCAGCAGGACCGCGTTCGGCACCCAGCTCGCGAGCGTTCGCGCCTGATCGGGGTTGACCGTTTCATCATGATCTCCGTCCGCAATCCACGTCGGCGTCGTTATTCTCGCTAAATCTATCTTGCTCCAGCGCGGTTGCGTCTTCCACATTGGACCCATCTGCGCGAGCAGACTCTTGAACTCGGTGGGCGTCGGTGAGAGCTGCGCGTACTCTTCGCCGGTGCGCGCGAAATACAGATTTCCAACGGTACTAGGCGCGTTGCTCACGCCGGATGGATCGTACGCTGCCCCGAAAGCAAATAGTTTGGTCAAGCGCTCGGGATGTCGCATCGCGACATCGAGCCCGACGATTGCACCGTCGCTCCAGCCGACCAGCGCGACTTTCGGTACCTTCAGGTAATCGAGCAGCGCCGCAACGTCGTCGGCCATCAGGTCGTAGGTATACGGCTGCGCGTCGTGGCTCGACCGTCCCTGCCCGCGGCTGTCCACCACGATCGCTTTGTAGTGCGCAGCGCTCAGCGCGCGTACCTGATCAGCGAAATAGTTCGCATTGGCGAGCCCAGCATGCAGCAAGAGCACCGGTTCGCCTTGTCCGAATTAGGCATACCAGATTTTCACGCCGTTGACCGGCGCCAAACCGCTGACGTCGGCCTTGGGAAGCGTGGGCGTCGGCGGCAAGGTGAGCCACGGCTGGGTTGCCGTGGCCGCGGGTGTCGGCGCCATCGCGAGAACAAACGCCATGGCGAGTAAGGCGCCGCCCTTGGTCGGGCCGGACACCGCGCTATGGGGCAAAGCCGCCATCCATCCATTGATCGCGACCGAACCGCCCAAAGAGCGGTTTGATGTCCGCTTGAAGGCTTGGCGCGCGAACTGGAGCGTCGGTCATATATTCTCCTCCCGCGATTCAAACGGGGCGGCGCCTTTTGTCCGAAGGTGCGCCGCTCCCCTGCTAGGTTGGCTCTGCAAGCCATAGAAATCCCTCAGCTGCGCTGCTACTGCCACCGGCAGCATTCGGTGCCGCCGC
>JBDTCF010000148.1:0-4407 GCA_039923715.1 Vulcanimicrobiaceae bacterium
GTGCGATCGGTCGAAAGGTAGACGTCATCGCTCGCCGGAGTGTCGTCGGGGACGCGGACGTTCAGCGTGACCGTGACGGGTCGAGAGGCGCCCTGGGCGGCGAGTTGCGGCGTCTTTTGCGCCGACCCAGGTTCGACCGCGACCAGGTCGCGCGGCAGCGCGCTCGCATCGATTTCCTGCGGACCGGCGTCGCCGGGATCGAATTGCACGGCGGTGACGAGGCGGGCCTGCGGATCGATCGATACCCGCACGGCGCGCCCGAGCAGCGGACCTCGCGGGACGACGAACGAGGGACTCAAGCGCACCGCGTCGCCGGTCGTGAACACGAGATAGCCGCGTTCGATGGTCAGCAAGGTGCCCCGCACCAGCGTGACCGCAGGCGTCGTCTCGGCAGCGCGCGCGAACGTCGGACCTCCGCCCACCGCCAACGCCAATCCCAGCAGCGCGCACGCCGCGAGGACCCGCAGCCTGCGGGTCAAGGCGAGATCCCCAGCGTGTAGTAGGGGGCGAACGCACGACCGCCCCACCCGAACACGTAAGTGCGGCCGAACTCGAAGGCGGGCAGGCGCGCGGGCCGGACGCGGACGTCGAACGACAGCGAGTATGGCGGCGCGCCGTAGCCGTCGAACTGCGGAAAGTCGCGCTCATGTGTGTAGGCGAGCACCAAGTTAAACGCCGGGTTCGGCTGATAGGTCGCGCTCAACGAATACGAGCGCTGCGTTCCGGTCCCGGCATAAGCAGCGTATCCGAAGTAAGTCGTACCGTCGGGCAGCGTGATGGGTGCGGCCGGGTAGAAGAAGCGTAGGTTGTCGCGGTACCGATCGTAGTTCTGCACGATCTGCGCGTAGCCGAAAAACGAGAGCGCGGGGCTCACGCTGCGCGACACCGCGACCCGGTATGTCTGGGAGCCGCGCTGTCGCGGAAAGTTGTAGATGGAGGTTGCGAAGTCGACCGACGGCTGCAGCGTGGTGCGGAATGGACCGTGCAACGAAGGGGTTTCGAGGTACGCTTCGAGCGTGGTACGGAAATCCGCGTTATACGGCAGCATTCCCGGCGAGCGATCGTAGCCGACCCCGGCGGTTAGCTGGTAGTTGAAGAGTCGGCCAAGTTGTCGGAAGACGGACCTGATTCGGAGGTCGTCCGTCTGCGTGCCGCCGCTTTGCTGCAGCACGAGCGAGGTCGTCGATTTGCGCGCGTTGAGGGCAAGTTGGTACTGCGCGTAGTCGTTGCCGGCGAAGTGCGTCCCCTGGAGTTGTTGGGTCAGCGTCGAGGTCAGTTGTTCGAAGGCGTTGAGGTCGAAGCGGCCGCGCGAAACGAACGGCAGCACCGAACCAACCGCGTACGCCTTCGTGCCTGCAACCAGGTGCTCGTCGAAACCGACCGTCGCGCCGGCGACGGTGTCGTAGCGAACGTGTGCGGCGAGCAGCGAATGCGCGCTCCCGACGATGTTGTACGGCTGGTCGAACGTCGCACCGGGCAGCGCCTGTGCGGTAAAACTCGGATTCGTCGCGAACGCGTACAGAAACGTCGGCGAGGGGACATACGCGCCGCCGGCTTCGGTGGCGACCCGAACGGGCGTAAAACGGACGCCGACGTTCGGGGTTAGGACGGCGTGCGGGCCGCGCAGATACGGCCGCGAGCTACTGAAATCGGGGGTCGCGAACGTTCCCGCTTCGGGTGGACCCTCGCGCGGCACGCCGGCGTCGCCCCCGCGAACGTGGTAGGTGGCCGGTAAGTTGCCGACGCGAACGAGGGTCGCGTCGTCCTGTGGCACGTCGAGGGCGTACGCGATCGCGTCGAGCGTCCCGGTTCCATTCGCGACGCGCACGTCGCCACGCGCGATCAGGTGGTTCTTGTTGAGATCGTAGGTGATTTCGTCGGCGGAGATCGTGCGGCCGCCGATGCGAACGACCACGCCGCCGCGGGCGCGAAGCGCGAGCGGGTAGATGTACATCTCGACGTGCGCAGCCCGCACGTCGACGCGACCGCTCGCTGCAGCCCAGGCGGGAACAGGCCCTCCGAGGAGAGCCGCGGCGGCAAGCGGGGCGATCCATGGTCGCATGAGGTGTCCAGCGGCTCCTTCGGCGCCGAAGCCGACCCTCCTCAAAAGAATCGGCAACGACCCGAAGGTTCGCGCTAATGCGGAGTCGGCAGCGGGGGCGGCGGTCCGATTGGTGGCGGTGAGGGGAGCCCGCCCTTCCCCGGCGGGATCGGCGGGGTCGGGAAGGGGAACGGATTCGCGCTGAACGGCGTCGGGACGTTGTCGGGGCCCGGGTTCGTGCTGCCGCCGCCGTTCACGGGATCGTCGGCCCAGTGATAGACCGTGTCGTCTTGGTTGTACACGTCGAGTTCTTTGACGAAGAAGTTGCGCGGAGGGACTTCCATGTCGCTCCGATTTCGCTCGATCGTCGTTGCCGAGCCCCGCGAGTACCGGTACAAGAAGTGCGTTCCCGAATCCAAGCGCAGCGTCACGCGAAAGTGCAGGGCGTCGATGCGGTCCAGTTTGTACTGCTGCGGATCCCAGTTGCCTTTGTCGGTTTCGATGTAGACCGGTTGGTCGAGCTTCGTCGTGGGCGGCACGAGGACGGTGAAGGTCACGGGCACCGGACGCCCGCTCAAGGCTTCCTTCCCTGGCGCCAGCTCCGGATTGACGACCGTCGTCGAACCGAGTACCACGAAGGGACGGACCGCCTCGTAGGAGGCCTCCGCCAGGACGGGGGCGGGCGAGATTGCGAGTTGCACGACCTCGCCGTTCGGGGTGAAGGTCGCAACGGCGTAGAGGCCGGTCTCGGCCGGCCGCGAGGTCGGCTTGCCGGTCTTGTAGTCGACGGTCGTCACGTTGGGCGCGAGCCGGAAGCCGTCGCCCGAGGTGAAGAACACGAATCCGCCCCGGACGTCGAGCAACTGTCCCGAATACTTCACCAGCGCTCCCGTCGGCGTTGCGCTCGGCATCCCGACCGCGCTCGGCACGGCGCTCGGGGAAGTCCGCGCGCCGGGGGTGGGCGGGGGCGGGGTGTATGGCCCGGCGCTGGGCAGGCCGCCGGGCGTGCCGGGCGACGCCAGCGGCGCGGGGGTCGGACCCGCGACGGGGGGCGCGGCCAGGAGCGCGCCTGGGAAGAGAGCCGCGATCGCCAGCAGAGCTAGGCACAGTTGGGCTGGTGGACGACGCATCAGAATCCCGTCCGCAGGTAATAGGTGGGCGTCCACTTCGCGTAACCGCCCCAGTTAAAGTAATACGAGCGCGCGAGTTCGATTGCGAACGTCGGCGAGATGCGCAGCCGCGCGTCGAGGTCAAGTTCGTACGGCGGTCGCCCCACGTAGTAGATGTTGTATCCGGTCGGGGGAATCGGTTCGGGCCAGTCGTTGCTCTTGCGCAGGTTGACGAACGTCTGGAAGTAGTACGAAGGCGTGTACGCGAGACCGGCGCTGAGCGCGCGCGTAGTCGAGAATCCGCGGAAGGCGACGTAGTCGGGGAACGGGTTCTTCACGAGCTTGCCGTTGACGATGTAGTACAGGCTGCCCGGCGGATAGGCGCTCGATTGCAGCGCGCCATTGTAAAAGTCGCCGACGTTAGCGATGTTGTAGGCCAAGTAGCTCGCAATCTTGGTCCCAAAACTCCGACTCAGCGAGAAGGTCGTGTTGGCTGCGTCGACGTGGTGCGGCACGGTGTACCACGTGCGCTGCTTGTCGAAGACGGCGTTGAGGTAGAACGCCTTGTTCCCGGGCACGCTTTTGCCGCCGAGCTTGAACGCCGGCGTGTAGAACGTTCCCCCGGTGTAGTGGTACCACAGGGCGCGATACAACACGCCTCCGAAGTACTGTTCGCCGTACTGGTCGTAGGCTTCACCGATGCCGCTGCGCAGCCGGTAGTAGAGCGGGAATTTCCCGACTTGCGTGTCCCAGCCGTTCCAGCCCAAGCCTCCGAAGAAGGGATGATCTGGGTTCCAATAGTGCGCGACGTCGCCGTAAAAAAGCTGGCCGCCATACCCTGGGTGGAGGTCCGGCTGCGCGAGCAGGCTCGAGTAAAAGTTGTTGGTTCCGATCCCGACGAACGAGTGTCGCAGCGAGATCGTCGTTCCGACCGACGCATAAGCGCTCGCCGAGAGCGGCCGGCTCAGACCGTGTTGGAACGTACTCTCTTGCACGAACGTCCCGAGCGCCATAGCCGGTGAGAGCGTCGTCGACGCGAGCAGGTTGTACTGTTTCTGCGGGCGAGTGATCGGATTCATCGAGAACACCGCGTATCCGTGATCGCCGACCAAGTGTTCTTCGTACGATAGATAGAGTTTGTTCGGTTGGTCGTAGCGCAGGTGCAACGTTTCGAGCGAGCGTTCGCCGCCCGCAAAGTTGACCGGGCCGTCGAGATACGCGCCGGCGAGCGAGTTCTGGGCGAAGTTCGGATTCGGC
>JBDTCF010000149.1:0-14575 GCA_039923715.1 Vulcanimicrobiaceae bacterium
GACGTCAACCTCACCCTTCACGCGCCCGGCCCGACACCGGCCGGAACGGGTGGTGGCTACGCCCCGCTGGTCGCGATGGTGGCCGTCGGCACGACCCTTCGCTTCACGAATAGCGACGGCTTCGCGCACACCGCCACCTCGATCGCCGCCAAGACGTTTCCGAGCGGCTTCCCGTTCACGACGAGCGCGCTCTCGCAGAGCGGCGCGACGCTCTCGGGCGGCTTCAGCAGCGGCGACCTACAGGCCGGCGCGTCGTCGCAAACGCTCGTCGCCGATGTCGCCGGCACCTACATCTTCGGTTGCTTCCATCACTATGGTGCTCCGATGCGAGGAGCGATCGTTGTCAAGTAGCATGCTCGCACGTACCGGAGTCAGCGCGCTTCTTCTCGTCGCCGGCGTGTTTGCCGGACGCGCTCCGGCCGAGGCGATTCCGCTCTTCGCGCAGCGTTACCACATGACGTGCGGCGCGTGCCATTCGGTGCTGCCGGAACTCAACGCGTTCGGGAACAGCTTTCGCAACCACGGCTATCGCCTGCCCAAGAGCGTCCCGGTGCACGGAACGACCGGCGTCGCGCTACGCTACCAGATGGAGTGGGAGCAAGACCCAGCCGCGGGAAGCCGGCGCTGGACCCCGGGCGGCGTGCTTTTGTCCGACGCAAACATCGGTGCGATCCACGCCTTCATCCACTACAACCTCGGCGCCGGCAGCGGACCCTCGGCGCTCTATCTTGGCTACCTTTCGACGTACAACGAACACACGCAGTCGCTTTATCGCGCTGGTTACGTCGAACTTCCACTGGTCCAGTCGCCCGGACAGCGCCTCGACGACCTTACCGGATACGGATACGTCAACACGCGCGTCGGACTGAACGATCTCACGCTCGCTTCGCCGCGCATCGGGTTCGAGGCCGAGCGCCAAGTCGGGAACGCCCGCTTCGCGACGACCCTCGCGTTCGGTGAGTACAAAGGTGCGGCGTACGGCGGAAAGCCGGTGGCAACCGGTGAGGCGACCTTCGCGGCCCAACCGGAATTCGGACTCTTCACCCACCTCGCGCTGGCGCCGAAGTTCGAGATTTTTGAAGAAGGACTCGTTGGCGACCGCTCGATCACCGAGGTCGGTAAGTCCGCCTTCACCGACGGCTACGGCCGGCTAGGCCTGGGAGCGCGCACGCAGATTGGGAAGTGGGACCTTACCGCCGAGCAGTGGTACGGCCGGGACGAGGATGCCGACGGTGCCGGCACGGTTGTCGGGTCGAGCGGCGGATTCTTCCGGGCGAAGTACTATCCGACGCCGCATGCCTACTTGGCGGCTCGCTACGACGCGGCCGCCAACCAGACCGCCGGCCGCGACTTGATCGTGTATGGAGGGGCTCAGGTGACGCGTCACGCACGGGCGATTCTCGAATACCGCCACTACTTGAACCAACCCAGCCGGGACACGCTCGGGGGGGCCGTAACGTTCGGCTTCCCCTGGCCTGCTAGACTGTAAAGACGATGCGCATACTTGTGGTCGAGGACAACGTCGAGATCGCCGGGGCAATCAAGACGATGCTCGAGCGCCGGAAGTTCGCCGTCGACCTCGCGGTCGACGGCGAAGCCGGCCTGGAGTACTTGCTGCGCGGCACCTACGACGCCGCCATCGTCGACGTGGTCCTCCCCAAGCGCGACGGCTTTGCCATCTGCCGGGCCGCTCGGGCCGAGGCGATCGATACGCCGCTGCTGATCCTGACGGCGCGCGACGCGGTCGAAGACCGGGTTCGCGGCCTCGACTGCGGCGCCGACGACTATCTCATCAAGCCCTTTGCCGAAGACGAACTGAACGCGCGGCTGCGGGCGCTGCTGCGCCGCTCGGACCGCCCCGCGCGCTCGAGCGCTTTGGTCGTCGGTGGCCTGGCCGTGGACCCCCTGGCCCGCAGTGTGACGGTCGCCGGGGAAACGCTCGAACTCGGGGCGACCGAGTTCCGCCTGATCGAGCTGTTCGCCCGAAACCGCGGGATCACGCTGAGCCGAACGCAAATCCTCGAGCGGATTTGGGACTACGACTTCGGTGGGTCGAGCAATATCGTCGACGTGTACGTGAGCCAGTTGCGCCGCAAGCTTCGCGCGCGCGAAGCGAATGCGTCGATCAAGACCGTTTGGGGCATCGGCTACAAACTGGTCGAGGAGTCGCCACACGCCAGTTGAGGCTTACGAAGCCGGCCGACGAGCGCACGACCGTCGTTCGCTTGACCCTCTCGTTCCTCGGCGTGTTCCTGATCGTGATCCTCGCACTCAGCGTGCTTGCGTACGTGCTGATCGCGGGGAGTTATCGCGCGACGCTAGGCCCGGCGCTCTCGACCCCTGAAGGCCGCATCGGCCTTGCGCTCGCGTTGCGCAGCGTGGCGCTGAGCGTCGGCGCGCTCGATCTCGCGCTGGCGCTCGCGGTGGGAGCGATTTCGTACGCGCTGGCGCGCGCCGCCGTTCATCCGCTCGCCCTTTCGCGGGCTCGCGAGGCGCAGTTCGCTGCCGACGCCGCACACGAACTGCGGACACCGCTCGGAACGATTGCGAGCGTCGCGCAAGCCGCCGCCGGGGCCGGCCCGGACGAACAAAGTCGCGCGCTTCGGGTCGCCGCCGCAGCCGCCCTCGAAGCCAGCGACCTAATCGGCGACCTGTTGACGCTCGCGCGCGATCCAAACGCACGCGCGCTCGCGCGCGAACCGGTCGATTTGGCGGCTCTCACCCACGCGGTCGTCGGCGAAACCTATTCGGAAACCCGCGGACGCGGGGTCGCGTTCGAACTCGCGCTCGAAAGCGTCATCGTCGACGGCGACGAGCGACGCCTTCGGCAACTCTTACGGAACCTGCTCGGTAACGCGATCCGACACGCACGTTCCCGAATCGACATCCGCATCGCGGCCGGCGGTCGTCTCGCGCGGCTCGAGATCGAGGACGACGGAACGGGCGTCGACGACGCGACCCGCGCCCACCTGTTCGAGCGGTTCGCAAAAGGCGCCGATTCCGACGGCAACGGGCTGGGGCTCGCAATCTGTCGCTGGATCGCGCGTTCGCACGCCGGCGAGGTCGTCTTGGAAGATCGTTCGCGCTTCGTCGTCACGCTCCCGATCTTTGAGGGCGCCCATGACTGATATGAAACCGGGCAAGCGCGCGATGCGTTCGGTCGCATCACCGCGCGTCGTCAACGTCGAGGACTTGCGCCGGGTTGCTCGCCGGCGCGTGCCGAGAGCCGTCTTCGACTACATCGACGGCGGCGCCGAGGGCGAGATAACCTTGCGCGAAAACTGCCGCGCCTTCGAGACGGTAACGTTTCGTCCGCGCCACGCCGTTCCCGTTCCGACGTGCGATTTGAGCACGACGGTGCTCGGCACGGAGTTCTCCATCCCCGCGCTGCTCGCGCCGGTCGGCTACAGTCGCATCATGCATCCCGACGGAGAATGTGGCGCGGCGCGCGCCGCCGGTCGCGTCGGCACGGGATACATCCTTTCGACGCTCTCAGGGCACCGTTTGGAGGACGTCAAGGGAGCTACCCTCGGCCCGGCCTGGTATCAGTTGTATCTGGTTGGCGGCCGCGAAACCGCAGAAACGGCGATCGCGAGGGCGCGTGCGGCGGGATTCTCAGCGCTGGTGGTTACCATCGACACGACGGTCGTAGGACTCCGCGAACGCGACTATCGCAACGGGATGATCCCGCTCATGAGTGGCAACGCACTCTCCAAGGCTCCGTTTCTGCCCGAGCTGTTGTCGCATCCAGGCTGGCTAACGGCGTTTTTGCGTGACGGCGGAGTTCCGAGGTTGCCCAACGTCGTGATTCCGGGTGAGGGACCGCTTTCGCTCGTCGATGTGACGACCGCGCTCGCGAGCGCGGCCGTGGTCTGGCGCGATCTGGAATGGATTCACGACGCCTGGCGCGGACCCGTCGTGATCAAGGGCGTCCTTACGGGCGACGATGCAAAACGCGCGATCGAGGCAGGCGCGGCCGCCGTCGTCGTATCGAATCACGGGGGACGGCAACTCGACTCGTCACCCGCAACGCTTCGCGTCTTGCCGGAAATCGTCGCCGCGGTAAACGGGCGCGCGGAGGTGCTGCTGGACGGCGGTATCCGTCGCGGCAGCGATGTCGTCAAAGCTCTTTGCCTGGGCGCGCGGGCGGCGCTGATAGGCCGCGCGTACGCCTACGGACTCGCCGCCGCCGGCGAAGCCGGCGTCAGCCGCGCACTCGAGATCGTCCGCACCGACATCGAACGCACCCTAAAACTCCTCGGCTGCCGCTCCGTTCGCGACCTCGATCGAACCTACGTAGATTTCATTCGTTAACTGATCGCCGTGCGGCTCTGACCGATGGGCGAGCGCAGACCAGGATGCCGAAAACGAGCAGCGGGAGTAGTGGACGAGCCATTTCAGAACCTCCGGGGACGCGCGCGAGCTACGGTTCGTTCGATGGTGCTGACCGTGGTCTTCGATTCCTTCGCAGCCCTTGGCCCTCGGGGTGGGTTAGAACGAGACGATGCTAGGCGGTCCGCCAGTCCACCTGATGTGGTCGAGTATGTTCAGTCCAGAGCGGCCGCAAATGCTGCGGCGAGTCGACTGGCGGCGGATTCGTGCGTTCTTTGTGCCGTACTGGCGGCAGGAAGCGACCGTCTTCGTCTGCATCCTCGTGGCAGCGGTCCTCGGCCTAGCGCCTCCGGTTTTTACCAAGTGGCTGATCGACGGGGCGCTTGCCAGCCGTGACCTGCGCGGGGTCGCGCTCGACGTGGGCGGGATGGTCGTCTCGGCCCTTTTGGGGGGACTGATCGGCGTCTACCAAGGCTACCTCAACTCGCTGGTCGGCGAGGGCATCATGCGCGACATCCGCACGAGCCTGGTGGCCCACCTCCACCGCATGCCTATTTCTTTCTTCACCGGCACCAAGACGGGCGAGATCATGAACCGCGTCTCGAGCGACGTCGACAACATCGACAACGTCGTGACCGGAACGCTCGTGTCGGTAGTCACCAACGTCGCGACGATGGCGACGACGGTCGTCATCATGTTCGTTTTGAACTGGGTGTTGGCGTTGATCGCGCTGGCCGTGGTTCCGTTCATGATCCTCCCGCTGGCGCCAGTCGGCCGGCGGATGTATGCGATTCGCAAGCAGACGCGCGAGAAACGCGACGAAATCGAAAGCATCACCCAAGAAACGCTGTCGATTTCGGGGATCACGCTGATCAAGTCGTTCGTGCGCGAAGCGTTCGAACGCCGGCGCTTCTACGCGGCCGGGACCGAATTGATGGGGCTCGAGATTCGCCTAGCGATGGTCGGGCGCTGGTTCATCGCCGCGATCGCGGCGATGGTGGTGATCGGTCCCGCGATCGTCTGGTTTGGCGGTGGTTGGCTCGCCATCTACCACGGCCTCTCGGTCGGAACGATCGTGGCGTTTGTCGTCTTGCTCGGACGGCTTTACGGGCCGGCCTCGTCGCTCGCCGGGATTCAAGTTCAGATCGTGAGCGCGCTGGCTGTCTTCGAACGTATCTTCGAGTATCTCGACATGGAGCCCGAAGGCGCGCCACCTGAGGGCGCCTTGCCGCCGGCCACCATTGCGGACGTCGCGGGCGACATTCGGTTCAAGGCGGTCCGCTTTGCCTACGTTCCGGAACGGCCCGTGCTCGAAGGCGTCGATTTTCACATCGCGCCGGGCCAAGTCGCAGCTTTTGTAGGCCCTTCGGGGGCGGGCAAGACGACGATCACGCAACTCGTTCCGCGTTTCTACGATCCGCAAGCGGGCGCCGTCCACGTCGATGGACGCGACGTGCGCGAGCTCGATCTGGCCTCGCTCCGCGCTCACATCGGAATCGTCACGCAAGAGACCTACCTTTTCCACGACACGATCGCCAGCAATTTACGATACGGCCGGCCCGACGCGAGCGACGAAGACCTGATCGCCGCTGCGAAGGCCGCGAACGTTCACGCCTTCGTGGCGACCCTGCCGGAGCGCTACGAGACCGTCGTCGGCGAGCGCGGCCACAAGCTCTCTGGGGGCGAACGCCAGCGCCTGGCGATCGCGCGCGTCCTACTGAAGGACCCGCGCATTCTCATCCTCGACGAGGCCACGAGCCAACTCGACTCCGAGAACGAAGCCGCGATCCACGAAGCGTTCGAAACGGTCATGCGCGGCCGCACGAGCCTAGTGATCGCGCACCGCCTCTCGACGATCCTTTCGGCCGACGTCATCTTCGTCGTCGAATCCGGCCGGATCGTCGAGCGCGGCACCCACACGGAACTCCTGGCACGCGGCGGGACGTACTCCCGCCTTTACTGGACCCAGTTCCGCGACGGTGGCGTCGCTAGTAGTGGCGCGTCACCCAGAGCGTGATCGTTCGGCCGCCGAGGACGTAGGCGTCGGTCGGGTTCCCCCCGTACGGCACCCCGGCTCCCACCCTTGTGAACTTGTCGTCGTAAACGTTTGTCAGATTCGTGCCGGATAGGCCGACGTCGAACCGGCCGGCGTGCCAAGTGAGACCCGCCCGGAGCGTTGCGAACGGCGGCTGATTGAGTTCGTTGTACTGACCTTCGTACGCGATGCCGCCGAAATACGCGAGGCCGGTCGCGGGGCTGTGCTCTAGCGAGAGCGTAGCCTTGTGCAAGGGAACGCCGAGGCTCTGCAAACCTACTACGATCGAACCATCGCTAACGAACGCCGGGACTGACGAGACGAACGTGCTGTCGACGCCATAGGTCGCGTGCAGCGTCGTGTGCGCGGCGAGGTCCCGGTCGGCGCGCAGCTCCATCCCCTGATAGACCGCGCCTCCCACGTTCACGGGGAAACTCAAACAATTCGGCTTGCTTCCCGGCGACGATCCGCACGTCGTCGGTGGAAAGTAGGTTGTCGAGGGCGTGCGCAGGTTCGTGCGGTACAGATCGATCGCGACGTGCGTACGTCGGCTGGAAGTTCCGAAGAGGTGCTCGTAACCCAGATCGTACTCGGTCGCGTGATCGGGACGGAGGTTGGGGTTGCCGACGCTGATGTACCCGTTCACCGGCGGCGGGAGGTTTGGAGGAAGGTACAACTCGGTAAGCTGCGGGGATTGAAAGGTCGTTCCGACGGAGAAACGCAGCACCGAATCCGCCTTGGGCGTCCAGACGAATCCGGCGCGCGGATCGAAGCTCGTGCCGAACGTGCTGAAGTCGCTGTAGTACGTCGCGAACGTGTAGTGAATCTTCGCCGTCGGGTCCAAGGAGTACCGGAGGGCGATCGAACGCTGCGTCTGCCCAAGCGCGATGCTCGAAGGAGCCGACCCGCCGGAAGGACTCGATCCGGCAAAGGTATCGGCAAACGGAAGGCGGCCGATTGATTGATCGTGCCCGAGTCCTGCGACGAAATCGGTGTTGAGGTTTTCGGTCCGTAGGTCAAGCTTGAGCGAGAGCGAGTCCTTCGCCGATTGGCGATCGAATTCGAGCGTATCGTCCCCGACGAGATCGCGGTCGTTGTACAAGTACGGCGAGGTATCGGCCGCCGGTCCAAAGACGGACTGCGAAACGGAGGACGTCAGATGCCGCAAGAGCATCGTGGTCGGCACGATGCCCTCGGAGTCGCGACCTCCAAGCGGCACCTGCAAATCGAAACCGTAAGCGACGTTGTGCGCCTGAAGCGAGGAACCTGCAAAGCTATCGTAGCTCGATGCGGCGCCGTCGCTCGCCGCGGAGCGATCGTTGTTCCCACTCGCGCCCGCTGGGACAATCGAGGTTAGTGCGGCGGAGAGATCGCGGTACACGCTCTGAGCGCGTAGCGTGAAGTCGACGAATCCGTCGCCGCCACCTAAACCGTAGCGCACCTTCGCAAGCGCCGTAGAGGCGTTGACCGCGCTACCGACGTTCGAACTATCGCCCGCCGAGTCGACCACCGTTTGGTTGTTCGTTTCGCCGGCGGAGGTGGTCCGATGCAGCGAAAATGCGTATCCCAGACGATCCCGCGTGCCCGTCGCCTGAAGCGTTTCGAGAAACGTAGCATACGAACCGCCGGACAGTCGGGCAAATCCGTGCGGCGTTGTCGTCGGTTCGATGGTGCGAATGTTAATCGCGCCGCCGAGCGTATTGGGGCCGACGAGCGATGACGGGGCAATGCCGTAGACGATCTGGACGCTTTGAAAGTCGGCCGGGTCCAGGAGCGAGAGGTCGAAGTCGCCGGAGTTGCCATTGTTGACTTCGTGTCCGTCGATGTCAACCAGTGTTTCGGTTGGATCGGGACCTCGCAGGGCGACGACGGCCGGGCTGTTTGCGCCGCCGCCGAGAGGTCGCAACACGGTGGTCGACAGCGCGCCGTCCAGAACGTCGCTGACGCGCGTATAACCCTGCGCGGCGAAGGTCTGCGCGTTGAGCTCCGTACTCGGTGCCGACGACGCCGAGAGCGTCTGCGCGCCGTTGGCCCGGACCTGGCCGATCGTCGTCAGCGAAGTCAGCGTCTGGCGCGATAGGACGAGTTCGAGGCTGGCCGTTCCACCTGCCGTGACCTCCACCGTCCGCTCCTTCAGCGTAGTGTAGCCGCTCGCGGAAGCCTCGAGCGCGTAGGTGCCGGCGGGGACGTCGTCGAGGACGAACGCGCCGGTCGGACTCGTTCTTGCCGAGTAAGTTCGCGCTCCGGAGCGCAGGGTAACGGTCGCGTCGGCAACATGCGTACCATCCGAGGCCACGACGGTGCCGCGCGCCGTGCCGGTGAGCGTGCTAGCCGAAACCGACGGAGTCGCTACGGACGCAGCAAACGCCGCAACGATCGCGCAGACCGCCAACCCGCGTGCGGCATTGGCGATAAACGGTGAAACGAACATGAAATTGCTCCAGGTGGTCGCGCCCGGCGGGCGCGCCGATTCGAGTGCGCAAGGAACCGAGTGCGCTCGCTTACGCGAGCGCGGAGCGAACTCGGAGACCTTGGGGCGGTCCTCGTTTGGCGCCGCGGCGCGCGAGCGCGGCGGCGACGCAGGTCTGCGCGGCGCGAGCCACGCGGGAAGCAATGGGAAGCGTCGTGGGACGGGTGCGCGTGACGCGAAGGAAAGCCACGAGTGCGGCCACGAGGAGGTGCCGCGAAGCCCCCAGCCACGCGATCAGCGTGCGAACGCCCACGCCGGCGAGCAGGCCGCAGACGAAGGTGACGGTCAGGCCGAGCGCAACCGAACCCCCGAGAAGGTCCCCGAGGTCGTCGACGTGCTGACCGCTCGCGACGACGTCGACCCACTCCATGGCGCACAGCACCAGCAGCGTGAGCACGACGATGCGCCCGATGAGCAGCGCGGGCGAACGCCGCGCGAGCGCTCCGAGCGTGTGAGCGAGCGAAGAGCTTCCACGCGCATCCTCGCAGGCCGCCCCCAGTAGGTGTGCGAGGACGGTCAAGCCGACCACGATCGCGCCGAACATCACCACGGCGCGCGAGCCATGCGGGACGAAGTCGTAGGTGTCGTGCGAGAGCAGGTAGTCGCCCGCAACGTCGATCCCAACGTGCGCAACGATCGCTGCGACGCACGCCGCCAGCAAGATGAGCGCGAAGCCGAGCAGCCGGCTCATCCGCAATGCGCCGCCCGGGCGCGCCTGGGGCGCACTGGGTGGGACGAACGGACCGCTCGCCGGGTGACGCATCAGCCGGTTCCTTCCGCGCCTGTGCCCCTCAAAGCCTCCGTCCCCCAACCGGTCAATGACGTGTCGAACTACCTTCAGCCAAAAGACATGATCTTCGGCGCACCCTCGAGGACGAGCGTAGAACCACTCGCCGCACGAACGTCGTCGATGCGCACGTTCGGGGCGAGTTCGCGCAGAACGAGCCCGCGCGACGTGACGTCGATGACCGCAAGATCGGTCACGACGCGGTCGACGACGCGTTGCCCGGTAAGCGGCAGCGTGCAGCGTTCGACAATTTTGTGACCGCCGTCACGAGCGACGTGTTCCATCATGACGATCACGCGCTTCGCGCCGTGCACGAGGTCCATGGCGCCGCCCATCCCTTTGACCATCTTGCCGGGAATCATCCAGTTCGCCAGATCGCCTTGCGCCGAGACCTGCATCGCGCCGAGCACCGCCAAATCGATGTGTCCGCCGCGAATCATCCCAAACGACGTAGCCGAGTCGAAAAAGGCGGCACCCGGCAGCACCGTTACGGTTTCCTTGCCTGCGTTGATCAAGTCCGGATCTTCTTCACCCACGTACGGATACGGACCGAAGCCGAGAATCCCATTCTCGCTCTGCAGCACGACGGTGATCTCGGGAGGTACGAAGTTCGGGACCAGCGTCGGCAATCCGATGCCGAGATTGACGTATGCACCGTCGCGAAGTTCGAGCGCGACGCGCCGAGCGAGTTCCTTGCGCGAGAGCGCCATCAGCCATTCTCCCGTTTACGCGTCGTGATGCGTTCGATCCGTTTGCCGGCTCGGCCGACGGGCACGACCCGCTGCACGAAAATGCCAGGCGTATGCACATCGCGGGGGTCGATCGCGCCGGGTTCGACGAGTTCCTCGACCTCGGCGATCGTGATCGCCCCCGCCGTTGCACACAGCGGGTTGAAGTTGCGCGTCGACTTTTCGTAGACGAGGTTGCCGTGCCGATCCCCGATGCTGGCACGCACGAGCGCGAAATCGCAGACGATCCCTTCCTCCATGACGTAGTCGCGCTCGCTGAAGCGCCGTGTTTCCTTTTTCGGCGAAGCGATCGCGATGGAACCGTCCGGCGCGTAGCGCCAGGGGAGCCCACCGTCCGCGACCTGCGTGCCGACACCGGTGGGCGTGTAGAACGCAGCGACGCCCGCGCCGCCGGCGCGGAGCCGCTCGGCGAGCGTGCCCTGAGGCACGAGTTCGACTTCCAGTTCGCCGGCTAGGAACTGCCGCTCGAACTCCTTGTTTTCGCCGACGTACGAACCGGTCGTCCGGCGCAGGCGGTGCGCATCCAGCAACACGCCGAGCCCCCAACCATCGACCCCGCAGTTGTTCGATACGGTCGCCAGGTCGGTCGCGCCGCTTGCTAGGAGCGCCGCGATCAGCACGTGGGGAATGCCGCACAACCCGAACCCGCCGACGGCGAGCGAAGCGCCGTTGGGAATGTCCGCGATCGCCTCCCCGGGATCGAGCACGACTTTGTCCATGCGTCCAAGATAACGGCCGCCGCGGGCGAAATCCTTCGGTAATGCAAAGCGCGGAACTCCCCGTGGTCGATATCTCGCCGCTGCTCGAAGGCGGGGACACGCTCGCGGTCGGCGCCGCGATCGACGCGGCCTGCCGCGAGTGGGGCTTTTTCACGATCGTCGGCCACGGGATCGACCGCGGGCTGCGCGACGCGCTGGCGCGCGAGTCGCGCGCGTTTTTCGCGCTCTCGCTTGAAGAAAAGTTAGCCATCCGAATGGAACGTGCGGGGCGCGCTTGGCGCGGCTATTTTCCACTAGGCGCCGAACGGACGTCGGGACGCCCCGACCGCAAAGAAGGTCTCTACTTCGGCAGCGAACTCGGCCCGGACGAGCCGCACGTTCGCGCCGGAATCCCCCTTTTTGGCGCAAATCTGTTCCCGCGGCAGCCGCACGGCCTGCGCGCGACCGTCCTTGCGTATCTGGAAGCGATGACGTGCTTGGGGCACGCCTTGATGCGCGGGGTTGCCGTCGGGCTGGGACTCGCGCCGGACTACTTCGCCGAGCGCGAAATGCGCGAACCGCTGATCCTCTTTCGCGTTTTTCGCTACCCCGCGACCCGCGAGGGCGAGAAGGAGTGGGGCGTTGGCGAGCACACCGACTACGGCGTTTTGACGATCCTGTCGGAGGCCGGCGGCGCCGGCCTGGCGGTGCGAACCCCGCGCGGATGGTTCGACGTGCCGCCGCTGGGCGACGCGTTCGTCTGCAACGTGGGCGACATGCTCGAGCGGATGACCGGCGGGCGTTACCGCTCCACGCCACATCGTGTTCGCAACGCCGGCGCGGGCGAACGCTTATCGTTCCCGTTCTTCTTCGACCCCGGTTTTGACGCCGTTGTGCGCGCCGTCGCTCCCTTCTCGGGCGAGGACGGCACGCGGCAGCGCTGGGACGGAGCGAGCGTCCACGCGTTCGTGGGGACCTACGGCGACTATCTCCTGGCGAAAGTCGCCCGCGCGTTTCCCGAATTGGGGATGCAGACCGGGCTGAGGGGGAGCGGGCACGCGGGGCCGCCGGACGAGGGGCGCGAAGCGCTCGGACTCCCCAAGACGTAAGACCGGAGTAACATCGGAATGGCAGTAGCGACCCCCACCCAGAGCGACGAAGACGAGGCCCTGATTCTCGCAACCGTGCGTCAGATCGTGGCCGACAAGGTCGCGCCGCGCGCCGCCGAGATCGACGAACAGGGCGAGTTCCCCTGGGACGTACAAAAGCAGTTTGCCGAAAATGGACTGCTCGGGATCCCGTTTCCCGAAGAGTACGGCGGGTTGGGTGGCTCGTTCGTTACCTACGTCAAAGTCGTCGAAGAAATTGCGAAGGCGTGTGCGGCCAGCGCCTTGATCGTCGCGGTACAAGAACTGGGTGCGTTGCCGATCTTGATCGCCGGCTCGCACGAACAGAAGTCGAAGTACTTACCGAAGCTCGCCAGCGGCGAGTGGACGGCCGCCTACGCGCTAACCGAAGCCGGCAGCGGCTCCGATGCCGCTGGCTCGATGCGCTGTCGCGCCGAACGCAAGGGCGACAGCTACGTTTTGAATGGGACGAAGATCTGGATCACGCAGGGCAGCGTCGCCGACATCATCTGCGTGTTCGCCGTCACCGACCCGGCAAAAGGGCCTAACGGTATCAGCGCCTTCATCGTCGAGAAAGGCTTCCCGGGCTTCCGCGTTGGGAAACTCGAGAAAAAAATGGGTATTCGCGGTTCGCCGACCGTCGAACTGGTTTTTGACGGCTGCGAAGTGCCCGCCGAAAACCGGCTCGGCGATGAAGGAACCGGTTTCAAGACCGCTATGAAAGTGCTCGACAAGTCGCGCCCCGGGATCGCGGCGCAAGCCCTTGGAATTGCGACCGGCGCGCTCGAGTACGCGACGAAGTACGCTCAGGAACGAATGGCGTTCGGCAAGCCGATCGGCCAGCAACAGGGCCTGCAGTTCATGCTGGCCGACATGAAGACCGATGTCGAAGCGGCCCGGCTGCTGCTCTATGAATCGGCCCGCAAGTGCGATGAGAACGCTGTGGACATCACGCTTTGGGCGGCGATGGCCAAGCTCAAGGCAGGCGACGTGGCCATGCGCGTCACGACGGACGCGGTCCAGATATTAGGCGGCTTCGGCTATTCGACCGAGTACCCCGTAGAACGGATGATGCGCGACGCCAAGATCACGCAGATCTACGAAGGAACCCAGCAGATCCAGCGCCTGGTCATCGCCCGCACCCTGGTCGGAAAGTGGAAGCCGCCGGCGGCAGGTGGGTGCTCCGGCTGATCCGCCCAGTCGGTTCCGCGGGGTGAAACGTTCCGGGGGACCGCTGCGTTTAGGTTGCGGACGCGCGCTCTAATCGGGTGCGCGTACTCTCAGCGGAAAGGAGAGTCACACTATGAACAAGTTCATCGCAACGCTCATCGCTACGTCGTTCCTCGCGACCGGCAGCGCAATGGCCGCGACCCCCAAGGCGCATCACACGACCCATGCCACCAAGCATGTGGCCGTCGCGCACAAGAAGGCTGCCGCCAAGCACGCCAGCAAGAAGACGTCCGCCAAGAAAGCTGCCAAGCACGTCAAAGTCGTCAAGGCCGCGAAGTCGACCAAGGCCGGCAAGAGCATGAAGAAAGCCCTCAAGAAGACCACCAAGTAACCTCGGCTTCATTCATTACATCGGAGCGCGATCGTCGATCGCGCTCCTTTTCGTTTGCGCTCGCAGCCTAACTATAGGCCGCCGACGGCGTTGTGGCCGAAGAGCGGCGGGACGTAGCGTCCGGCGACGTAGGCGAGTGCGAAAATGATCGCGCCACAAACCACGATTTCAAAACCTTTGCGCCAGATGTTCCGGTGAGCCAGCTTTCCCGCGACAGCGCCGACGGCGAACAGCGCGACTGCCGAGAGCACGAGGCCCAGCCATAGCGCGGTCACCGGAGCGAGCGCGAAGACGTGCGGGACCAGTGGAACGATCGCGCCGGCGACGAACGAGCCGGCCATCGCAAGCGCACTGCCGATGCCCGTCCCCTCGGCATCGCGGGGATCGATGCCGAACTCGTCGCGCACCATTTCGTGCAGCCATATCTCGGGATTCTTCGTCAATCGGCTCACGATCGTGCGCCCTTCCGTCGGCGTGAAACCTTTGAGCCGGTAGTAGGCGAGTTGCTCGGCGAACTCTTCTTCGGGCTTCTCGGCCATCTCGCGACGCTCGAAATCGATCCAGTGTTCGACGACCTCGCGTTCGGCCTTACTACCCAGATACTGCCCGACACCCATCGAGACGGCGCCGACGAACAGCGAGACGAAGCCCGTCAACAGAATGGTTGCGCGATCGCCGGTCGCGCCGCCGACGCCGGTTGTGATGCCGAGCGTCGTTAGCACGCCGTCCTGCGCGCCGAAGACCAGCTCGCGGATGCTCCGCAGGCGCTCGAGATTGCGACGCTCGGGCGTATCGGGAATGCGCGGTACCCGAACG
>JBDTCF010000150.1:0-7972 GCA_039923715.1 Vulcanimicrobiaceae bacterium
CGGACTGCTGCCGAGCCGCGTCCCTCGTCGACCGCTATGCCGTTGCCGTTCGCGCCTTCAACCCGGCGCTGGACGATGCATCGGCGCGGGTTCTCGCGGAGCGGCTGCTTGCGGTCGCAGACCGCGAGGGCATCGACGCTCGCCTCGCCGTCGCGCTCGTCGCGGTTGAGTCGGGCTGGCATACCGAGGCGGTCTCGCCGGCGGGTGCGCTGGGTTTGGGACAGCTCATGCCCGGTACCGCGCGCGGCCTCGGCGTCGACCCGCGGGACCCGATTGCCAACATCGAAGGCACCGTCCACCATTTAGCGTGGCTGCTGCGAGCGTTCGCGGCGCGCGGCCCCGACGCATACCCGCTCGCGCTGGGTGCGTATAACGCCGGCGCGGGCGCCGTCGCCCGGTACGGCGGGATACCACCCTATCCGGAGACCCAAGCGTACGTCCGCGCGGTCCTCGCGTTGTGGCGCCGCCTAGCCGGCTTCTGAGGAGCGCGCCTGGGGCTCGGAGGCCGGCCCGGGTACGGCTGTTTCCACTCCCGGCCTCTCAGGTTCCGTCGCCCCGGGTTCGGGCGTCTCCGCTTCGGGAGTCTCCGCTTCGTGCGTCTCCGGCGGTTCGTAGGGCTCCGGCTCGTCGGCCGCGCGCTCCATCTCACGAATGAACGACTGCGACGTGTTCTGAATATCGCGCACGAACGCGCCCGCCTTGCGGGCGACCTTCGGAAGTTGGTCGGGGCCGAACAAGAGCAGCGCCACGACGCCGGCGATCGCCATGTCGGGTACGGAGAGCATCGCCTGCTGCGTTCCTGGCCTACCGCTCGCGCCCCCGCTCGACGGAGGGCTCGGACATCCCGTCGTGCAACCTTGGTCGTCCACCTTTTGGCGGCGCGCAAATTCTCGCAAAGGCGGCACACGGCGCTTGAAGATCATTTATACGCGCGGGAACCGAACGGAGACGCTCGCCTCGATCTCGACCCTGCGCAAGATATTGGGGCGCTTCGTCCAGCATCGAGTGTTCTACGAAATATCGTCGCGGAACAAGCGCGGCCACGAATTCTTCTCGACGAAAAACTCGTTCGTCGTCGGTGCCATCGAGGTCGCGAGCCGCGACTATCTTACCGTCACGATTTTCGATGCGAACAACGCCGCCCATTCGATCGAAATTCTCAATCCCGCTGCCATGAGGATCTACGATGAGACGGTCGGTAAAGGCTTCGCCGTCTCGTTCCTGAGCGAGCCCCCCGGTGATGTCGAGTCCCGTTGCTACCTCCGCGACGAAGGCGATGACGGCTCCGCGACGGGAGTCCGCCAGAACGCGCTCGAGGAGATCACGCTACCCCAGCTGTTCGAATATGTCGACGATATCAGGCGCCGCGACGCGTCTCGAGGCGGCGAGCGATTCGCAAGTGACGCACGGATTCGGCCCGTCGCCCGGCGCGCTTAAGCGCAATCGCTAAGTTGAGGTGCGCGCCGGAATAGTTCTCGTCGGCGCGGATGGCCATTTGATAGCGCTCGATTGCGCCGGCGACATCGCCGTCCTCGAGCCGCAAATTACCGAGATTGACGAGCGCCGGCGCGCAACGCGCATCTTCGCGCAGCGCGTCGCACAGCGCGGCGTACGCTTCCTCGCGACGCTCGAGCGTCACCAGCGCAACCGCGCACTTGTTGAACGCGGCAGCGCGCGCCACCGGCTCGGTTTCGGAAGCCAGAACGTCGATGAAGAGCGCGAGGGCCGCTTGCGGCTGCCGCGCTTCGAGCGCTGCGACGCCGCGCTCGAAGGGGGTTCCCGTGCGCCGGCGAGCGCGCGCGGCAAACCACCGGCGAACGTCGAACATCCCGCATAGTGTTCACCGTCGACATCATCACGCTCTTCCCGGAGCTGTTCGCGCCCGCGCTCGGCCTCTCGATTCTCGGCCGGGCGCAAGAGCGCGGGGTGGTCAGTTTCGGGCTGCACGACCTGCTGGATGCGCTCGACCCCGGCGAGCGGGCCGACGACCGTCCCTTCGGGGGCGGTCCGGGTATGGTGCTACGGCTCGAACCGATCGCGCGCGTTCTCGACGCCATCCTCCGTGAGGCGCCCGCCGCGGAGCGGCGCGCGATCGTGGTCACCACGCCCTCGGGCCGGACGTTCCGTCAGTCCGACGCCGTCCGGTTCGCAGCTCTCGATCGGGTGATCGTCGTCTGCGGGCACTACGAGGGGATCGACGAGCGCGTTGCCGCGCTCTACGGCGCCGAAGAGCTCTCGCTCGGCGATTTCGTCCTGACGGGCGGCGAGATTCCCGCCCTCGCGTTCGTCGACGCGACCATCCGGCTGCTCGACGGCGCGCTCAGCGCCGCCTCGCTGGAATCCGAGTCGTTCGGGGACGGCCTGCTCGACGCGCCGGCCTACACCCGCCCGGCGAGCTTTCGGGGCAGCAACGTCCCGCCCGTTTTACTGTCGGGAGATCACGCGAAGATCGCGGCCTGGCGGCGCGAGCAGTCGCGTTCGCGAACCGCGGCTCGGCGCCCCGATCTAGCCGACTGACGCCGCGTCGGGGACGATAGGTCGCCTCCAGCATCAAGGCTAGCGGGGCAAGCAAGCGAGCGATCCAAGGACGACGTGGGGCCGCGAAGGACGGTTTGAATTCGCTCGGCGCCCGTGGTACAATCCGGGGGTTGTCATCGCGGGGCCGCTCGTGCAACGAGGCGGCGTCGCTCTAGTATGCGGTTGCGAAGGAAGCCATGAACGTCATCGATTTGATCGACCGGGAGCAACGGAAACCGTCGGTCCCCGACTTTCGTCCCGGAGACACCGTTAAAGTGTACTCCAAGGTCGTCGAAGGCGGAAAAGAGCGCGTCCAAATGTTCGAGGGCGTGGTGACGGTTCGCAAGGGCGGCGGCTCCGCCGAGTCGGTTACCGTGCGCCGCATCGCCCACGGTGTCGGCGTCGAGAAATCGTATCTGTTGCACAGTCCACGCCTCGAACGGATCGAGATTGCGCGCCGCGGCATCGTCCGGCGCAGCCGGCTCTACTACCTGTCCGATAAGATCGGCAAGGCCGCTCGAATCAAAGAGAAAAAGGTCGTCCGCTAAGCGGCGGGTCGGTTGTAGGAAATGACGCCGCTCGAACTTCTCGGTTTGATATGCCTGTTTGCGGTCGTGCGCGTCGCGATCAGCCTGCGCAAGACCGCGACCACCGCCGGAATCGTTACGACCGCGGTCGGCGAGGTCCGCCCACCGTTCGTCGACACGATGCGCGAGTATCTCGACGCCTTCATCGTGGCCGGCCTGGTCGCCCTCTTTCTCATTACGTTCGTGGTTCGTACCTTCTACATTCCGTCCGGTTCGATGGAACCGACGCTTCAGATTCACGACGTTCTCTTGGTCAACGAGTTCGAATATCGTATCTCCAAACCGCACGACGGCGACATTGTCGTGTTCGATCCGCCGATCCCCACGCCCAACGACTTCATCAAGCGATTGATGGCCTCGCCGGGCCAAACGCTGCGAATCCACGACGGGACCGTGTATCGCGATGGCAAGGCGCTCGCGGAACCCTACATCGCCGAACGTCCCCGATACGAACTCGAGATTAAGAACTACAACGTCTACGTCGACGGCACGCCGCTGGACCCCGAACTGGCCAACATCCCACCTCGGAGCGCCTGGTCTGCCCCGGACCGCGTCCCCGCAGGCTGTTACTTCATGATGGGCGACAACCGGAACAACTCGGAGGACTCGCACATCTGGGGCTTTGCGCAGCTCGCCGGAACCTTCGCCTCCGGCCCCGAGAAGGAAAAGAAAGCCAGCTTCACCGGCCACGCTTTCCTCCTGTTCTGGCCGCCGAACCGCATCGGCATTCTGAAGTAGGCGAAGGCTCGGTCGTGCGCGGGACCGCCGCTCACGGTGCGCGAAAACCTCGGCGTGGTGTCGCCGAGCGTGCGCTGGCGGTCCGCCGTCAGTTTTGCCCTGCAACTGACGTTGCTGACCATCTTCGGATTTGCGTTCACCGTCCACCCTTCGCAAGTCTCGGGGTTCTCCATGGAACCGCGGATCGACTCGGGTGAGTACATCGTCATCAACACGCTCGCGTTCCGCCTGGGAACGCCCCGCCGCGGCGACATTATCGCGTTCCGTCACGAGCGCTCGGCGCCGTCGGTTTACCTCAAGCGCGTGATCGGCACGCCGGGCGACCGCATTCGAATCGAACGCGGAACGGTCTACGTCAATGGCGTCCAGTTGGCCGAACCCTACGTCCGGTTCCGCGACAGGCGCAGTTTTGCGGAAGTCACGGTCCCCGCAGCCGACTACTACGTGCTCGGCGACAACCGCGCCAACAGCGACGATTCGCGAGCTTGGGGGTTCGTTGCGAAAGCCGACGTCGTCGGCCGAGCAATGTTCGCGATCTGGCCGTTCTCCCGTGCCGGTTCGCTCTAGAGGCGGCGGTAGTGCGCGACATTCAGTGGTTTCCGGGGCACATGGCCCAAGCATTGCGGCAGCTCGAGCGAGACCTGCCTGCCATCGACGTCGTTGTCGAGGTCGTCGACGCGCGCGTTCCGATATCCGGAAGAAACCTGGCCCTGGCCGCGATCGCCGCTCGCAAGCGACACGTCGTCGCCCTTGCGCGCGAAGATCTGGCCGACCCGCACGCCACCTTGCGCTGGCTCGAACACCTCCGAGCGCACGACGAAACGGCGATCGCTCTCGACGCAAAATCGCCCGGGAGCCTGAGCCACCTGCGCGCACTGCTGGCCGACCGCGTCGATGAACGCAAGACGTCGCGCGTGGTCGTACTCGGCGTACCGAACGCGGGGAAATCGACGGTCATCAACGGTCTGATTCGCAAGCGCGTCGCGCGCATCGAGGACCGAGCAGGGGTGACCCGCGCGGCGCAGTGGTTTCGCATCGGCCCCGCGCTCGAAGTGATGGATACGGCCGGGATCCTGATGCCGAAGATCGAGACCGCGCAGGCGCAGTGGATGCTGGCCCTTACCGGGGCGCTTCCGCGCGCTCGGTACGATCCTGAAGACGTGGTGGCGCAGTTTAGTGCTTGGCTGCCGGGGAGCCCGTCGAGACGGATGCCCATTCCGGACCTCGCCGGTTTCGCCGAGGCGCGCGGTTTTGTCCGGCGCGGCAATGTCGCGGACACGCACAATGCTGCCTGGGCCTATATCAAAGCATTTAACGATGGTGGCTTCGGACGGCTGACGCTGGAGTGGCCCAAGGAATGACGCAGGACGAACGGGCGCGCAAGCTGCGGTCGGCGCGGGAACGCGAGCGGCGTCGCTTGCTGCGCCTGCACCGGCACGAGCGGGCGGCGCACGCCCGGGGGTTCGTCTACGTCGGCGGCGTCGACGAGGTCGGTCGCGGCCCGCTGGCGGGCCCCGTGGTGGCTGCCTGCGTCGTCGTCGACGGCCCGCTCCTCTTGCGCGGGCTCAACGACTCCAAGCAAGTTCGGCCCGAACTGCGGCAGCAACTCGCGAAAGAAATTTGCGTTCGGGCCCGAGCTTGGGCGGTCGGCGAGGCGTCGGTCGAGGAAATCGAACGGTTCAATATTTACTGGGCGAGTATCCTTGCGATGGAGCGGGCGCTTGCGAAGTTAACGGTCGCACCCGACTACCTGCTGACCGACGCCGTCCGGATTCGCTCGTTCGCGGGCGAACAGTTGCCCGTAGTCAAAGGCGACGCGCTGTGCGCAACGGTCGCCGCCGCGTCGATCGTCGCAAAAGTCCATCGCGACGCGCTGCTGGTCGATCTCGACGTTCGCTTTCCGGAGTACGGGTTCGCCGAGCACAAAGGCTATGCGACGCCGCGCCACATCGAAGCGCTCAAGCGTTTCGGGCCCTGCGCTTCGCACCGTCGCGGTTTTTGGCGCGTCGCGAACGCGCTGACGCTGTTCGATCTGCCTGCCGGGCCAGAAGGATGACCCCACGGCGGGGCGGCGCGCGAGAATTCGGCAGGCAGGCCGAGGACGCGGCCGCGGCATACCTTGGTTCGCTCGGTATGCGCGTTCTCAAACGAAACCTTCGAGGGCCGGGAGGAGAGATTGACATCGTCGCGCTCGACGGAGAGATCGTCGCTTTTATCGAGGTGAAGGCACGCAGCGGGCGGACCTTCGGCTCGGCGCTGTCTGCCGTGGACGCGCGCAAGCGGCGCCGCATCGCGGCGATCGCTGCCGATTATCTGCAAATCGTTGCACCACGCGCGCGCGCTCGCTTCGACGTGCTAACCATCGAACCGAGCGGAATGCGCTTGTACCGCGGGGCGTTCGCTTGCCGGTAGCGAGCCAGGCCCAGGCCGCCGTCGAGCAGCCCTCGCTACGCCGCTCGGTAACGCCGTGGGGGTCGTTTTCGTGGGGCTACTCCGACGTCGGCGCGGACATCTTCGTCGGACTTGGGCTGGTGCTTGGGGCCGCTGCCGGTGCTTCAAACATCGCGTTCCTGTTTGCGGGCATCGTCTATGTCTGTATCGGCCTTGCCTATACCGAACTGGCCGCAGCCTATCCGGTGGCCGGCGGCGGACAATATTTCGTGACGCGTGGGCTCGGGGACATCTTCGGATTCGCCGCCGGGTGGGCGGTGCTGCTCGATTTCACGATCGACATCGTACTCTTTGCGTGGAGTTGCATCGACTATCTGAGCAAGTTGATTCCGGTCCTGAGCTACGTCACTCATCCCTGGGTCCACTTCGTGGTCGTGTTCGGCGTGATCGCCGGGCTCGCGACGCTCAACGTGATCGGCGTCCGCGAGAGTTCGGCATTCAACGAGGTCGTCAGCGGCCTCGACGTCTTGAGCGAAACGGCGATCCTCTTTTTCGGCTTCTTGTTTGCGTTCCATCCGGAACTGCTTGCGCACACGATGAAAACTGCGTGGCCCTCGCCCTTCAATCTCATGAATGGTGTCTCGCTCGCGATCATCTCGTTCGTCGGACTCGAGTCGATTTCACAGGCAGCGCAAGAAACGCAGCGCCCGGCGAGCGTCATCCCGCGCACGTCCATCAGCTTGATTCTGACGATCTTGATCTTCGCGCTTGCCTACTCGAATCTCGCGCTTGGAATGCAACCGTGGCACCCGCTTCCGCTCGACGCGCACGGCCACGTCCAAGCTCTCTGGCACTACCTCGGCAACGAGGACAACAACGGCGCTGCCGTCGCCGTGCTATCGTCTTACGTACCGTACTACGGTGCGCTCGCGGCGTTGTACGTGCCCGTTCTCGGGGCGATTCTGCTCTTGATATCGAGCAACTCCGGAGTCTTCGGAAGCTCGCGTATCGCGTACGCGATGAGCAAATCGAAACTGCTTCCGAGCATCTTTCAGCGCGTTCATCCGCGCTTCCGCACCCCGGCCATCTCAATCCTCGCATTCTGTGCGGTGGCGATCGCCGAACTCGTCTTCGCAGCTTTGCCGAGCCTTTCGCTTGGAGTCAAGCACGTGTATGCGCTGGCGTTTCACGGCGAAGACGGGATCACGTTCCTGGGCGATCTCTATGCCTTCGGTGCTGCTGCCAGCTATTCGCTCGTCTTCATTGCGCTCATTTCCCTACGGCTCAACGATCCCCAAAGTCCGCGCCGATTCAAGATGCCGATCAACATTCCCATGAAGTACCGGGGTGCCGCCGTGGAGTTCCCGGTCGTCGCGGTAATCGGCTTCTTTGGCATTCTCTCGATCCTGGTGTTTACGATGATTACCCACGCGATCGGTCGCATCGCCGGGCCTTCGTGGATCGTGCTCGGGATCGTCGGGTACCTCGTATATCGGCGCCGCAAACGCCTGCCGGTGTTCCGTTCCCAACCCCAAAACTGGCGCAAGCAGCAGATTGGCATCCTGCAAGAGGCCGGGGAACTCGAGATGATGGATGAGTATCTCGCGAACGTGAAGGCGCTCGACGCACGGCGCGCCGCGGAAGAGGCGACGTGAGACGCTTCGTCGCCAGCCAAGGTTATGCGCGGGCAAAGGTCGCGACCGGCGTGCTGTTCGTCGCCCTGGGCGTCTTGATCGTCG
>JBDTCF010000151.1:0-4784 GCA_039923715.1 Vulcanimicrobiaceae bacterium
TAGGGGCGCATGATCCACCGCTTGCTCCCAGCTTGCGCGATTGCGTGTTCCCTCGCGCTGCCGTTTCAGGCCGTCGGCCTAGCAGCGCCCTCGAACGCGACCGCATTGAAGTGGTCTCCGTGTCCGGATGTGCCGAACACTGAATGTGCCGGGCTGCCGGTTCCCATCGATCCCGCCAAACCGAACGGCGCCAAATTTACGTTGCGTTTGGCTCGCATACCCTCACAGGATCGGACGCACAAGAAGGGTGTCATCGTATTTCTTCCCGGTGGACCGGGCGCCGGAGTCGCCGCGATCTTCGGTGGCGACAACCGCAAGGCGCAGCATATCGACGAACTCAGCCGCAGTTGGGATCTCGTGGTGTTCGATCCGCGCGGCGTTGGGGAAAGCAGCCCGATCCGTTGCTCTCCTCAAGCGGTTCCGTCACCGTCTGCTCCGTCGTTGCAACCGCCGGGACGGGAATACTATAAGAATGTCGGGCGCGCGAACGCTGCCTTTTTCAAGTCGTGTTTCGAAGAAACCGGGGAATTGATGCGGCATTTGTCGGCGGCCGACACGGCTGCCGACGTCGAGCAGATCCGACGCGCGCTGACTCCCGACGAGGGGTTGGTTTCTTATGCGGGCTCCTACGGCTCGGCGTTCGGACAAGCGTATCTCGAGCGCTACCCGACCCACGTTAAGGCGATGGTTCTCGACGGGGTCGTCGACCATAGCATCGATTTTCCGACCTTCGTCGCGCGCAACGTACGGTCGGTCGACGACGAGTTCGACCGTATGGTGCGCTGGTGCCGTTCGAGCTCGTCGTGCGCGCTGCAGGAAGGCGACATCGGAGCCGTCTACGATGAAGTCGCGCGCACCCACCCGGAATTCATCCCCGTCGTATCGCAGTTACTGGCGGCCGGTAGCGATCCGGAGTACGGCTGGCCCGCACTAGCGAAGATGCTCGCTGCGGCGAGGGCCGGAGACACTTCTGGATTCGAAGAAATACGCAAGGCGACATCGATTACCATCGTCGGTGGCGATACCCATGTGGCAGCAGGAAAGAGCGGACTCTTCTCCGGCGTGATCTGCGCGGACTACGGTCCGCAGACCGACTACGATTCGCTCGTTGCCGCCGGCCGAGCCATGTCGAACGAAGCGCCGCGCTTTGCGTGGAAATTCTGGGACTACACGCCGATCCTTCGGGCAAGCGTTGGCGCCGGCGATTGCGTCGGCTGGCCGCTGGCGGCAGGGTATCCGCCGCACCGGCTGCGCGTTGGATTGCATCCCAACGTTATGGTCGCCAATCCGACGCATGACCCGGCGACGCCGCTATCGAACGCGGTTTCTGTCTGGCTGCAGATTCCGCAGGCGCGGTTGCTGGTCGCGGATAGCGACGGTCATCAGAGCTGGATCGTTTCGAAATGCGCGTTCGAAGCCGAAGAACGCTTCCTCGGCGATCCAAGGGACTATCCTTCGGTAACGCTCTGTCCGCTTGAACCTCAGCCCTGACGTGCGTAGATACGGCCGCCGTCGCGAAACCACGCGACGCGACCGCTCGCTCCGCGCACGAAGTCGCTGCGATTCTGTTGGCCGTTGGCATCGGTGGTAAGCACGTACTCGTCACGATAAAAGGCGAGCGTGAGATCGAGGTCGCCGGTCGCACGAAGACCGCCGCCGGCGGCGCGTAACTCGACGTCGAGGGCGACCGGTTTCTCAGGCGAGCCGTCGGGAGGGATCGTCCAGCCGACGTAGTGCCCCTCGTACGGAGCAAGTTCCGCGGCCGTGCGCTTTTCGGGGTTAGCCGGTGGATTGCTTAAGCCGACGAAACGTTCGAGGACCCAATCCGAGCGCGTGAGTTCGTTGATCAGCATGGGACCGGTCGTCGAGTTCGTCAGCGTGGTCATGGCAAAGCCTCGGGCCGGAATGAAGAAGAAATCGGAGTTCTGGCCGCCCCACGCGCCGCCGTGCTGGAAGATCGGGACGCGCTGTGCGGTGCGCCGTTGAAACCATGTGACGCACACGCCGTCGACTTCCATGCGCAGCGTTCCACCGGGGCCTGGATTCGAACGCATGGCGACGAGCGTTTGCGGCGACGTCACTCGTTTGCCGTCGTGGGCGGTGCCGTTGCCGAGGTGAAATCGCGCGTAGCGTAACTGGTCGCGTGCGCTCGAGATCAGGCCGCCGGTGGCATCGAGCGAGCGAGGAAACCACCAGGTCGACGGATCCACGCTTGCCGCACCCTTTTCAACGACGTGGGACGCCGCGATGTTATAGCCGACGAGCTCGTCGGTGAAAAAGCCTGTACGCCCGAGTCCCAACGGCTCGAGCACGAGTTTGGCGACCGCCTCTTCGTACGACATGCCGGTGACGCTCTCGATCACGCGTCCGGCCAGATCGATCGCCGCATTGTTATACGCCAGGACCTTACCCACGGGCGTCAACTGACGCAGCAGCGCCATGCCGGCCACGTATTTTGTCAGGGCGTCATCGCCGCGACCGTAGTTTGCGTAGTCGTCGCCGAGCCAGCCCGCGCTGTGATTGAGAATCTGACGCACGGTGACCGTTGCCGCAACCGACGCGTCGGCGAGCTTCAGACTCGAAAGATACCTGCGCACGGGCGCGCCAAGATCGATCTTTCCCATCTCGACCAAGCGCATTACCGCCGTCCCGGTAAAGGTCTTCGTGGTCGAGCCGATGCGGAAAAGCGTATCGCCGTCGACGCGCAAAGGATGCTTGACGTTGGCGATACCGTAGCCGCGGACGTATTCTCGATTGTGGTGGTAGATGCCAACCGCGACGCCCGGTACGTGAAAGCGTGCCATTAGCGCCTCAACCTTCGCGTCGAGTTCTCGATAGAGCGGATCGGCCCCAGTGCTCGGCTTGGAGGGCTCGGCGTACGCGCCAAGCGGGGCAGCGGCTGCGGCGAACGCGCCGACGCCGGCGACATTCAGCATTGCGCGTCGTGATAGCACGTCGTTCTCGCTTTCTTTATGGCGTTTGGGGGCTCGCACAAAACGGCGCCGGCGAGTGCGGACCGATTTCGGCGCGTGGCTCTGCCCGCAACGGCGTGCAGTTCATCGCGGAGGGGTCGCACGTGATAAATGCGGCGTCTGAGTCGAGCTCGAACCAATTCTTGCTGTAAAAGAACGTGTTCGAGCTGCCGCTGGCGGTAGCGGCGATGCTCAGCAAGACGGCGCCTTCGGTCGATGGCGGCTGTCCTTGGCACTGCGCGATGTACTCGCCGACGGTCCAGTCCGGCTCGGCGAAGATCCACGGGTTGCGCCGAAGGCGATATTTCTGCAGACGCTCGGCCAAGGTGGCGACGATCTTGCTGCGCGCGGAAGTGTCGGCACCGATAGCGATGATGTAGAGAACGCGGTTGCCGCCGAGCACCGGTAGGACAGGCAACCCGGGTCGAGCGGCGGGTGCCCGTTCGAGCGGGGACGCCGGCGGCGCGACCGTATCGGCGAGCGCAATCGAGGGACTGCCGGCAGCATCGCGGCTGCGCATACCAGCACCGCGCGTCGGAACAGCTTCTCTGGCTCGATCTTCATAGCAAAATTCCACCTTTTCGAAGGGTCGCCCCAGGTCCCGAGGGTTCGCGATAGGCGAGCCCAGTCCCTGAGCGTCGCGGTAGTGGAACAGGATGTGAACCTGCAGTACGAAGCGCATGCGGGCGGCCCTTACGACTCTGTGATGGCCGAGCAGTACGCCGTCGGCTTCGTGGCGTAGTCCTGCTTCGTGCAGGACGTCGGATTTCAAGAGAAGCTTTTATGAGTTTCGAGCGCGACCCCAACGGTACGTTCGCGCTACCGGTGACACCCGCAGACTCATCGCCGGCAGCGCGCGCGTCGCAGCCGCTCGAGCCCGCGACCTCGCCACCCTCCGATGAACCCGCGCGACCGCTGCACCGGTTCGGTCGCAGATCGTCGTACCTGTTGGCGCGGTTCGCCGCCTTCGCGCTCGATGCGCTGGTCCTCCCGTTTGCGATCGCGACCTTCGGGTTGGCGTTTTTCCAAGCGCCGGTCGGGACACCCGATCCGCTCCACACTCAAGGCGCGCGCGAATTTGCGCTCCTGGCCGGCACGTCGTTTGGGATCGCGTTTTTCTTTTCGTATCTCTGCGAAGCGATCGCGGGAACCACACTCGGCAAGTTGCTCTTTGCGCTCGCCGTCCGCCGCACGCGCGGTGGCTGGGCCGGCTTCGGCCGCGTCTTCGTGCGGCGCCTGTTCTTTCCCATCGACGTCCTGTTGATCGGGCCGCTGCTCGCCCTGGTCACGCCGCGCCGCCAGCGGCTAGGCGACTTCGTCGCGGGAACCGTTGTCGCGCGTGCCGGGATCGGCTGGCTTGCCCCGCTCATCGCTGTCGCGGCATTGGCGGCGATCGGGTACGCCCAGGTCCTTTTCGGAGGCGGACTGACGTCGGCGATCGGGGTCGTCGCCGAAACGAGCGCCTATCTGCCCGCGGCGATCGCGACCCTTCGCGATCCCGCGCATCTACTGCAGCCGAGCGCGCCCGCGCCGGCGCCTGCGCCCTCGCAGGCTGTGCTTTCTCCATCCTGAATAAGGAGGCGCTATGGTATTTCCGCTCGTTACCGGCATCATCGCGCTCATCGTCGCGGCCTGCGTGTTCGTCGGAGGCTACGCCGAGGAGAAACGGACCAACGTAAGCACGCAGCCGTAGGCCGCACAGATCGTGCGCGCCGTACGCTTGACCGCGCTCGGCGGACCCGAGTGCTTCCACGTCGAGACGCTCGCAGACCCGGTGCCGGAGGCCGGCGAAGTTCTGGTGCGGATTTCGCA
>JBDTCF010000152.1:0-21678 GCA_039923715.1 Vulcanimicrobiaceae bacterium
CGGCGCCACCCCTGGGGAACGGCCCGCTCGCGAGCCGGCTAGCAAAACCGGGGATGCCGCGCCAGATCATGGACGCGCTCTACCCCTCGCGCACACGCCACGGACCCCCGCCATCGGCGAACCGCGGACCGGGCTGGCTCTCGGCGCAAGCTAAGACCGGCTCCGGCCTGCTCTACGTCGGCGACTTCGATACCAGCGTCGTGAACATCTACAATCGTCGGGGCATTAACCCCGCGCAGGTCGGTCAGATCACGACCGGCATTTCAAACCCCGAACGGCTCTTCGTCGATGCGAACGGGGCGCTGTACGTGACCGACAACGGGACAGCCTCGGTCACGGTGTATCCGAAGGGTTCGATCTCGCCAAGCCTTACGATCACTACCGGTATTTCCGACCCGACCGGTCTGACCGTCGACGCCGCCGGGACCGTCTACGTCACAAACGTCGGCAACGGAACGATCACCGAATATCCGGCCGGCGCCACCAGCCCGTCGCTCACGATCCCGGACACGGGCTCGGAAAATCTGGCGACCGACAGCCACGAAAATCTCTACTCCTCCGGCTTCTACGGAAACTCGAGCGGCGTCGAGGTCTACGCGCCGGGCTCGACTACCGGCACGAACCTCGGCATCTCCGTCGGCGATGCGACCGGCATCGAGGTCGACCGCAACGGCGACATCGCGCTCGAGGATCTCGCTGCGAACATGCTCGACCTCTATCACGCGGGTCAAACGCAGCCGTATCGCCAGGTAGCCTTGAGCGGTCTTCCGTTCGAGCTGGCGATGAACAAGAAGCAAGGACAACTCTATGCGAGCGTGCTAGTCGGCTCCGGTTTTGCAATTCAACGGGTCGGATATCCGAATGGAAATGCGACCGCGAAGCTCGACAATGCCGGCAGTTCCGGCTGGCCGCTCGCGGTAAGCCCCGACAACGTTCAGTAACCTTCGAGAAACGAAACGAAACGAAACGACCTCAAGCATCCGACGTTAAGATATGTGGAGGCCACTTAAAGTGTTCAACGCATTGCGTACGCCGCTGCTGGCTACCGCCGCAGCCTGCGCCGCTCTCGCCATCGCCGGCTGTTCGGGCGGCGGATCCGCGCCGACCATGTCCGCTCCGCCGACCGCTAACGGGCCGCTTTCGAAGCGCATAGCACCGCCCGGTGCGCCGCGGCAGTTCCTCGAGGCGTTCCATCCCCTGAGCGCCGGCTCCCCGGCACGGCATGCGAAGCGCGGCGGCGGTTGGCTATCGCCACAAGCCGCCGGCGGCTCGGGTCTGCTCTACGTCGGCGACTTCGGCGCGAGCGTCGTCACGATCTACCCGCGACGCGGGGTCAACCCCTCGCCGATCGGCCAAATCACCGACGGTATTTCCAGTCCCGAGCGGCTGTTCGTCGACGCGAACGGTTCGTTGTATGCCAGCGTGGTTAACGCGGTTACGGTCTACGCCAAGGGGACGACCTCACCGAGCTTGACGATCACCAATGGAATCTCGGGCCCGACCGGCGTGACCGTCGATTCGGCGGGAACGGTGTACGTGTCGAACACCGGCACGAGCACGGTGACCGAATATCCCGCCGGCGCGACCTCGCCGTCGGTCACGCTCGCGATTCCCGGAACGCCCGAGGATCTGTGCGTCGACAGTCAGGGCAATCTCTACGTCGGCGGCTTTTTCGGAAGCTCCGGCGGCGTGCTCGAATTTGCTCCCGGTTCCTCGACCGGCACGAATCTCGGCATCGTCGTCGGCGATGCCGGCGGCATCGAAGTCGATCGTAACGGCAACCTCGCACTCGACGACCTGTTCGGTGACGCCATCAATCTCTACAACCCGGGCCAGACGCAACCGTATCGCGTGATTTCGCTCGACGGCCTGCCGTTCGAACTCGCGATGAACAAGAAGCAGGGACAACTCTACGCGAGCGTCCTGGTCGGATCGAGTTTCAACATCGAACGGGTCGGCTATCCGGACAAAAATCCGACCGCGAAGTTGGACAACGCCGGCGGAGCCGCGTGGCCCGTGGCGGTCAGCCCGGACAACGTCCAGTAGCGACGACCTGACCTAGGGATGTGCGGCTCCGCTCCGCCGACCGCACATTCCCCCAAATGGGAGTAGGGCATCGGTCGTGCGACGACGCAGCGAGTGCAATGCCGTTCGCATCCGTTCGCTCCTGGGTTGCACTGACCGCCGGCTCCGCGTTGTTCGCGCTCGCGGGCTGCGGTGGCGGAGGCGGGTCCGGCGGTTCGCCCCCGCCGCCAAGCAGCGCCCCGCCGACGCAGACGCCCGCTTCGCATGGCTCGCCAACTCCAGCGCCGTCCGCGACGCCAACGTCGACGCCGCACGTCACGCCCACGCCCACGACGTCGCCGACAATTGCCCCGAGCGCGACGCCCTCGCCGCTCGTCTGTCCAAGCGGACCGTCACCGAGTCCCGCGCCGTCGGGGCAGGTCGTCGTCACCCCTTCGTGCGTCGCGTTGAACGGCTCGCAGCCGGTCGACGTGACCGTCTCGGGCGGACGTGGAAGCTATTCGATCGTCAACAATACGTGTAAGGACATCGCGACCATCGGGCCGCAGCCGCCGTCGCAGACAAGCGTGTATGCGGTCCAGTCAGACGGTTTTCAGATCGGAGCGTGCCAAGCGTTCTTTACCGACGGCACGACGTCGGCGCAGCTCTCGGTCTTGAACAACTATGTCTCGCACTAAGAACACGAGCCGGGGCGGCTAGCCTTCAAGCCGTTCCAGAGCGCGTTCGTACATGTCGAGGACGAGGTCGAGCGCCCGCAGCGGGTCGCTCGCTTCGAGGCCGCCGATCGCCGTCAAGGTCCGATCGACGAGCGCGTAGGCGAGTTCGCTGAAGTCCTCGGTCGTCTCGTGGGGTTCGCCGTTCACGGTTCCTCCTGCGCGGCGCCGGCTTCAACGACGCCGGGGGTGATGACGTCGATGTGCGCACGGGCCGCATCGTACTTGACCTTCGAGCCAAACGCGCGCGCGATCACGCCCAGACCGATCATCACGCGGCCGCGCACTGCGAAGGGTGGATGACGAAGCGTCATGGGATTTCCGTTGAGCGTGGCCCGGTGGTCCCCAACGTGCATGCGGAGCACGTCGCTGCCGCGGACGAGTTCGACGGTACCTGTCTTCGCATCGAAACGCGCGTCGCCGCCCAAACCTTCGGCGATCGCCCGCAGCGGCACGAAGGCGTGCTTCGAATCGGTGACGGGAGGAACGTCCGAGACGATCCGTTGCCCATCGACCGTCAGGGAAGCCGGCTCCGAGAGCGCGACCGCAACCGAGGCCAGCGACGCGACGAGCGCGGTCGCGACCACCAGACGCCGGCTAGGAAGTGGTGGCAAACGCACCCCCAACCTCGTGTGCGTAATCCGGGTAGCGTTGGAGGATCACGCGCTCGATCTCGCCGCGTAGCTCCGAAAGCAGGCGGTCTTCGGGATACGTTCCGACCAACTCGCCGTCGCGAAAGATGGCGCCCTTCCCCTTGCCGCCGGCGACGCCCACGTCGGCCATCTTCGATTCGCCGGGACCGTTGACGACGCAACCCATCACGGCCACCTTGACCGGCGCCGTGTACTCTTTAGCGATCGCTTCGACCGCACGAGCCAGTTCGACGACTTCGATCTCGGCGCGTCCGCACGATGGGCAGGCCGTGATCTCGAAGCCCTTCTCGCGAATGCCCAACGCCTTGAGGATCCCCCAGCAGACGGGCACTTCTTCGACCGGGTCCGCCGCGAGCGAAACGCGCAGCGTGTCGCCGATACCCTCCCACAACAGAATGCCCAGGCCAATGGCGCTCTTGATCGTTCCGTCGCGTGGCAGTCCGGCTTCGGTGATGCCGAGGTGCAGGGCGTAAGGCGTGCCGCGTTCGGCAAGCTTCTTGTCGGCCAGGCGATATGCGAAGACTGTGGTCGAGACGTCGTGCGCCTTGAGCGAGATGACGATGTCGGTGTGTCCGAGTTCTTCGAGGATGTCGACGTGCCGCAAGGCGGACAGAACCATCGCTTCGGGCGTGTGACCGTAGCGCTCCTCGAGATCGCGCGCGAGCGAACCCATGTTGACGCCGATGCGGATCGGCGTGCCCATCGTCTTTGCCAACTCGACGACTTCGCGCGTCTTCTTGGGGTCGGTGATGTTCCCGGGATTGAGCCGCAGCTTCGCAACGCCCGCGTCGAGCGCGGCCAACGCCATGCGGTGGTCGAAGTGAATGTCTGCGACGATCGGCACCGGCGAGCGCTTGACGATGTGGGAAAGACCGGCCGCATCGCGCACGTCCTGACACGTCACCCGGACGATCTCGCAGCCTTCCATCGCAAGACCGTAGACCTGTTCGAGCGTTTTGTCGTAGTCGGCCGTATCGGTGGTCGTCATCGACTGCACCGCAACCGGATGGTCGCCGCCGATCCAAACGCCCTTCGCATCGGACTCGCCCGACTTATTTTTTAGGAAGACCGGTTTCGAGTTCCGCCGCAACCGAACCACTAGAGCGCTCCCTTACTGCTCACGATGTTTGCGATGTCGTGATACGCCACGAAAATCATCAACACCATCAAGAGCGCAAACCCGGTCACGTGGACGAGGGCCTCTTTTTCCGGGTCGACGGGCCGTCCGCGCACCATCTCGGCAAGGATGAAGATTCCGCGCCCACCGTCGAGCGCGGGGATCGGTAGAAAATTAAAGATTCCGAGCGCGATCGAAATCGCAGCGGCGAGTTGCAAATAGGGGCCCCAACCGAGATCCTGCGCTTGGGATGAGATGCGCGCCATTCCGATCGGGCCGCTGACTTGCGCGAGCGCCGCGTGGGGGTGCACGAGCAAACCGCCGAGACCTTGCACGTTGCCGACGACCAGTTCGGTAAAGCGCTCCGTCGCAAAGATGACGGCGGCGCCGAACCCGACCCGCTCGTACAGACTCATCGTGCTGAAACCGATCTGACCCACCGTTTTTCCGTCGGGTCCCTTCTTCGTCGCGGGCACGATCGTCACGGCCCGAACCGTACCGTGGTGCTCGATGCCGACGCGCAACGGCCTCCCAGGCGAAGCGTGAATCTCAGCGACCATCTTCCCGCCGTCCACGATCGGGTTCCCATTGAGCGAGACGATCCGGTCACCGAGTTCGAGGCCGGCGCGCGCTCCCGGCGAGCCCGGCAGGACGGGCCCGATCGAGGTACTGACCCTGCTCGACATCGCGCCGAACGCGAGCGTTCCGACGAATAAAATGACGAAAGCAACGATGAAGTTGGCGATCGGCCCGGCCGCCACGATCGAAAGCCGGCGCCAGGGCGACTTCGCCTGAAAGTTGTCGTCCGCGCCCACCGCCGCGACCCCATCCTCCGGGGACGCGCGAAAGTCGCGCTGTTGCTGAGCCTCGCTTGTTTTGCCGTCCTCGCCCTGCATCGCGCAATAGCCGCCGACGGGCAACAGGTTGAGCCGGTAGTTCGTCCCGCTCCGGGGCGAGGTCCACTTCAGTAGCGTCGGGCCGAAGCCGACCGCGAAGTCGTTGACGCGCACGCCGTTCCAGCGCGCCACCAAGAAGTGTCCGCCCTCGTGGAGCACGACCAAGACCGAGAGCATGATCAGGAAGACGGCAATCCGGGAGATCTCGTCGAGAAACGGCCAGGTCGCGAGCAGCAGCGTGGGAGTCATCATCTCTTCTTACCCTAACGCGTTCGCGGGTGGAAAGGAAGCAGTTCCGCCGCCCGGGTTCGAGCACGCCGGTCGGCTTTGCGTACAGCCTCGAGGCTAAGCGGCTCGTCGGGCGTCTCGGCGACGACCGCGCCGACCAAGGTCGCGATCCCGCCGAAGGACAGGCGCTCCTCGACGAAGGCCCCGACCGCGATTTCGTTGGCAGCCGAGAGCGCCGCCGGGACCGTACCGCCGCGCCGCAACGCTTCGTATGCCAAGCCAAGACAGGGGAACCGCTGATGGTCGGCGGGTTCGAAATCCAGCCGTGCCCGAGCGCCCTCGGCGCCGCCGAGCGCAACCAGGGGATCGGGCGGCGGACCGCCCGGCAAACGGTCGGGATAGGCAAGTGCGTAGCCGATCGGCAGCCGCATGTCGGGCGGGGCAAGCTGCGCCTTGAGGTTGCCGTCGGTGAAGATCACGAACCCGTGCGCAACGCTGGTCCGATGGACGAGGACCCCGATGCGATCGCCGCCGACGCCAAAAAACCGGCTCGCTTCGATGACCTCGAGCCCTTTGTTCATCATCGTCGCCGAGTCGATCGTGTTCTTCGGTCCCATTTGCCAGGTCGGGTGGTGGAGGGCGTCGGCCACCGCGACCCGCTCCATCGCTTCGCGGTCAAACTCCCAGAACGGGCCGCCGGAGGCGGTTAACACGATCGTCGCGATGCGGTCCGTCGGCTCGCCGACCAGGCATTGGAAGATCGCGCTATGCTCGCTGTCGACCGGTAAGATTCGGGCTCCACTCGTGCGCGCGGCGGCGAACAACAGCTCGCCGGCGGCGACGACGAGTTCTTTGTTAGCGACCGCAACGTCGATGCCGCGCTCGACCGCGGCGAAAACGGCGTCGAACGCGACCGCGCCGTCGGTCGCGGCCAAGACGATGTCGGCATCGCTCTCGGCGGCGACCGCGAGCAATCCGGCAGACCCGGAGGCGACGCGCGTCCGGGACGCCAGGATCGTGCGAAGCCGCTGCGCGCCCGCGCTCGCGGCGCAGGCGACGAGGTCGGGCTCAAAGCGGCGCGCTTGCTGGGCAAGCTCCTCTACGCGGGACCCGGCCGCGAGCGCGACCACCCGAAAGCGGTCCGGGTGGCGCGCGATGACATCGAGCGCCTGGGTCCCGATCGACCCGGTTGAACCGAGAATCGCGACCCGTTTACGCCGCGCCAATCGGAATCACCCCGACGAGAACCAGTGCGAAGTAGTAGGCGAAGCCGCCGAACAGGTACGAGTCGAAGCGGTCGAGGACGCCGCCGTGGCCCGCGATCGCGGAGCCGGCGTCTTTGACGGCGGCATCGCGTTTCAGCGCCGATTCGACGAGGTCCCCGGCTTGGGCCGCCAGCGACGTGATCGCCCCCACGACTGCGCCGCTCCACCACGGCCAGTGCAGGTAGAGGGCGAACGCCGCGGCAGCGGCGGTCGCAACGAGCAGGCCGCCCAGCGCACCTTCGACCGTTTTGCGCGGCGAGAGCGAGGTCAGCCGGGTTCGGCCGATGGTCGTGCCGATCACCATGGCCGCAACGTCGGTCAGGGCGATGATGACGATGGCGTCGATCGTCGCCTGCACGCCGATACCCGGCAAGTTCCGAATCGCGACGAAATAGCTGAGCAATTTGCCGATGTAGAGTACGCCCAGGAGCGTGAACGCGCTCCGCATGATCTGGTCGCCGCGCGACATGAAGGTCGCGCTCGCCATCGCGACCACGACGGTCGCGGAGAGCAGATCGCCTTCGTAGCGGCCGATCAACCCGAAGTACGTGAGCGCGACGTAGGCAGTCGTCGCCATACTTGCAACCCCGAACTCAAGGGCGACGCCCTTGCTTTCGGCGAGCTTTCCCAGCTCCCACAGCGCGCCGATCGCAATCGCCAAAACGAGCACCGCAAACGCGGCCCCGAAAAACACGGCGGCAATGCCGAGGATGGCCAACAGCAAGCCGACCCACACGCGGCGCGAGCCCAACGCCGGCAACCGCTTCGCGCCGACGCGCGATGCGCCGGCCGGAACGTTCACGCGCCTCCGTAGCTGCGCCGGCGCGACTGGAAGCTCTCGAGGGCCTTTACAAACGCGGCACGTCCGAAATCCGGCCAGCACGCGTCGGTCACGTACAGTTCGGTATGCGCCACCTGGTAGAGCAAGAAGTTCGAAAGGCGCGACTCGCCGCTGGTGCGGATCAACAGGTCAGGATCGGGTACGCCGGCCGTGTACAGGTACGACGCGATGCGCGCGTCGTCGATCGACTCCACCGCGAGGCGCCCGGCCTCGACGTCGCGGGCGAGCGCCGCCACCGCGTCGCGGAGTTCGGTCCGCGCGCTGTAGTTAACCGCCAGGTTCAGCAGCAACCGCTCATTCGAGGCGGTTTGCGTCATCAGCGTTTCGAGCGCTTCACGCGAACGCGGCGGAAGCTCGGCGATGCGTCCGATCACGTTGACGCGAACGTCGTTACGGTGCAGTTCGGCAAGTTCGCTGCGCGCGAAGTACACGCACAGGTCGAACAAAAGCGAGATCTCGTTCCGGTCGCGGTTCCAGTTTTCGGTCGAAAAGCCGTAGACCGTCAGCGCGCCGATTCCAAAATCGCTGCAGGCACGGGTAATCTCGCGCAGCGAGACGATCCCGCGACGGTGTCCTTCGATCGAGGGCAGCATCCGTCGCCGAGCCCAGCGGCGGTTTCCATCCATGATGATGGCGACGTGCCCGGGCAACCGTTCCCCGCCGAGCCCCTCGCGAACCGCGTGCGTCAGGGCCACATCCAGTCTCACCCGCGCCATTCCGTCCGCGCAAGCGCGTGAATTCGCCGCATCCGGGGGCTCAACCGCGCAACCCGGTGCGTAGACGCTCGTAGCGCTCGTACCCGATGACGAGTTCGAGTTCGTCGGCGCGTTCGCTGACCCGCAGCACGCGCAACGCGCCGACCCCGAACGCGGGCGAGATCGGCGCGAGCGTCCGAACTCGAAGTTTGCGATCGCTAAAGCGCGTCCGTGCATCGGCGAACGTTTCGAGCGCGACGGCGACGTCGGTGGAAGGCCCCATCAGACCTCCATGATCTCCTTTTCTTTGCTCGCCAACAGCGCGTCGACGTCGTGTCCGTACTTGTCCGTCAACTTCTGGACGTGCTCGCCCGCACGTTTGTTCTCGTCGTCCGTAATCTTAGAAGCCTTGTGCAGCGTCTTGATCTCGTCGACCGTTTTGTGCCGAATGTTGCGAATCGCAACCTTCCCGTCTTCCGCCTTCTTGTGGACGATCTTGACGAGGTCTTTACGACGCTCTTCGTTCAGCGGCGGGATATTCAAACGAATCGTCTGCCCCTCGACTTGCGGTGTCAAACCGAGATCGCTCGTCTCGATGGCCTTGCGGATGGCCGGGACGGTCGACCGGTCGAAGGCCTGAATCTGCAGGCTGCGCGCGTCGGGCGTGCTGATAGTCGCCGCACCTTTGAGTGGGACCATCGCGCCGTACGCTTCCACGTGCAGCCGGTCGAGCAGCGCCGGCGAGGCTCGGCCCGTGCGAACGGACGCGAAGTCGTTGCGGGTCGCTTCGATCGCCTTCTGCATCTTCGCTTCGGCGTTCTTGTACACGTCTGCGAGGGAACCGCTATCGCTCATGAGCCAACCTCCTTAAAGAACCGAAGCTACGCGCGCCGCTTGCCCAACGTAGGTCCCGATCGGTTCGCCCAGGACCACGCGACGGATATTCCCCGGCGCGTTCATATCGAAGACGACGATTGGAATACCGTTATCCATGCAGAGCGTGAGCGCCGTGTTGTCCATGACCTCGAGGCCCAATTGCAGCACCTCGAGATATCCGAGCCGTTCGAATTTCGTAGCGCTTCGATCCTTGAGGGGATCGGCCGAATAGATGCCGTCAACTTTCGTCGCTTTCAGAATCGCCTCCGCGCCGATCTCGACGGCACGCAGCGCGGCCGTCGTATCGGTCGTGAAGTACGGATTACCCGTGCCGGCTCCGAAGATAACGACTCGCCCCTTCTCCAGATGCCGCATCGCCCGGCGGCGAATGTACGGCTCGGCGATCTGTTGCATTTGGATTGCGGTCTGAACGCGCGACGCGACCCCGATGCGCTCGAGCGCATCCTGTAGCGCCAGCGCGTTGATGACGGTCGCGAGCATCCCCATGTAGTCGGCCGTAGCCCGATCCATGCCGCCGGCTTCGTGTGCCTTTCCGCGCCAGATATTTCCGCCGCCAACGACCACGGCGACCGAGACGCCTTCGCGCGCGACGGCCGCAAGCTGATCGGCCATCGCAGCCGTCGTGGCCGCGTCGACCGAACTCTCGCTACCGGCGAACGCCTCACCGGAGAGTTTGACTAAAACGCGCCGGAACGCCGGACGAGACGGAGTCGACACGCGCCGCGTTGGCTAGCGTTCGCCGAGAGCGAACTTCGTGAAACGCCGGACTTGAATGTTTTCGCCGAGAACGCCGATGACCGCGGCGATCAGTTCGCCGACCGTTTGCTCGTCGTTGCGAACGAACGGCTGATCGAGGAGCACGCGCTCTTCGAACCACTTGTTGAGCCGCCCCTCGACGATCTTCTCGACGACTTCGGGTGGCTTGCCGGCCGGGACCGTCGTCGCAATCTCGGCACGCTGCGTCGCGAGTAGTTCGGCTGGTACCACCTCGCGGCTCACGTACTCGGGTGACATCGCCGTAACGTGCATCGCGATATCCCGGACTAGCTCGCGGAAGCGCTCGTTGCGCGCCACGAAATCGGTCTCACAGTTAACCTCGACGAGCGCGCCGATCTTCCCACCGGCGTGAATGTACGATGCGACGAGTCCTTCGGACGTCTCGCGCTCCGACTTCTTGACCGCTTTCGAGGCGCCGAGCTCTTGCAACGCGTGCTTGGCGGCGTCGTAGTCGCCAGCGCTGCGGACGAGCGCGTTTCGGCAGTCGATCATACCCACGCCGGTCTCTTCGCGCAGGCGCTTGACCTCGTCGGCGGTCGGCTTGTAAGCGGTGGCGGACGTCACGATGTACTCCTGTGTTTTCGGCGGTGAGCGTTGTTTAGATGGCGGCCGGCGCAGCGGGCGCCGGGTCGTACGTGGCGGCGACATCGGGTGTCGTTGCGACGCTCTCGGCGTACTGCTGGTCGTAGGCCGATTCGTCGTAGCCGCTCTCGGCCTCGGTGCGACCCTCGATGATCGCATCGGCGATCTTGGTAACCATCAGTTTCACCGCCCGAATCGCGTCGTCGTTGCCGGGAATCGGATAGTCGATCTCCTCGGGATCGCAGTTCGTGTCGATGACCGCGATGATTGGAATCTTGAGCTTGCGGGCTTCGAGGACGGCGATGCGCTCTTTTTTAGGATCGACGATAAAGACGGCGTCCGGAAGCCGGTGCATGTCTTTGATGCCACCCAGAAACCGCTCGAGCTTGTCGAGTTCGTCGGTCAACTTCGCAACTTCTTTCTTGGGAAGCCGGTCGAAATCGCCTTGGGTTCGCATACCTTCGAGCTCGCGCAACCGCGAGATGCGCTTTTGAATGGTGGCGAAGTTGGTCAACGTTCCGCCCAGCCAGCGCTGGTTGACGAAGTACGTCCCGGCGCGTTCGGCCTCGTCTTTGACCGCCTCTTGCGCTTGTTTCTTGGTGCCGACGAAGAGGATGACTTTCCCCTCGCGCGCCATCTGGCGGACCGCCGCGTAGACTTCGCGCAGCAGAATAACCGTCTTCTGAAGATCGATGATGTAGATGCCGTTGCGCTCTTGGAAGATGTACGGTTTCATCTTCGGGTTCCAGCGCCGCGTTTGGTGGCCGAAGTGAACGCCGGCTTCTAGGAGTTCTTTCATCGAGACGACCGATGCCATGGGTGAACCTTTCTGGCCCCGCGCTCGATCTTCCGTGACCGTAACGCATCCTGGAACCATCGCACCGGGCATCCTACCCGGTGAAGTGAGTGTTGGCAGCGTCCGCACGAAGGCCGGACGCAACGCGACGCCCCCGAGGACGTCGCCAGACCGAACCTAACGCTTTTCGAACGGACGCGGCCCGACTCCTCGACCCGCTCCTTACCGCTCGGGTTTCGGTTCCGCCTTGCGGGTGCTGCCGGAGCGCTTGATCTCCTCATAGACCTCGGACCGGTGAACCGAAACATCGCGGGGGGCCTCTACCCCGAGCTTCACCTGGTCGCGGTCAACCGAGACGATTACTATGCGGATATCGTCGCCGATGACGATCGCCTGGTTAACTTTTCGACTGAGCACGAGCAACGCGGATTCCCCCCTTGGGCCTCAGGGCCGCCCTTCGCTTGTTCGCCCCTATGCTCCCGGGGCGAACTGGGCCGCATGCAGATGGGCATAATGGCCACCCTCGGCCAGGAGTGCCTCGTGCGAACCTGCTTCGAGGACGCGGCCCCCGTCGATGTAGAGGATCTTCGAAGCCCGACGGATGGTCGAGAGCCGGTGGGCGATGATCAGCGTCGTTCGGCCGGTCAGGAGCGCATCGAGAGCGGCCTCGATCAGCCGCTCGGAATGGCTGTCCAGGGCGCTGGTGGCCTCGTCCAATATCAGGATGCGCGGATCCCTTAAGACCGCGCGGGCGATCGAGATGCGTTGGCGCTGGCCGCCCGAAAGACGCTGCCCGCGATCGCCGACGGGCGTGCCGTACCCCTCGGGGAGGTCGCGCACGAATTCATCAGCGTTGGCTTTGCGGGCAGCCTCGACGATCTCGTCGGCCGTCGCGTCGAGCCGGCCGTACCGAATGTTGTCCGCCACCGTCCCGCTGAAGAGCAAAGGCTCCTGTGGCACGATCGCAATGGCCGCTCGCAGATCGCGGAGTGGAATCCGCCCGATGTCCACGCCGTCGAGGGTGACTTGGCCCTGCTGCGGAGCGTAGAAGCGCGGTATCAAGTTCGCGATCGTCGTCTTCCCCGCGCCCGAGGGACCGACCAGCGCGACGACCTCACCCGCTTCGAGCGAGGCGTTCAGATCTCGCAGAACCAGCGTCCCGCCGACCTCATACGCGAACGTGACGCCCTCGTATCGGATCGTTCCGACGATCGGCGCGGGCACGACCGCGTCCGGCGGGTCGGCCGTCTCGACCGGCAGGTCTAGGACTTCGAACACGCGGCCGGCGCCCACGAGGCCCTTTGAGAGGTCGCCGATGTAGGTTGCGAAGCGGTTCATCGGGTTGATCGCGACCACGACCAACGCCCAGAACTGAATGACCGAACCGCGGTCCATTCGTCCGACAACCACCTCGCGGGCCGAGAAGACGACTATCGCAAGCAGCGCGATCGTGATGATCATGGCGACGACCGGCGTTTGCGTTTGTCCGAGCTGCGTGACCTTCATATACGCGCCGAAGTAATTCTCGTTGCTTTCTGTAAAGCGCTCCGCTTCGAAATCTTCGCGTCCGAACGCTTTGACGATTCGCTCGCTCTGCAACACTTCCGAAAGGTTGGCCGCGAGGTCGGCGATCCGTTCTTGCGCGCGTTTCGTCCCGCTCGAGATCAGTCGCGTAAACGTGCTGACGGCGTAGTTGACGACCGGGGCTACGACAAACAGAAAGAGCGTCAAGAGCCAGTCGGTGTAGAATAGCCCGGCCAGCGAGCCGACAAACGTGATGATCGTTTGGAACATCTGCGGAAGCGAGATGCTGACCGCGTCGGTCATCAACGCCAGATCGTTGGTAAAGCGGGCCAAAAATTCGCCTGGACGCCAGCGGTCGAACTCGCCGAGCGGCAGGTGCAGCACCCGCTCGAACAATCGCACGCGCAGCGACGCGATCAGCCGCTGTCCGCTCCATGCCGTAAGGTAGCTTTGTCCGTAGGAAGCCGCGTTCGAGACCGCGTTCACCGCAAACAGACCGCCGACGATCCAGTACAGCAGGCTGAGGTCCTGGCTGCCGCCGTCGATGACGCGAGAAATGAGAAGCCGAAAAGCGGGTGCGTACGCCAACGGCCCGAGACCAGCCAGGACGCCCAGCCCCATCGATAGGAACAGCCGGGGGTAGTACGGTCGGGCTTCGCGTAGCAGTCGCGTCAGGATCTCGCGGCGGCTCGGCGGCACGGAATTGGGAGTCGTCACAGTCGCTGCGCCGCTTTAGCTCGGGCGCGAGCGGCACCTTCGCGAAACCTACGGGTCCACAGGCCGGTAACCGGGAACGAACGACTCGGAGGATTTTTGTGGACTGCTTTTTCCACGCACACGTACCATCCGTCGCCCCGTGCGTCGACTGCGGGCGCGGCATCTGCGCGACCTGCCGCGATTCGAACGGCGCCTGCCCGAGCTGCCGCCTCGCCGCGCGCATCGATTCGGCCGCCGCCGGCCGCGGCGAGTTGCCCGGCCAGGTCGGACCGTCCGCCGGTCACGGCTACCGCGCCACCCCGCCTCCCGGCGGCTACGGACCGGGCTATGGCCCGAATCCCGAGCCGGCTGCCGCGCCGCCGCCCTCGACCGCCCTGGCGACCGTCTCGCCGGAGACTCGCGCCCTGGTTGGACTGGGCTATCCGTTCTGGCCGCTGGCCGCGCTGGCGCTACTCGACCCCAAACGCTCGGCCTTCGTTCGTCGCCAAGCCCTCCAGTCGCTGGCCTTTAGCTTCGGGTTCTTCGGTTTCTCCATCGGTTTGACGGCGATCGCGCACATCCCGATTCTCGGGCTCTCAGCGTGGCCGCTCATCCCGCTTTTGGTTCCGATCTACTTGATCGCCACCGTCGTGTACGGCTTCAAGGCTTGGCAGGGGGACGACGTCCGAGTCCCGCTCGTCAGCGACTGGCTCGACCAGCGCCACCAGCACGACGCGGGCTCACCCGCCTAAGCTCCTCGCCGATTGCGATCGGGCGTGCGCGGCGTAGCGCTTGAGAAAGGCCCGGGCGGCGACCTCGTGATCCAGGACGGGCGCCGGGTAACCGCTCGCACCGAAAAGCGGTAGTGCGAGTTGTCCGCCGCTGCGTTCCGCCGGGTTCAAGATGCTCGCCGCGGGCAAAGACGTCAACTCCGGTACCCATCGGCGGATGAAGGTCGCAGCCGGATCCAGCCGGCGCGCAGCCTTGAGCGGATGGTAGATGCGCGGGTACGCCGCTTGATCGGCGCCGACTCCGGCAATCCACTGCCAGTTCCCGTTTGCGACCGCGAGGTCGTCTTCGACAAGATGCCCCTCCCATTCGTCGCGCCCGGCGCGCCAATCGACGCCCAAATCGAAGCACAGAAACGACGCGACGATCGGCCGCACGCTCGGATGCATCCAACCGGTGCGGCGCAACTGGCGCACGCCGGCGTCGACGAGCGGATAGCCCGTTCGTCCTTCGCGCCACGCTTCGAGCGCGGGGTGATGTGACGCGAACGGAAAGTCTCGCATCTTCGGCTGGAGCACCCGGTCCAGACGTTCGTCGAAATGCAGCGCGAGCTGCAGAAAGAAATCGCGCGTCGCGAGCGCGCGGCGAAACGCGTCGAGCGAGGTTCGCTCTTCGACCAACAGGAACGGATCCGCCGCGCGCGTTGCGAGGCGGCGCGCAACGGTACCCGCACCAATCGTTCCGAAAGCGAGGTGCGCGCTCAAGCGCGAGGTCTCGGCCGCCGCTGCGCCACGTTCTGCGCGGTAGCCCAGGACGGGCCCGGCGAGGAACGCTTGCAGCGCGCTCGCCGCTTCGGCTTGGACGTCGAGGTCCGAGAACTCGGCGCCCGGCGCGTCAAAATCGCCGCCGTTGGGAAGCGTCTCGGAGTGCAGCGCGTGCGCTGCGAAGGTTAGTTCGCGGGGATCGAGTTCGGCGGGCGCGAGCCCCGTCCAGGCCGCAACGAACGGCGCCAAGGCGCGGTAGCCGCTTCCGCCTTCCGAGTGCAACGCGCTCGTTTCGTCCGGCGAGATCGAGGGAGCGTCGTGGACGACCAGCGCCCGCATCCCCGCTTCCTCAAGCGCGGCCTGCAGATCGCGGTCGGCACCTTTTCCAAGCGCTTCGTACGAGGCGCTCCACACGACGGTCCGCGCGCCAGCTTCGCGGGCAAGTCGAACGACGGTCGCTCGGCGAGGACCGCGCCGAACGACGAGCTGCGTTCCGCGTTCGCGCAGTTCGCGCGCAAGCGAAGCGACCGCGCGGCAATAGAACGCCGCCCGCCGCGGCGAACGGCGCAGCCGATCTTCGAGCGCCCGGTCCAGGACCAGCGCCGCGACCACCGCGCCCTCGCGCCCCGCGCGAACGAGTCCCAAGTGGTCCGCGACGCGCAGGTCGCGCGCGAACAGGTAAAGTGCAGGCGCGGTGGTGCTGACGCGCGACTCTTAGACTAGAGCGTCTCGACGTAGGCGGCTACGTCCGCGACATCTTTCTCCGAGAGCGGCGACGGATACAGCTTGGGCATCGGCGGCTTCGGGTTCTTGATCCACGCGATGGCCGCGGCCGTATCCTTGCGAGCTTTCTCGTTCTTTAGGCTCGGACCGACGCCGCCTTGCGTACCGGTCGCGCCGTGGCAGCCCGCACAGTTTTGCGTGAAGATCACTTTACCGTGCACCGCGTCGCCGGCCATCGGCCCGGAGGCGCCGCTGTTCTTGAGTCCCGACGACGCGCTGTCGCTCACGGGCCCGTTCGCGGAACCGTTGGCGTTCTGCTGATTCGAGTTACTCTTCGAGCAGCCCACGGCGGAAAGGCCGACCACGAGCATCAAGGCGGCGAACGGAACCAGTCGTTTCACGGCAAACTCCTGCAGGCGGGCGAGCGGTCTGGGCCTGATGCTACCCCCGCGCGCGTGCGGTTCCCTCCAAATGGAAGCGCGACTCACGGCGCGCGATTGGTCAGCACCGCGCGTTGCGCGACGACTATGGCGCCGGCCGCGCGCAAGAACGCGACCGTCTGAGCACCCAGTCCGGTCACAACGCCGACGTGGAGCACGAATGCCAAGGCGAACGCAAATACGAGGGCGTTGACGGTGAGACGCGAGCGCCAGCGGCGATGCCCTTCGATCCGGCGGACAGCGGCATCGAGCAGCACCGGTCGCCACGTTTCCACATCGCGGGCCCGAGCGAGTGCGGCCAGCGCTGGCGCTCCCTCTTCGAGGTCTCGCGCGCATGCCGCGCAGCCCTCGGCGTGAAGCGCGAACTCGGCGCGCTCGGCGGGGCTCGCCTCATCCAACAACAGCGCGCCGGCCAACGCCTCGAAGCGCTCGTGCGGACGCTTCATACCGGGCCTTGCATCGCCGAGCGCATCGTTCGCGTCGCGCGTGAAACGCGTTGGCGAACGGCTTCTGGTGAAACTCCCAGCAGCAAACCCGCTTCGCGCGACGCGTAGCCCGCGTAGACCGTCAGTAAGACGCAAGCGAGTTGATCGGCCGGCAGGCGTTCGAGCGCTGCTTGCACGTCGAGCGCGTTCGCGGCGCGCTCGTCGAGCGCAAACGGCGATACGGCCTCGGCCAGCGGTACCTCGGCTCCCCGTTTGCGTCGGCGCAAGTGGCTGATGGCGCGGTGGGTAGCAACCTTATACAACCAACCCACCGTCAGCGGACGATCGGAATTCGATCGAAGCAGCGCGTAGGCTGCCAGGAAAACGTCTTGGGTGAGATCGAGGGCGCTCTCGCGATCACCGACGAAGCGGCGCAGATAGCGCGCCAGTTTTGCCTGATGCTCGAGCACCAACGACTCGACCCGGACCTGCGCTGCCAGCGCCGGATCGATTCCGAAGACGCGAACCCTTTCGCCGACCATCGTTCCTCCTCTCGCCGGCTCCTTCGTCCCTTATCTTCGCAACGCGCCGCCGGCCCGAGATGTGACAGCGAGCGCCGAGCGCTTCAGCCGCCGATTTCGGAAAAGGCGCGCATGGCGCTGGCGGGTTCACCCAGGCGGAGGTGGTGGCGCTCGGGTTTGATCGCCATCGCGCCGTGCAGCAACGCACCGATTTCCGACCGGGTCGCACCAGCCCGTAGCGGTCCGCGCAAGTCGATCTCGTGGTCGCCGAATAGGCACAGCCGGAGGCGGCCGTCGGCGGTGAGCCGGACGCGATTGCAACGCTCGCAGTAGTCGTGCGAGAGCGGACTGATCACGCCGACCGCGCCGCGCGAACCACGATACGCAAAGTATCGAGCGGGGCCATTGCCGCCAGGGCCGGCAACCGGTTCGAGTTCGCCCAGACCCTCGAGCCGCGCGACCATTTCGTCGGCCGAAACGTACGCGTCGCGTTGCAAAACAAGGTTCTCGTGCACCGGCATCACTTCGATGAAACGGACGTAGACCGGACGGGTGCGGGTTAACTCCGCAAACTGACCGAGTTCGTCGTCGTTGGTTCCGCGCAAGACGACGCAATTGATCTTTAGAGGAACGAGGCCGGCTTCAACGGCGGCGTCGATCCCCGCGAGAACGCGCTCGAGCCCCGGCCGCCGTGCGATTGCGAAGAACCGCTCGGGCCGCAGCGTATCGAGCGAGATGTTGACGCGCCGCAAGCCCGCCTCGGCGAGCGCGCGCGCGTGCTCCGCTAAGCCGAGCGCGTTCGTCGAGAGCGCGACGTCTTCGACACCCTCGATCGCAGCGATTGCGCGCACGAGCTCGACGATGCCGCGACGCACCAGCGGCTCGCCGCCGGTCAAGCGAACGCTGCGAACGCCGACTTCGGCGCCGGCTTCGACGATTCGGACGATCTCTTCGAACGAGAGGATGTCCGGTTTCGGAATCCAGGGGAGCCCCGCCTCGGGCATGCAGTACACGCAGCGCAAGTTGCAGCGATCGGTCACCGAGATGCGCAAATACGTGATCGGCCGGCGAAAGGCGTCGGCGAGCGGTTTGAGGGGGGCGGCGACGGCCGTCAGATCGATCGTCTGTGGCGCCATGCCCGAGGGTTCGACGCCGGAGGGTCCGCCCCCGGTCCTAAGAAGATTCCTTAAACACGCTGTCCGCGACCGGCACGTTGAGCTTGTAGTTCGAAAAAGCGGACTTTACGTCGGCTTTGTACGAGGGCAGGTCCACGTGACCGCTCTGCGACTTGAGCAGAAAGTTGCCGTCGATCGACGTGAACGTCTGGTCGAACGTGATCGAGCCGCCGTCCTCGTACGTCCAGGTCATAGACTTGATGGTCGCGTTGGCGTCGTCGGCCTTTACGTCGAGATGGGCGACGCGGCCATGTTTTTTGGGGACGAGGCGAATCGTCGTCGTCCCGTTTTCGTCACCGACCAGCGACATGGTGTAGAGCGAAGGCCAAAGCCCGGGGGGCTCGACGTGGGGATAGACTTTTTTCAACGTTCCGGCGAGAATCGGCACGGTATCGAAGATGACGGCCTGCTTGTCGGGCTGTTTGAAGTAGACGGTGCCGTCGAAGGACGGGCTGATGGGCGGAAAGCTCTTCATCGCCGCATCGACGTGAACCGCGGCCTTGTAGCTGCGCAGGTGCGCGTTCACCTGAATCATTTTGTGGAAGATCGGCGTGCTCTCTACCGGCGTGTCGGCCGCACCCCAGGCAGGGGCGAGCGTGGCCGACGCGAGCACGGCGAGAATCGTTGCGAAGCGCTTGTACATCGAGTCCATCCCTTCGCGCTGACTAACGGTCCCTCCGCGCAAACGGTTTCAGTGCCTCGCCGATCTCTAATCGAACCTCAGGGTCGGCCTCCTCGTCGGCGGCTACGGTTAGCGCGGCAAGGGCCGCCGGCGAGGCGATCCGTCCGAGCGCCCAAGCGGCGTGCCCACGCACCATCGCTACCGCGTCCGCCGCCAGCGCTCGGACCAGAGCCGGCACCGACGCCCGGTCCAGGCTGTTTCCGAGCGCTACCGCGGCGTTGCGCCGCAAGACCGCGGGCCCACGCCAGCCCATGGCCGTCTTTCGGTAGCGGCGCTTGAATGCGCTGGAACGCAAACCGAGTAACTGTTGGAGATCCGGAAATGCGTCCGTCGAGTTCCCAGCCGCGAAGGAGAGGTTTCCGGCGGCCCCGGCCAGCCGCGTCGGCGGACAGACCTCTTGGCACACGTCGCAACCCCAGATCCAGTCGCCGACGAGCGCGCGGAGCGCGCGCGGAATCCCGTCCTGGCGTTGGGTGAGATCCGAGATGCAGCGGGTCGCATCGATCGTTCCGTCGCCACGAAGCGCTTCAGTCGGACAGGCGACGACGCAGCGCGTGCAACTTCCGCACGACTTGCGTGATGGGGCGTCCGGCGCGAGCGCAAGCGTAGTCAAGACCTCGCCCAGGAACACGAACGAACCGAGCCTCGGCGCGATGAGGTTCGCGTGCTTTCCGAGCCAACCCAAGCCCGCGCGACGCGCAAACCCTCGCTCCGAGAGCGGGGCCGTGTCGCAGGCGACCTCGGTAGCAGGTTCGCCTGCCGCCGCGTCGAGTTCCGCGGCGATCGCCCGCCCGATCCGGCGCAGCACCCGGTGATAGTCGGCGCCCCAGGCGTAGTTGGAAACCCGACCCGAGAGCGGCGCGCGCCCCGCCGGTGGTGGCGTCGTCCCGAACATTACGGCGAAGCACACGACGCTGCGCGCGCCCGGCAACAGCGACTGGGGCGACGTCGCCCGCTCCGCGTAGGCGTCGTCGTAAGGCCACGTCGCGTAGTCGCCGCGGGCGAACGCGGCCCGCAGCGCGTCGCGCGCATGGACGTCCGGTTCGGCATCGGCGACACCGACGGCATCGGCACCGGCGGCGCGCCCGGCCGCGATCGCGCGCGCGCGAAGCGCCGCCGGATCGTCAGAGCATCGCGAGCGGTCCATCACGTTCCGGGAGCGGAAAGGCCGCGGTGAGTTCCGCGATCTCGACGGGGGCGAGTTCGATCGCGTCGCCGCGCGCGTTGGCCCGGACATGGCCGACCGACGCGGCCTTCGGAATCGTGAACGTTCCGTCGAGGCGTACGAGGAACGCAAGCGCGACCGCATACGGCGTCGCGCCGTGCCGCTCCGCCAGACGAGCCAACACGCGTCCGCCGGTGCTTTGCGACGCCGGAAAGCCGCCCGAACCGAACGGGCTGTAGCCGACCAGCGCGATCGCGCGCTCGCGACAGAACGGCAGGACCGCGCGCTCGATCCCGCGCTCCCCGAGATGGTACAGGACTTGGTTGCATGCGATCGGGTAGCGAAGTCCAAGCGAGAGCGCCTCGCGCAGATCCGGCAGGTCGAAGTTGCTGACGCCGAACCTGCGAATCTTGCCATCGTCGATCAGCCGCTCGAACGCATGCAGCGTCGGCTCGAGCGACCCTCCCTCGCGCCAGTGCAGCAGATAGCAATCGAGATACTCGGTGCGCAGCCGCCGCAGCGAGCGCTCGCAAGCCGCAATCGTCCCCTTGAACGAACCGTTCGACGGCAGTACCTTGCTGACCACGAACAACGCCTCGCGTGGGATCCCCTCAATCGCTTCGGCGATGAATTCTTCCGATGCGCCCTCGCCGTACATCTCGGCCGTGTCGAGATGGACCATCCCGAGCCCGATGCCCTCCCGCAACGCCTCGCGCGCGGCTCGAGCGCCGACCCCGCGCGTTGGAATGTCCCACGTCCCTTGGCCAAGCCTGGGCACGAGCGGCCCATCGGCGCCGAACCTCCGTTGCCGAACTCGTGCAGGCGGCACGACCTAGGCGGCGTCTTTGGCGGACACGATCGGCGCTCCGAGGAGCGGCCACGCGATGCCAACGCGCGGGTCGTCCCAACGCAGCCGAAACTCGCTCGACGGGTCGAAGTGGGCGGTTTGTTTGTAGGCCACGATCGCCTCGTCGCTGAGCGTCAGAAAACCGTGCGCGAAACCGGCCGGCACGTAGAGTTGATGGTGATTCTCATCGTCGAGGATAAAGCCGTCCCAACGGAGGTAGGTTGGCGATTTCGGCCGCGCGTCCACGATCGCGTCGAAAATCTTGCCGCGCAGACACTGCACCAGCTTGGCCATCCTCGGATCGCCGTGCATGCCGCGGAGCACGTTACGGCGCGAACGCGAGACGCTATCCTGCACCCACGCGTCGCGCATCCCAAACTCGGCGTACTTCCGCTGCGAGTACGTCTCCTTGAAGTAGCCGCGGTCATCGGCAAAGGCGTCCGGGACGTACACCTTCGCCTCGTCAAAAACGTCCGAATCAATCGTGTGCAGCATTGCGTCC
>JBDTCF010000153.1:0-6338 GCA_039923715.1 Vulcanimicrobiaceae bacterium
GCGCCTCGTTGAGCCCCCGCAGCTCCGCGACAATCTCGACACCGGGCCGAAGCGTCGCGCGTAAGTAGGCGATCAAGCCGAAACCGAGACCACCGGCGGCGCCGGCGCCCGGATCGTTACGGTGGTCCGCGCCGGTCTCGCTCGCCGTCATGTCCGCGAAATGGGCGAGCGCTTTGTCCAACGTCGCGACATCGTCTGGCGAGGCGCCTTTTTGGGGGCCGAACACGACGCTCGCTCCCGAGGGACCGCACAGTGGATTGTCGACATCCGAGGCGACCTCGATGTGCGCCTCGTGCAAACCAAGATCCAACGCGCTAAGATCGACGTGCTCGAGACGCGCGAGCGCGGCCCCGCCCGGCGCGAGTTCGTCGCCGTTTGGGTCGAGGAAACGCGCGCCCAGGGCCTGCAACATACCGGCGCCACCATCGTTGGTTGCGCTTCCGCCGATGCCGACGACGATGCGCCGCGCACCGCCGTCGAGGGCGCCGCGAATCAACTCACCCGTGCCGTACGTCGAAGCGCGCAGGGGATCGCGGCGCGCGTGCGGGACGAGTTCGAGCCCCGAGGCCGCCGCCATCTCGACGATCGCGGTCGTTCCATCCAATGCGAACGCCGCCTCGACCGGATCGCCGAGCGGCCCGCGCACGCGACGCGTAACGCGCTGCGCACCTGCTGCGACGAACGCGTCGACGGTGCCCTCGCCGCCATCCGCCATCGGAACCGCGCGCACCTCGATCTGCTCGCCGAAGCCTTGCACGAACCCACGCGATAGCGCGGCGGCGACCGCAGCGGCGTCGAGCGCGCCCTTGAACTTATCGGGTGCGACGACGAGCCGTCGCATCACGTTACTTGTGCGAGAGCGCGAGCGTTACGGTTAGCGTTTGATTGGGCGACAGGTTTCCGCTAGCCGCAGGGCCGCCGTACGAGTTATATTGTGCGGCGGTCGCCGTTAGATCGTACGGTCCGTTCGGCAGGTTTCCGATGGAGAACTTGCCGCTCGAGTCGGTCGCGGCCGCACACGAAACGGTGTTGACGCACACCGTTGCACCCGCGATCGGACCGTTCGTGGACGCGTCGACCACCACACCGGCGATCGTCCCGTACTGTTCGGCAGCGGGAACCGAAGGGCCACCGCAGCCGGCCAGCAACGCGGCAGCTATAAGAACGAACCCAAGCGAACGAAAAGCGCGCATCGAACGCGGCTTCCGTCAGGCGGCGGCGACGCCCTCCTCGCGGTCCTGCCGGTCGAGATTCGCGACCTTCTCGTCGAGCAGCCAGCGGTTCGCGCGCTCGCGCGCCGCGTCGTCCACGCGCTCGCGCACCCAGCCGAGGATCGCCTCGTCCGTTGGGTGCTCGCGAATCGCCCGGTCGAAATCGCGCGGCGCGATTCCCCAGCGCTCGAAAACGCCTCGATCCATCGGACACGGATAGATGTAGTCGTGGATCGTCCCGGCGGCCGCGGCGCGACCTTTGTCAAAGACGCGGGCCAGCCACAGGTAGCCCGCCAGCGGCTCGCGCCCGGGCCGCGGAAAGTCCCGCCCGCTTCTGAAATCGGTTGCCATATCGTCCCAAACCCGCTGGCGCGCCGATGGGATTCGGCCCTTCGCCCCGAAGCCCGAGCGCAGCCCACACCGAAGGAGTCAATCGCATGGTCGCCGCGCCGAACCCCCGCCTCCGCTACGCCGAGAACGCGCTCGATGTCGTCGGCAACACGCCGCTCGTGCGCCTCAACCGCGTCATCGATGGCGCCGGCTGCTTGGTTTTGGCGAAGATCGAGTACGTGAATCCCGGCGGCAGCGTGAAAGACCGGCCTGCGGTCGCGATGCTGCGCGACGCCGAGCGATCGGGCGTGCTGAAAGCCGGGGCAACCATCGTCGAGGCCACGAGCGGGAACACCGGCGTCGGGCTTGCGATGGCGGCCGCAATTCGCGGCTATCGTTGCATTCTCGTCATGCCGGATAAAATGTCGAAAGAAAAGATCGACTTGCTGCGCGCGTACGGCGCCGAGGTGGTGGTTACGCCGACCAACGTCCCCTCGGACTCTTCGGAATCGTACTACGGCGTTGCGTCGCGCCTGGTCGCCGAAATTCCCGGGGCGTTCATGCCCAATCAATGGCACAACAAGTGGAATCCCGACGCGCACTATTACACGACCGGCCCGGAGATCTGGGAGCAGACGGCGGGGATCATCACGCATTTCGTTTCCGGCGTCGGCACGGGCGGCACAATCTCCGGAACCGCGCGCTTCCTCAAGGAGAAGAATCCGAACGTACGGGTCATCGGGGCCGATCCCGAAGGTTCGATTTATTCCGGCGACACGCCGAAAGCGTATGCCGTCGAAGGGATCGGGATGTCGTACCTTCCCGAAACCGTCAACCTCAAGGTAATCGACGAGATTCAGCGCGTCTCGGACCGCGAGTCGTTTTTGATGGCGCGCCGCATCACGCGCGAGGAGGGGCTGCTCGTCGGTGGTTCTTCGGGAACGGCGGCCGTGGTCGCGGTGCGCGTCGCTAAGACGCTGCCGGCCGACGCCATTTTGGTCGTCGTCTTCCCGGATTCTGGTCGCGGCTATATGTCGAAGATATTCAACGACGAGTGGATGATCGCCAACGGCTTCATCGCCGAGGGCAAGCATCGAGCGACGGTCGGTGACGTGTTGCGCAGCAAGGAACCGTTGCCGCCGATGATCGTGATCCAAGAAGACGACGTGGTCCGGGACGCGCTCGACCTGCTGCGCCGCTACGAGATCTCACAGTTGCCGGTCCTGCGCGGAAAGGACATCGTCGGAAGCGTGAACGACGTCGCGGTGATGCAGGCTGTGTTCGACCAAGCGGACCTCCTGCACAAACCCGTCAGCGAGGTGATGGGGCATGCCTTCCCCTCGCTCGACACCGGCGCCGAAATCGACCGCGCGTACAAGCTGCTCACGCTCGCAAACGCGGCCATCGTCGTCACGGACAACGACCGTCCGGTAGGGGTCGTAACCCGCCAAGACATCATCTCGTTTTTGTCCACCAGCTCGGCACCGACGCCGGCTTCCTGAGCGAGCGATCGTGAAATTCAGCACGCGTGCGATTCACGCCGGGCAGGATGCCGATCCCGCGACTGGCGCCACCATCGTCCCGATCTACCAAACCTCGACGTACACGCAGACGGCCATCGGCGAGCACCGCGGGTTCGACTACAGCCGCACCATCAACCCGACGCGACTCGCGCTCGAACGCCAACTTGCTGCGCTGGAGGGTGCAGAGCACTGCAGCGCGTTCGCGAGCGGCATGGCGGCGACAGCAGCAGTCCTGAACCTGCTTTCAGCGGGCGACCACGTCGTCGTCGGCGACGATCTCTATGGTGGAACCTATCGCCTCTTCTCGCGCGTCCTAACGCGCTACGGCCTCGGGTTTACCTACGTCGACATGACCGATTTGCCAGCGACCCGCGCCGCGCTCCGCCCCAATACAAAACTGCTCTGGGTGGAGACGCCGACGAACCCCCTCTTGCGACTCGTCGACATCGCGGCGATCGCCGAGCTCCGCCCAGCCGATGCGGTTCTGGCGGTCGACAACACGTTTGCCACGCCTTACCTGCAATCGCCGCTCGCGCTCGGCGCAGACGTGGTGGTTCACTCCACGACGAAGTACCTTGGCGGGCACAGCGATGCGGTCGGCGGAGCAGCGATCACGAACGATCCGGCGATCGCCGAGTCGCTTCGCTTTCATCAAAATGCGGTCGGCGGCATTCCGGGGCCGCTGGATGCGTTCTTGGTGATGCGAGGAGCAAAGACGCTCGCTGTCCGCATGCGACAGCACGAAAGCAACGCGCGCGCCGTCGCCGATTTCCTCGCCTCGCGCGGCGACGTCGCAAAGGTTTACTACCCGGGCTTAGCGTCGCATCCACAGCACGCCCTAGCCACCCGGCAAATGCGCGGCTTCGGTGGTATGGTTTCCTTCGTGCTCGACGGGCCAGTCGAACGCGTCTTCGCCTTCGCGAAGGAGACGAAACTGTTCAGCCTCGCCGAAAGTCTGGGCGGCGTGGAATCGCTCCTCTGTCACCCCGCGCGAATGACGCACGGCTCGATCCCAAAGGAAGAGCGCGAACGCCGTGGCGTCACCGACGGCCTGCTCCGGCTTTCGGTCGGAATCGAAGACGAATCTGATCTCCTAGACGACCTCCGAACCGCCCTCGACGCAACCCGCCGCTACGGGCGACCGGGGTAGACGACGACGCTCAAGGTTGAGAGCGCGGCCTGGGCTTCTTTTTCTTCAAAGTACCCGTCGCGACCGCCGTACGCAAGGACGATGCTACGGCGCGTATCGGTCACGACCCACTCGTAGAGGCGCGTCGCCTTGAACGCTTCGCCGAACGAGGCCGCGAGCCACCACGCGGGCATTCCGTTGGCCAGCGTCGTGAGCGTACGCTTGTTTATGAACACGCTGCCATCGCCGCTCGAGCGCATGTCGACTTCGTGGTTTCGATCGATCCCATCGAGGGTCGAATCGTCGGGTTTAATCGTCAACGAAATCTGCCGGACGTCGTTCGGTCCGAACTGCTTTGCAAAACCGGCAAGCGCCTGGCCGTCTTCCGGCGGCGGCGTCGGGACGCGTACCCAGCCGGCCGGTGCGGAGTAGTGAACCGCGGCGTCATCGTACGACAGATCGGAGGTGGCGGAGGGAGCGGGGGTGGCGTCGTCGGCGCGCGCCATGCGGGTTCCAAGCGCCGCAACGGAGGCCGTACCGAGCAAAAACATCACACGCTTCATCATCGCTCCAGGACGTTCGCCAGCGCGGGTAGAGAAACCGCGTAGCGGTAGCCCACGTTCCGATGGTCGTCGTCGAACTCTTCGTGCCGGACGTTGAGTTTCATCTCCGTCATCGCGCGGGCCAGCAGCCGGGCGCCCGTATCCAGTCCATACTCATCGCGCCGCCCGCAGTCGATGTAGAGCAGCCGTAGCGGACCGAGTTCGGCTCCTTTGCGCTCCACCCGCTCGACCGGATCGAACGTACGCCACCGGCTGAAGACAGCCTCGTCGACTCCGCCGGTCCGCGCATCGAAGGGCAGGTCGAGATCGAAAGCAGTTGCGGAGCGCGGTGAATACGCGGCGGCGTACCCGAGCATCTCGATCGTTGCGTACTCCGCCGGCGAACGCTTCGGCTTCCCTTCGAAGGCTTCGACAAAAGCGGAGATATTAGTGTCGTAACCCTCGAGCGTCCGTTGAGCGACCGCGAACGAGGGAATGTGGCACTGCCGAAAATTCGTGTCACCGCTGTGCGAGGCGAGCGCGCCGAACGTGCCGGGATATTCCATCGCCAGGTGAAGCGCCCCGAAGCCCCCAGACGATTTGCCGAGCACCGCCCGCCCACGGTCGCCGGCTATCGTGCGATACGAACGATCGACGTGGCCGATCGCATCGCGCACGACATACGTTGCGTAGTTTCCGTTGTGAATCGAATCGACGTACTGCGAGCCACCCAGGCGCGTGAAGCCGTCCACGACCGCGAGTATGACCGGCGGCATGGTCCGCTCGACGATCAGCCGATCGGCCCACTGCACGACGTTCGTTTCCCAGGGCCGCGCGCCGACGAGCGCAGCGACGTCGCCGGTGTACCCGTGCAAAACGTACAGCACCGCGTAGCGTTTCGAGCCCTTCGGGTCGTAGCCCGGCGGCACGTAGACCGCAAGCGGGCGCGTCGCCGGATCGCCAAGCGCGTTACCCTCGAGCGCCTCCGACTCGACGAAATCGAAATGCAGGTCGCCCGCGAGGCCCAAGAGTCGGCCGTACTGAGTCGTCGCCATTTCTCCGGCTCTACGGCAATTCGGCGCGGGGCGCCTTCGCGCCGGGGAGGGAAGCGTCGATTCGATGCGGATGCCTTAGACGATGATGCGCACGCTTGCGGTCTTTGCGCTCCTCGCGACCGCCCTCGTCCTTGGGACGCCGCGCACGCCGGCACGCGCGAACCCCTGGGAAGCCGGCGCCATCGTGCAACGCGACGGTTATCCGGTATTCGAAGTGCGCGGCAAACCGTTCTTCGTCTATGGCGCCGCCTTCTTCTACGAACGTTTGCCTCGCTCGCAGTGGGAATCATCCCTTCGGCGACTGCGCCGCATGGGTATCAACACGCTCGATCTGTACGTTATCTGGAACTGGCACGAGCTCGCCGACGGCGACTTTGATTTCACCGGCCGAACGAATCCGCGCCGCGACTTGCGCGGCCTCCTGCGGCTTGCGCGGCGCTACAATTTCGAAATCGTCTTGCGCCCCGGTCCCGTGATCCGCAACGAATGGCGCAACGGTGGTTACCCAGCGTGGCTCTTGGCACGGCCCGAATACGGTATGCCCGTGC
>JBDTCF010000154.1:0-19332 GCA_039923715.1 Vulcanimicrobiaceae bacterium
ACGGCGCCGCCCTTTGCGGCCAGCGCCACCGCGTCGGGACCGCGATCGTACGCGACAACCGAGTGTCCGCCACGAATCAGACGGGTCGTCATGTTCGCCCCCATCCGTCCAAGCCCAATCATTCCGAGCTGCATCGAAACTCCTATACGGTCAGTACGTTAGCAACGGCGTCATCGACCGCTTCGCCAAGCGCCTCGAGCGCGTGCGCGAGCGGCACCTGAAGGTGTAAGCGCATGCCGCGCCGGCCGCGGCTGTCGAGCGACTCAAAGTCGCCGAGCGCCTGCGCGCGTTCGAGGGTCCGAAATCCCACCGAGCCGGGTATCCGCAGGTCGAGCGGAGGGTCGGCCGTGAGTTGCAGGAAGACGCCCGTCGGCGGGCCGCCCTTGTGGAGCTGGCCGGTCGAGTGAAGGAACCGCGGGCCGAACCCGACCGTGGTCGCGACCCGGTATGCGTTGCGGATCGCCAGGCGGATCGCGTCGATCGCTCGGAGGTGCTCGCCGTTCATCTCGACGTACGCGGTGATGGCCACGTAGTCACCAGGACGAATCTGCGCGAAGATCGCGCGCAGGGCGGACGAAAGTGTCGTCCCGAGCGAAAGCGATTTCGACCCGGCGAGCGGGATCACGTTCGCGACCGGCGTGACGAGCGAGGCCGGGTGCTCGCTGAAGCGTCCGCTCGAGCTATAGTCCGCCAAGAGACGCTTGGTATTGTCTTTCGATTCCTGAACGTTCGGCTGGTCGAACGCGTCGATGCCGATCACCGCGCCGGCGGTCGCGGTCGCGAGCTCCCACACCGCGAACTGTCCTCCGATGTCGTAAGAGTCGCCCATGCGCAACCGGATTACCGGATGTCCGGCCTTCTCGAGGAGCGCGAGCCGCGTTTCGATGGCCGAGCCGTCCATGTCGCCGAGCACGTGCTGGTCGGGCAGGCCGGATCCGACGTAGATGAAGACGCGATCGTCACCGTAGTGCTCCGGAACTCCGAGCGCCTCGCCTTCGATCGGCACGATGCCGGTTCCGGACTTCCCGGTACTCTCGGCGATCAGCTGTTCGGCCCACGTCCCGAACGACTCGACCAGCGGGTGACACACGATCGTCAGCTTGTCGCGGCCGGCCTTTTGAAGGCAGCCGAGCGTCGCACCCAAACGAACGGCGGGCGCGCGATCGACCGCGGTCGTGCGCGCGTTCGCATGCAAGGCGTCCAAACCACCGTCGAGCAGCCGCCGAACGTCGTAGCCGGCGAGCGCGCCCGGCACCATGCCGAAGTACGAGAGCGCCGAGTAGCGCCCGCCGATGTCGGGATCGTTCCGAAAGACGCGCAGGAACCCCGTTTCGACGGCTTCTTTGTCGAGCGACGTTCCGGGGTCGGTGATCGCGACGAAGTGCGTGCCGGCCGCGGCCGCACCCACGGCCTTGGCGACGCGGTCGTAGAAGAATGCGAAGAATGCGTTCGGTTCGGTCGTCGTGCCGCTCTTCGAGGAGACGATAAAGAGCGTCTGGGCAATGTCGAGGGTCGCTTCAAGCGTAGCGATCTGCTCGGGGTCGCTCGAGTCGAGCACGTGCAACGTGGGGTAGCCGTCGCGCTTACCGAACGTTCGGCGCAACACGTCCGGGGCGAGCGAACTACCGCCCATTCCGAGGACGACGACGTGGGTGAAACGGGCCGCGCAGGTCCGTGCGAACGCCAGGAGGTCGTCGACGCCTTCAAGGACGCGGTTGGGAAACTCTAGCCAACCCAGCGCGTGCTTGATGATCTCGGCGTGTTTGGGATCGGTCGACCAGGGGCTCGGGTCAGCTTTCCAGAGCTTCTGCAGGAAGTCGCCCGCCGCGAGCGTGGCAAGCGTCGCGTCGACATCGACGTCGGTGTCTCCTAACGCAATCGAGACCGGCGCGACTTCTTGTCCCGCGAGCGCAACCAACTTCTTTTCGATCGCCGCCAGCATCGCGTCGTACGAGTCCGAGAACGATTTGACGCCGTCGAGCTGCAGCTGCTGCATGACGTCGAACAGCGAGATCTGCGCTTTCGCGAGCGCGTCGAACACCGCGCGGGCGGCGGGCAGGTCCTGATGGATCGTATCGGGGACGACCTTGGCGCGATCCATGACCGCATCGAGCGTCGCAGGCGGGACCGTGTTGACGGTGTCGGCGGCGATGACGTTCTCCACATACATCAGCTCGGGATACGACGGATTCTTCGTACTGGTGCTCGCCCAGAGCGGCCGCTGAACGCGGGCGCCGGTGGCGCCGAGCTTCGCGAAACGCTCGCCGCGGAAAATGCGCTCGAAGCGCTCGTACGTCAGTTTGAGGTTAGCGATTCCCGCTTTCCCCAGGAGCCCGTCGAGCGGTTCGTTCTTGGCGATTTTCGCCTGCAGGAGCTTGTCGACCGCGGTATCGATCCGGCTGACGAAGACGCTCGCCACGGAAGCGATGCGATCGATCGGTTTGCCGGCACGCATGCGCCGCTCGAGCCCCGCGATATAGGCGTTCGCCTGCGCCTCGTAACTCTCGATGGAGAAAAGGAGCGTGACGTTAATGTTGACGCCGCTCGCGATCGCCTCCTCGATGGCCGGCACGCCCTCGGGGGTGCCGGGAATTTTAATCATAACGTTCGGCCGGTCGACGGCGGCCCACAGGCGCTTGGCGGCGGCAGCGGTTCCCGCGGTATCGCGCGCGAGCAGCGGCGAGACTTCGAGGCTAACGAACCCATCGGCACCGTTCGTGCGCTCGTAGAGCGGGCGGAACTCGTCGCAGGCGCTGCGGATGTCGGCGATCGCGAGCGCCTCGAACGTTTGGTTCGGATCGGCCTTCGTCCCCACCAGCGAGGCCAGTTGCTCGTCGTAGTCGGTGCCCCCGCCAATCGCTTTTTCAAAGATGGTCGGATTGGATGTCATGCCGCGCAGGCCGGCGTCGACTAATCTGCGCAAATCGCCCGAGGCGAACATGCTGCGCCGGATGTTGTCGAGCCAAATGCTCTGAGCGGCGGCTTCGAGTTCTTGGAGGTGGACGTTCATCGCGATGGGGACCTCGTGCGAGCGGAGTGCGGGAGGGTGAGTGTTAGGCGCGAGCGAGCAAACCCGCCGCAACCTCGGCGACGTGCGCGGGAGTAAAACCGAAATAATCTGCCAACGCCGCGGCCGGTGCGGACGCGCCGAAGCGGTCGATCCCAAGAGCGATGCCGCGCTCGCCGATCCAACGCTCCCAGCCGAACGTCGCAGCGGCCTCGATGCTGACGCGGGTGCCGACGTGCGGCGGCAAGATGCGATCGCGGTACGTGCGGTCCTGAGCCGCGAAGTACTCCCAACATGGCATCGAGACGACGCGCGTTTTGGTGCCGCGCGCTTCGAGCAACTTCGCCGCGTCGATCGCAAGCGAGACCTCGGAACCGGTCGCGATCAGAATGACTTCGGGTTCCGACTCGTCGCCGAAAACGACGTACGCGCCGCGTGCGACGTCCGCCTCGCGTGCGCCAAGGAACGGAACCTTTTGGCGCGTTAGGATCAGCGCGACGGGCTGGCTGGGCGAAGCGATCGCACACTGCCAAGCGGCGACCGTTTCGAGCGCGTCGGCCGGGCGAATGACCGCAACGTTCGGTGTGGCGCGCAGTTGCGCGATGTGTTCGATCGGCTGGTGCGTGGGTCCGTCTTCGCCCAAAAATATCGAGTCGTGCGTGTAGATGAAGATGACGCGCAGCTCGCTCAAGGCGGCCAACCGCACCGCCGGCTTCATGTAGTCGAGGAACTGGAGGAAGGTCGCAGTGAACGGGAGCAGGCCGCCATGGTATGCGATGCCGTTCGCGATCGCTCCCATCGCGTGCTCGCGTACGCCGAAGTGAACGTTCCGTCCGGCATAGGTCCCGGGCTGGAAGTCGCCGTCGCCTTTCAGATTCGTCTTCGTCGAGGGGTCGAGGTCCGCCGAGCCGCCGAAGAGTTCCGGCAAGCTCTGCGCCACGGCGTTGATGGCCGCGGCGCCCGCGTCGCGGGTCGCCAGGTTGCCGTTCTCCGCGTCAAAGTGAGGCCAGTCGATACGTTCCGGAAGTTTGGCCGCACGCGCGCGTTCGAGTTGAGCGGCGAGTTCGGGTTCGTCCGAACTCCAGCCGTTATAGGTGGTCTGCCACTGCGCGCGCAGCGCGGTGCCGCGGCGTCCGTTTTCGCGCCACCACGCGAGCACGTCGTCGGGAACGTAAAACGTCGGCTCCAGCGGCCAACCGAGCGCGGTCTTCGTCCTCGCGACGCCTTCGGCTCCAAGCGGCTCGCCGTGGGCCTTGAACGTGTCCTGCACGGGGGAGCCGAAACCGATGTGCGAGCGCACGACGACCAGCGATGGGCGGTGCGTTTCGTTGGCCGCGCCCGTCAGCGCCGCGTCGATCGCATCGACGTCGTTGCCGGCGGCAACGCGCTGCGTGTGCCAACCGTACGCTTCGTAGCGAGCGAGGACGTCCTCCGTGAACGTCGCCTCGGTTCCGGCCGAAAGCGTCACTTTGTTGTCGTCGTAGAGCACGATGAGTTTACCCAGGCCAAGGTGCCCGGCCAAGGACGCGGTCTCGGAGGAGACCCCTTCCATCAAGTCGCCGTCGCTCGCCATCACCCACGTGCGGTGATCGACGATCGTTCGCGCACGATTGTAGGTCGCACCCAAATGAGCTTCGGCAATGGCCATGCCGACCGCATTCGAAATGCCTTGACCGAGCGGCCCCGTCGTCGCGTCGACCCCCGGCGTCAGATGAGATTCGGGATGTCCGGGCGTCTTGCTCCCGAAGCTCCGAAAGGCGCGCAGGTCGTCGAGACTTAGATCGTAGCCGTTCAAGTACAAGAGCGAGTAGAGCAGCATCGAGGCGTGCCCGGCGCTCAGTACGAAACGGTCGCGGTCGAACCACTGCGGGTCCGACGGGTCGAAGCGCAAGTGGCGCGTCCAGAGCGCGTAGGCCGCGGCCGCCGCGCCGAGCGGCATGCCCGGGTGTCCGGAATTCGCCTTCTGGACGGCGTCGACGCTGAGGAATCGAATTGCGTCGATACGCTTGTCGTCGTCCGGTGTGTTCGGCACGGAACCTTCCCTCTCGGTGGGTGGGCGCACGTCCTTCGCCCGTGTGGGGAGCCATTCCCATACGGCGCGGCGGAGGAGATGTTCGACCGTCGTTCCCAACTGGCCGAGCATGGACGCGAAGGAACTCGAGGTTGAGATCGATCGGCTGGCCCTCGACTCCGCCGAACTCGCGGCGGACCCCACCGCGATCGACGAGACGCTCGCGCGGCTCGATCGCGGACGGTTGCGCGTGTGCGAGCCCACCCCAGACGGCTGGGTGACGCACGCTTGGATCAAGCGCGCGATCCTGCTCTATTTCCGCCGAGTCGCACCGATCGCGATCGGGCCGCTCGAACTCGACGCCCTCGCGGGGCGAGCGCTCGTACCGTCGTACTACGATCTCATGCCGACGAAGCGCAACTACGCCGAATTCGGCGCGCGCTGCGTCCCGCCGGGGGTTGCCCGTTACGGTTCTTACTTAGGTGAGGGCGTGATCTTAATGCCGGGTTTCGTCAACGTCGGCGCCTACGTTGACGACGGCACGATGATCGACACCTGGGCGACCGTCGGTTCGTGCGCGCAAATTGGGAAAGACGTGCACCTTTCGGGCGGCGTCGGAATCGGCGGCGTGCTAGAACCGCCCCAGGCACAACCGGTCGTGATCGAAGACGGTGCATTCGTCGGTTCGCGCTGCGTGGTCGTCGAAGGTGTTCGCGTTGGAAGCGAAGCCGTGCTCGGCGCCGGTGTCGTGCTCACCGCGTCGACGCCCATTGTCGACGTGCGCTGCGATCCGCCGGTAATTTCGCGCGGCTACGTCGCGCCCGGCAGCGTGGTGATTCCGGGCACGATGCCGAAGCGATTTGTGGGTGGAGAGTTCGCCGTTCCGTGTGCGCTCGTAATCGGCGAACGCACGCCTTCGACCGACCGCAAGACCTCGCTCGAGCGAGCCCTCCGCGAGCATGGAGTAGCGATATGAATCCAGCCATCGCCGCCGCCGGCGGCTCGACGATCCGCGCGCTGCACGCGCGACGCCGCCCGACATCGATCAACCTCGGCATCGGCGAACCCTCCCTGTTGCCGGACGTTCGACACTTCGAGGCGGCGACGCGCTGGATCGGCCAACACGGGTGTCGGTACTCGACGAACATCGGTGACGAGGACCTTCGCGCGGCGCTCGCCGCCCGCTACGCCTATCCGGGCTTGGACCTCGCCGATAACGTGTGCATCACGACCGGCTCGCAGGAAGCGGTCTATGTCACGATGCGCGCGGTCCTCGATCCCGCCCGGGACGAGGTGTTGTTAGTCGAGCCGGCCTTCCCCGTGTATGCGAAGATCGCCCAGGTCGAGGGTATCCCGCTGCGCCGGGTCGCGATGAGCGCCGACGACGACTTCCGATTCGACGCCGACCGTATCTTGGAGGCCATCGGGCCTAAGACGCGCATGCTCGTTCTGTGCTCGCCGTGCAATCCGACGGGACGTGTGATCGATACGGGGGCGGTCAAAAAAATCTCGAGCGCGCTGGCGTCGCGCGGAGGTCCGCCGATCTACGTGATGCACGACGAAATCTATCGCGAACTCGTGTATGCCGACGACGCGGGTGAATTCGGGAAGCACTATCCGTACACGATCGCGATCAACTCGCTCTCAAAGAGCAACGCGCTCACGGGCTTGCGGCTCGGTTGGGTGATTGCCCCGCCGGAGGCCACGAAGGAACTGGTCAAGGTCCACGGTTGGACGACGTCGTGTGCCAGCACGTTCGCGCAGCGAGTTGCCTTCGAGATCGTGCGTGCCGGCGAACTCGGCATCCAGCGCGAGTGGTACGCGCGCCAGCGTGAGGGCGTGCTGGAAGCGGCCCGGGCGGCCGGACTCCGTTTCGTCGAGCCCGAGGGAGCGTTTTATCTTTGCGTTGAGGTCGGTGGGTCCGAGGGGCTCGCGTTTTGCCACCGGCTGATCGACGAATACGACGTCGTGGCCGTTCCGGGGGGGATATTCGCGAGCACGCTCGAGGGCTGGCTGCGCACCAGTTTCGTAGGCCCGCTCGAGGAAATTCGCGAGGGCTTGCGCCGCATCGCGGCGGCGGCACCCGTTTTTACGAGGACTTGAACTCGCGCGCCTCAGTGAACACGTAATCCGGGATCGTGTCCGGAAAGCGGTAGTCGACGAAGTCAAACCGCGCGTCGATAGCGGTTGCTGCTTAGACGGCGACTTGGACAAAAGCGACTTCGCCGGGGTCAGGTACTGGGAGACGCTCATCCCGCAGCGCCTCGATATGGTCGGCGATTGCAGCCGGCGCTCGTGCAAGCAATTCCTCGCGCGTATCGGCTGCGAGCAGCAGGCCAGGCAAGTCCGGTGCAATTGCGCTCCAGCCGCCATCGTCTGCACGGTCGAGAATGATCGGGTAGGTGCTCATCGCGCCCTCCAAGTTCCGTCTATTTGTTTCAAAATCAGGGCCGGGGTTCCCGTCGCGAGGTCCTTCGAACCGTGGTCCGCGATCTATTGAAGGTAGGAATGGTCGGGGTGCCGGTAGATGCGATGCGATGCCCGCGATCCGAAGCGCAAAACTGCCACCCTCGGCTCTCTGCGTACGCCATGAGGTCCCTGGCCTTCACTCGTATACGATCCATTTCGGCATAACGGAAAGTTTTGTAGGCAACGTTTGCGGCCCTCGGCAAGGCGACGTGGTTATGATCGAGCAGGGAGGTCGCATCGCGGCGGCGGCACCCGTTTTTACGAGGACTTGAACTCGCGCGCCTCGGTGAACACGTAGTCCGGGATCGTGTCCGGAAAGCGGTAGTCGACGAAGTCAAACCGCGCGTCGACGGCGGTCGCCTGCGAAAAGTGCAGCGGCGCCATCGCGCGAATCTGTTGGACATAGTAGCGTCCCTCGATCGGAACGTAGTCGATCGTCCAAGACACCGAACCATACGGCGGTCCGTTAAACAGCCCCGCCACCACCGCGCGCAGGGTTGCCGCTCCGACTTTGGCTATCCACAGCTCGCGCAATCTGTTGACCTCGGGATCGCGAAGCGGCGTGAGTTTGAGATGGTACGCGTCACCGTAACGCAGCGTCTCGACTCCAACGAGTTCGATGCGGTATGCACGTTCGCGCTGCACGACGAACCCGATTTCGCGCAGCGGGCTGGCGGACGGTTTCGGCACGGGAGCGATGGGCGGGGCCGGGACGGGCGTTGGCGGCGGAGCTATGCCGAACGCATCGTTGGGTGGAACCTGCGGCGGCGCGAGCACGACCGGTTCGGCATCGGGGTTGGTGTCGAAGACCTTGGCGCCGAAAATCGAAAACACCACGCCGCCCAAACGCTTGGCGTCCTCGGGTTGGGGAAGCGCGGCGACCGCCAGGCGCGCATCCGCGGCACGGTACGAATCCTGATACCAGTCATCGAAGATGCGTCCCGCGTGTTCGTAGCGCACGCGCACGCCGCAGGTAATGAATGCGGGATCCGTCCGCGCGCTCCAGACCTCGCGCGCCCGAGCGAAAATCGCCTCCGGATCGTCAACCGCCGTAGCGGCCATCACGCTCGCCGCGCGAAGTTGTAGTGCTAGTGCGAGGACGCCCGTCGTGAGCGAGGCAAACCCTGCGATCGCGGCCCAACGGCTCAGCCGCCGTTTGCAATGGCGTCGGCGGCTAGATGGCATGTTCGGAACCAAGCGAGGTTACCCCGGGTCGCAGATGGTTCAGTCCCCAACACCGGAAGATTCGGTCGAGGACTCAACGCTCCGGCTCAACGGGTCCGAAAAGTAGTGGCTGTGAGTTTTCCGTAGCACGCTCTCATCGGGCGCGTCCACCAGCCCGACCTCCAATCCTCCGCCCTTCGAGATCTGTTCCGGCTCCGCTTCGAGCCGTGCGTCGTTCGCGCTTGGTCTTTCGGCCTCGTCGAAGGTCCGCAGACTACGCAATCGTCCGGCCCTTCGATCGTACGTGATGAGGAAGATCATGTCTCGCCCTTTCCGCTCGAGGTTTCCATCAGGGTCGTGCGAGCGGCGGGTGTTGCGAGCTTCTCGCTGTGTTCAGCCAAGAGATGCCGAGCGACGGTGCGAAGTTGCACTTCGACAACCTGGTCTGTCGATCCTATGTTCACCAGCAAGTGCACGGCGCGATAACCGCGACGGGGCTGACTCCGACGGTCGTGGTAACCCGCTACGCCTTCCGCGCACGATGCCCAACGCTATTCGGCGGGGACGGCGGTTGATGGAGAGCGAGGCGGGCCGAGCCACACGGTTTGCACGTTGACGAACTCGCGGATGCCGAAGGCGGAGAGTTCGCGCCCGTAGCCGCTCTTCTTGACGCCGCCGAACGGCAAGCGGGGGTCCGAGGTGGTCATGCCGTTGATAAACACGCTGCCGCTCTCGAGCCGCGCGGCCAGAGCGCGCGCCCGCGCGAGATCACGGGTCCACAGATTCCCGCCCAGGCCGTAGTCCGAAGCGTTGGCGAGAGTGACGGCATGCTCCGCGTCGCGCGCGCGGACGATCGCCGCGACCGGCCCGAACGTCTCTTCCGCGAACACCGGCAACGTTTCGGTGACATCCGTCAAGACGGTCGGTGCAAAGAAGAAACCAGGTCGCACGAGCGGAGTTCCGCCGGTCGCGATGCGTGCGCCGTGGGCGACCGAAGCGCGGACTTGAGCTTCGAGCGCGTCGCGCAAGTCGGCGCGTGCGAGCGGCCCGATCTGCGTGGCCCGATCGTTCGGGTCGCCGACGCGTAGCGCTTGCGTGCGGCGGACGAACGCCGCTACGAACGCGTCGTGCGCCGCCGCCTCGACGATAAAACGTTTGGCTGCGATGCAACTCTGCCCGGCGTTTTGGAAGCGGGCGCGCACGCCGACTTCCGCGGCCGCCTCGACGTCGGCATCGGCAAGCACGATAAACGCGTCGGAGCCCCCCAATTCCAAAACGGTCTTTTTAAGATGCTTTCCCGCGATAGCCGCCACGCTGCTGCCGGCTTTCTCGCTGCCGGTCAGCGTGACCGCAGCGATGCGGGCGTCGGCGACGATCGGTTCCATTTCCTCGGAACCCACGACGATGCTTGTGAAGGCGGACGGTAGAAAGCCGCTCTCGGCGAACGCGCGCTCGATGGCCAACGCGCAGCCGGTCACGTTCGCCGCGTGTTTGAGAACCGCGACGTTTCCGGCCATCAGCGCCGGTGCTGCGAAGCGGAAGACCTGCCAGTACGGAAAGTTCCAGGGCATGATCGCGAGCACGACGCCGAGCGGCCGGAAGGCGACGTAGCTTTCGGCGGCGTTCGATGTTACGGGTTCGTCGGCGAGGAAGCGAGCGGACGCGTCGGCGTAATAGTCGCAGTTCCACGCGCACTTTTCGACCTCGGCTTCCGCTTCGACGATCGGTTTGCCCATCTCGGCCGCCGCCAAACGTGCGAGGTCGTCTTTGTGCGCGCGCAGATGCGCCGCGAGGCGTCGCATCGACTCAGCACGCAGTGCGAACGAAGTGCTTCGCCAACCGTTAAAGGCATCGCGCGCGCGCTGCAGAGCCACGTCCACGTTCGAGGCGGACATCCGAGGATAGCGGGCGAGAGGCTCGCCGGTTGCGGGGTCGATCGTCTCGATCTCGGTGGTACGCGCACCGGGTTCTGCGGTTGCCATGCTGCGCGCTACTGCACCGCGGTTGCCGGTACCTCGGCCGACGCGACCGTGTAGCCCAAACGCCGGGCGACGACGTGTTCGAGGGCGCGGCGGGGAACGAGTCCGATCAGCTCGCCGCCTTCGAGGGCAACGCCCGCGCGCGATGCCAGCAGTCGTACCAGCCCCAAGAGGCGATCGAGCGGTACCGCGTCGACGTCGGTTAGGTTGAACGAAACCTGCACGCGCCGCTCGTCCAGATGTAAACCGAGCGCGCGCAGGGTGCGCAGTCCACCGTCGCGTGCGCGCAGCGTGGTCGCGATGCGGCGCGCGAGCCCGAGATCATTGCTTGCGAGGACGACGTTGTACGCGATCAGGAACGGCCGCGCGCCGACGGCAATGGCGCCGGCGCTCGGGTGAAACGCATTCGCGCCGAAATCGGGTGGGTCTGTACGCGTCGCCAAGCCTTCGAACTCGCCGCGCCGGACGTTGGGGAGCGAGCGATGCCGAGGACGCGTCGCAGCTGCCCCGTACAGGAATGAAGGAACGTGCGAGCGCTCCCAAATGCGTGCCGCCGCTTCGCGTGCTACCGCGGCCGCGTCCTCGAGCGACGCCTCTCGAACGGGCACGAACGGCAACACGTCGAGCGCGCCGATGCGCGGATGAGCGCCACGGTGCGTCCGCAGATCGATCCGCGCGACGGTGACCTCCGCGAGCGCCACTGCTGCCGCGATAACCGTCTCGGGCGGGCCGAAAAACGTGAAGACGCTGCGATGGTGGACCGGATCGCTCGTCTGGTCGGCGAGCGCCGCACCGGCCCCGACGATGGCGCGCGCGCAACTCTCGATGACGGCCGCGTCGCGCCCTTCCGAAACGTTGGGGACGCATTCGAACAGCGCGCTCATGTGTGGATTTAATCGAGGGCGGCGCGGATGGCGGCGGTGATGTCGGCGACCGGGACAAGGGTGAGGCCGGCCGGCGTTCGGGCATCACCCGGCGGGACGAACGCGCTAGTGAAGCCCAAACGGCGCGCTTCGGCGAGGCGCTGCGTGCGCTTGCCGACGGCGCGCAGTTCACCCGAGAGTCCGAGTTCGCCGAACGCGACGGTCCCCGGTGCGAGTGGACGGCCGCGAAACGCCGAGGCGATGGCGAGCGCCAAACCCAAATCGGCGGCGGGTTCGTGAACGCGCAAACCGCCGGCGACCGAGGCGTAGACGTCCTGCGCGCCGAGTTGCATGCCGGCGCGCCGTTCGAGCACCGCCAGAATCATCGAGAGGCGCGCGCGATCGACGTTCGCGGCCAGTCGCTGCGGCGTGCCGTAGGCACTTTCGCCGACGAGCGCCTGCACTTCGACCAGTACCGGTCGCGAGCCGACTACGCCGGCCACCACGCACGAGCCGCTCGGTCGCGCGTCGCCCGGATGCGCGCGTCCCAAAAACAGCTCCGAGGGATTGCGCACCTCGCGCAATCCGTCCGCCGACATCGCGAAGACGCAGATGTCCTCGGCGCTTCCGAAGCGGTTCTTGTGGGCGCGGACGATGCGATAGTCGTTGCCGCCGTCGCCCTCAAAGTACAACACCGTATCGACGAGGTGTTCGAGCAAACGCGGTCCGGCAATGTTTCCGTCTTTGGTGACGTGTCCGACCAAGAAAACCGCGCAACCGGTCCGCTTGGCGAACTCCATCAGCGCGCTCGTGCAGTCACGCACTTGCGCGACGCTGCCGGCGTACGACTCGACCTCGGGCAACGCCATCGTTTGTATCGAGTCGACGACCACGAGCCGGGGGCGGACGCGCTCGAGGGAGTCGAGGATACGCTCGAGGTTCGTTTCTGCAAAGAGCAGCAGGTCGTCCCCGGCACGCAAGCGCGTCGCGCGCAGTTTCGTCTGCGCGGCCGACTCCTCGCCGCAGACGTAGACGACCGGCCCGAGGCGCGTGGCGAGTCCGGCCGCAAGCTGCAAGAGCAAAGTCGACTTGCCGGCCCCCGGCGGGCCGCCGAGCAACACCAGGCTTCCCGGAACGATCCCGCCCCCCAGGAGGCCATCGAACTCGGGCAGGCCGCTGGGTAAGCGCTCGAGGCCCACGGCCGGAACGTCGGCCAGCCGGATTGGCCCGCCCTCCGGATCGGCCAGCCGCGAACGGGCTCTCGCGCCGGGCGCACGGGCGGGAACGGCCGTTGGCGCTGCAGCGAACGTGTTCCAGCCCTCGCAGGCGGGGCAACGCCCGAGCCAACGCGGGGCCTCGTGTCCGCAGGACGCGCAAAAGTACACGGCTTTGGCCCTCGCCACGCTGGGCTCGTTCGGCACGTTGGGCCAAGCTCCGCGTCGGCGGGGCGCCCGAAACCTCGCCGCGAACGGAGCGCGGCGAATGCCTCTCGCCTCCCACGTAGCCATCGACGGTCCTGTCGCCAGCGGCAAGAGCACCGTCGCCAAACGCGTTGCGGAACGGCTCGGCTACCTCTACCTCGATACCGGCGCGATGTACCGGGCGCTGGCCTTCGCCGCTCTCGACGCCTCTGTCGATCCCCTGGACGAAGGAGCGCTCATCCAACTGCTGGCCAGGCGTCCGATCGTGGTCGAACTCGACGGCGGCTCCGCGCTCGGGTATCGAATCCGCCTGGGCTCCCGGGAGTTAGGGCCGGAGCTGTTCGCGCCCGATGTCACGGCGCTGGTTTCGCGGGTCGCCGCGTATCCTCGCGTCCGCGCCGAGATGGTCGTGCGTCAGCGGGCCATCGCTGCGGGTGGGCCCGTCGTGATGGCGGGTCGGGACATCGGGACGATCGTGCTGCCGGACGCGCCCTTCAAGGTCTATCTGACGGCCTCGGTCGAGGCCCGCGTCGAGCGACGCGCCGCAGAACTCGAGGCGCGGGGGCGAACGGTCGATCGGTGCGCCCTCCGCACGGAGATCGAGGTGCGTGACGCAAGCGACCGCGGCCGGGCGGTCGCGCCCCTGCGCGCCGCCGCGGATGCGACCGTCGTCGACTCCAGCTCGCTCGAGCCCCATGAGGTTGTCGACCGGATCGTGGCCCTGGTCGCGGCCCGCAACCCGAACTGAATACGCCGGTGACCTTCTACGACTTTTCCAAAGCCGCCGTCGGGGCCGCGCTGCGGACCGTCTGGCGATTGCGCGTCGTCGGCGCAGAACGCGTTCCGCTCGAGGGGCCACTCATCGTCGCTTGCAACCACGTCTCGTACTTCGATCCGCCGGCGCTGGGGGTCGCCGTCCCGCGGCCGATCTCGTACATGGCGAAGGTCGAACTTTTCAAAATTCCTGTCCTCGGCCCGACGATCGCCCACCTCAACGCCTATCCGGTCGACCGCTCGCGCGGCGACGTGGCGGCGATCAAACGCTCGGTCGAGGTCCTGCGAGCGGGAAACGCGATCGGAATTTTCCCCGAGGGCACCCGTAATCTCAGCGGCGAGGTGCGCGCGCAGACCGGGGTCGCGCTGCTTGCGTCGCTCTCCGGGGCTCCGGTCCTGCCGGCGCGGGTAGAGGGGACGGCCCGCGTACACCGGCTCGACCGGATCCAGGTGACCTTCGGCGAGCCGATCGTTTTCGGCCGGAAAGCGAGTCGTGAGGACTTGGCGAAGTGGACCGATGAGATCATGGCGCGAATCGCCGGACTGGGGGAGCAACTGCGTGGTCATTAAGCGGACGAAGACTCAGGGATTCTGCTTTGGCGTCGCCATCACGGTAAAGAAGGCGGAAGAAGCGGTCGCGTCGCGCGCGCAGGTGACGACACTCGGGCACGTCGTGCACAACCCGCAGATGGTCGCTTCGCTCGCGGCGCAGGGTCTGCGGAATGCGGAGTCCGTAAACGAGGTGGATTCGGGCGCTCTGTTCGTGCGCGCGCACGGGTTGCCGGTCAGCGTCTTCGAACAAGCCCGAGCGAAGAAGCTCGAGATCGTCGACGCGACCTGCCCGATGGTCACGAAGATTCACGTGCAGGCCGAGAAACTTCGCGCCGACGGCTACAAGATCGTGGTGATCGGCGACGCCAACCATCCCGAAGTCAAGGGAACGCTGAGCCACGTCCCGGGCGCCTGGTGCATTCAGAAGGCGGAGGACGTCGACGCGCTCCCGCGCGCGAGCCGAGTCGGCGTCGTCGTCCAGTCCACATGGTCGGGGCCGGACTTCGGCGAGATCGTGCGTCGGCTGAGCGCGAAGTACTACGACGTTCGTGCGATCAACACGATCTGTACCGACACGCATAACCGCCAGAGCGAGATGGAGCAACTCTCGCGCGAGGTCGAGGTGGTGGTCGTCGTCGGCGGCAAGACCTCGGCCAACACCAAGCACCTCGCAGAACTTGCCACCGCGAACGGCGCCCGTTCGTATCACATCGAGGGCCCAGACGAACTCGTCGCCGAGTGGTTCGCGGACACCCAGGTCGTCGGGCTGATGTCGGGCGCCTCGACTCCCGGATGGCTGGTCGACCGCGTGGCCGAACGCATGGAGGTTCTCGGCCAATCGATCTGACGAGCCGGTTCGAGAGGCATCTCGCGCGTACGCTCGAGTGCGACTGCGGATCATCTCCGATCTACGAGATGATCCGCTATCATTTTGGCTTCGACGACCCTTCCGGAACGGCGCGTCGCGGTAAGCGCTTGCGCCCACAACTCCTGCTGCGCGTTGCGCTCGCCGAGGGGGGAGCGGTCGAATCGGCGCTTGGTGCGGCGGTCGCGATCGAAGTTCTCCACAACTACTCGCTCGTGCACGACGACATCGAAGACGGCGACGAGTTGCGGCACGGACGACCCGCGCTGTGGACGCGCTACGGAATCGCTCAGGGGATCAACGCCGGCGACGCGATGTGCGCCCTCAGCTATCTCGCGCTGTTGGACTGCGAGGCGGGCTCGCCTCCGGAGCGGCTGGCGCGAATGGCGCGCGCGCTGCACGAAGCGAACCTGGGCATGTGCGAAGGCCAAGGGCTCGACATCGCGTTCGAGGGGCGCGACGCGGTCTCGCTCGACGAATATCGGGCCATGGTGTTCGGCAAGACGGCGGCGCTGTTTGGTGCGTCGTGCGAGCTGGGCGCGTTGAGCGCGCGCGCGAGCGATGCCCGCGCCGCCGCCTATGCGCGGATGGGTCGCGCCTACGGCGTCGCCTTCCAAGTCCGCGACGACGTCTTGGGAACGTGGGGCTCGTCTGCGGCGACCGGAAAACCGAGCGGAGGCGACATCGCGCGTCGCAAATGGACCTTTCCGGTGGTATGGGCGCTCGGGCAGCCGGCGTGCGCTGACCGCCAGATCGTCGCCGTGGCCTACGGCCGACGCCGGCGTCTTGATTCGGCGGAAAGCCTGGAAGTCGTTGCCGCGCTGGAGCGGCTCGGAGCGCGTGCGGCCGCCGACGACGCTGGGGACACAGCACTCGGTGAAGCCGATCGGATCGCAGGCGAATTCGACCTTGACCGCGAGCGGTCGATCAGAGACTTTCTGGCACAAGGAGCACGTCGCGTTGCGTAGCGCAGCCCAACCTCAAGCGGCTCTCGCGGAGCGAGCCCGGGCCATTTCGCCCGGACTCGCGCTAGCGGGCATGCTGCTTGTCGCCTTCCTCATCCGACTGGTATTTTTGAACGCCGACGGTTTCAAGAACGACGTCGTCACATTCGAAGCGTGGTCGCTGACGCTGGCCGAGCATCCCCTGCGCGAGTTCTTCGCGAAGGCGGGGTTTGCCGACTATCCGCCGGGATATTTCTTCATTTTGTGGCTCGTCGGGCACGCATACAAACTGTTGATCCACGGCGATCCCAGTTGGACCCTGTTGAAGTTCGCGGTCAAGCTGCCGGCGGTGGTGATGGACATCGTCGACGCCTGGCTTCTGTTCGCGATCGTCCGCCGCTTCGCCGCACTCCCGTGGGCCTTTGCGGCGGCCGCCTTCTTCGCGTTCAATCCAGCCACGATCTTCATCTCCGCGTACTGGGGTCAGGTCGATTCGGTAGCGGCCGGCTTCACGCTCCTCTCGGTCCTCCTCGTGCCCTTCGCGGACGGCTACTCCGACCGGCGCGCGTTTTACGCGTTGACCGGCGCGTGGCTCGCGATCGCGTATTCGATTCTCATTAAGCCGCCCGCACTGGTCGTCGTCCCGCTGCTGCTGGCGTTCGCGTTCGTCGCGCCGGACGCCAAGCGCCGCAACCTTCGCTTGCTGGCGACGGGCGCCGGGCTCCTCGGGGCTTTCGGACTCGCGTACGTCGCCGCCCTGGCCTTTCATCCGGGTCTGAACCCGGTCGATCAGTTCACGTGGCTGTACGGTCGCTACCAGTACGCGAGCAGCGTCTACCCCGACAACTCCGTCAACGCGTTCAATCTGTACGCGTTACGGCAACCGTTCTGGCAGCCCGACACGCAACTCGTTCCCAACCTCCACTGGGGTAGTTGGACGATCGGTCTGCCGCAGTACGTTTGGGGGATCGGACTCTTCGCGGTTGCTGCCCTGCTCGTCATCCTCCGGTACCTGCAGCGTCGCGACGGCCTCGCCTTCGTCGAAGGCGCGATGCTGCTCTCGCTGGCCTTTTTCATCCTTTCGACGCGGATGCACGAACGATACGTCTTCAGCGCGTTCGCGCTGATGCCGGCGCTGATGTTCGCGGGACGGCGGTACGTCGTCGCGGCGGTGGCGCTCTCGCTCACGTTGTTCGCGAATCTGGCGTATTCGCTCGACTACCTGACCGTCATGGATCATCACGTCGCGGGGCTGGACGCGACCAACCTCATGCCTTTTTTGAGCCGGCCGGCGGCGCTCGTCAACGTCGTGCTGTTCTTCTATCTCGGCTATGCGTTTTTGGGAGCGCGGACCGAAGCGATCCGGGTGCCGGCTTCGTTCGGAGATCTCGCCGCCGGGGTCGCGCTACGAGCGCGGCGTTGGTTCGCGCCGCTCGAAGGGCTCGCGCCGATGCACGCGCTCGACTACGCGATCGCCGCCGGCCTAAGCGTACTGTCGTTCGTGATGATGTACGTCAATTTTTGGATTCCGGGCGAGAAGATCTTCGACGAGATATACTACGCACGGGCGGCCGAGGAATACTTGGCGCACAAGGAAATCTTCGAGTTCACGCATCCCCCGCTCACGAAGCTGGTGATCACGCTTTCGACGCGGATCTTCGGCGACAACGCGTACGGCTGGCGGTTTGACAATGTTGTCATCGGCGCACTGATGGTATTCGTGATGTATGTGTTCGCCAAGCGGCTGCTCCGCTCGACCGTGTGGGCGACGGTTTGCGCGGGCTTGCTCGCATTCGATGGTTTCCACTTCGTCCAGTCGCGGATCGCGACGCCGGAGATCACCGTCGCGTTCTTCTCGCTCACGACCCTCTACGCGCTCTACCGCTTCTGGATCGCGCGCCAGATCCGGGTTGCCCCACTCGTAACGCGGACACTCGCGACCGCGCAAAGCGTAACCTTTGCGCTCGGAACGCTCGCGGCCGCGCTCTTGACGGCAACCGTCGTGCGCGGTCAAACCCGCGCCGCGCACGTCGTCGCGTTCCTGTACCTCGAACTCGCCGTCTACTTGATCGCGCGCGTCGTCGTGCCGCGCTTCGTTCGCGGACCGCGCCAGATCAGTTACGCCGACGGCTCCGCGACGGTCGGCGGGACGCTCACCACCTTCGATGGTGGCCGCATCAGCGCCAAAGGCAATGCGGTCGCCGGGGAACGGACGCGCCCCGAGCGGGGCGGCGCAGCGCTCGCCTACGCCGACGAAGATCTGACGATCTCGTACCAGCGCGACGGTACGGAGGTCTACCGCACTCCCGAAGGTTCGGCCCGCTTCTGCGCGGACGGCGAACTGAGCGTGGAAGGTGCGCGCGTCGACGCCCGGGCGGGCACCCTCTGGATGTGGCTGCTGGCGCTTTCGGGCGGGTGCTTGGCGGCGAGCAAGTGGAATGGCCTGTTCGACTTCTTCGTCATCTTTGGCATTGTGATCGCCGTCGCGGCCCAGGGAGCCTGGACCCCCGTGCTCCGTGCGGTCGGTCTCGCCACCCGCTTCGCACCCGCGCAGTGGGGAAATCCGCGCGGTTTCTCGGTCGACATCGCGATCGCAACATTCGCCTTCGTCGCCGCGACGATCTACGCACTAACGTACATCCCGTACTTCGGCCTGGGTCACAACCTCGGCGACTTGGTCTCGCTACAACAGCAGATGTTCGGTTATCACTACGATCTGCATGCGACCCACCCGTACTCCTCGAAGTGGTGGCAGTGGCCGTTACTCGAGATTCCGATCTCATACTACTACAAGGACTTCCGGCCGGTGGCGCAGTCCGGCAACGGTGCGGCCTGCTGCGTATCGGAGATCATGGCGCTCCCCAACCCGCTCATTTGGTGGCTAGGCCTGATCTCGGTCCCGTTCATGGCCTACCTTGGCTGGCGCGAACGGAACAAAGGATACGCGCTCCTTACCGCCGCGTACCTCTTGCAGTGGCTTCCCTGGATCGCATCGCCACGCATCGCCTTCGAGTACCACTTCTTTCCCAACCTCGCGATCATCGTGTTGGCCGACGGAGTGCTCCTCCATCGGGTGTGGCAAGCGGCGAGAACGGTCACCGAGGGGCCGGCTTGGCCGCGAATCGCGGTCGGCGTATACTTGGCGGCGGTCTTCGTAGCCTTCATCTTTTGGTATCCGGTCGTCGCCGGTACGCACTTGTCTTACGATGCTTGGAACGCGCGCATGCTGACGGGCTTGATGCACAACCTCTGGATCAATCCGCACCCGGGTCAGTGAATCCCG
>JBDTCF010000155.1:0-11648 GCA_039923715.1 Vulcanimicrobiaceae bacterium
GACTTCGTCATCATTTTGGCGCCCATCGCATCGGCCTGCGACTTGCACATGAGCTTCACGTGGTTTTTGGTCATCATCATGTGCATCTTGTCTTTCGACATTCCGGCCATCTTTGTTTTCATCTGATCGTGCGTCATGTACATCTTTGTCTGCATGTTGACACCGACGACTTGGTCGCCGGATTTGCACGAGACCGTCTTCATCATCGAACCGTTCATGCTGCTACTCGCCGCGAAGGCCGACGCGCCCGAGGCCAATGACAGGATTGCTGCAAACGTTACGATTCCAAACTTTTTCATAAGTCTCCTTATTGGCCCTCATACGAGCCTGGCGTATGTGCATTCGCTCATTCCCGAACCGTTCCCGCAGCGGGCGTCTTTCGGCAAACCTTACCCACTTTTGCGTTTTCGCCGAACGGTGTGGATCGAAACGGCGTTTGACTGCACGCGGCCAAGCCCCCGCGACCGCTCTATTGCGGTTTGCAGAGGCAGGGAATCCGGCCAGTTCGTGCTTGTCGTCTGGCTGGATGTTATCGCCTCGTCAGAAGGCCGTGCCGCGGTCGTTCTCTTTTGCCAGACCGAGTTGGGCATGAGGCTGCCGTAGATGGCGCCCAGCCAAGATCGATGACCGGACTCTTGAGATCGCTCGCACCGAAGTGCCGATCCGGGTCGCCCAGCGCCATCTTGATCCCTAGAATGCCCACGGGCGGTACGGTGCGCATTGGGGCCGATCGGCAACCCGCTCTTACCGTTCGTTTCGACGGCCAAGTAGCGAGCCGGTCCCTTCCGTGAAAGATCGACTTCCAATTCGTCGGGGGTGTAGAGCTCGACGAGCGCGCGGGCAATTCGCGGGCTTTTAGAAGTCCATGGCCTGCCCGGGTTCCGGAAGCACGACACACGGGGGGCGGGGCGGGTTTGGTTGCCACGACGGCTTCACTGGTAGAAAACCGCCGATTCGGGCAAAGACGTCTACATCCAAGAGCGAGGCCCCCCCGTTACTGCCGTATACCGTGCGATTTCATTTTCGAGAGGTAGGCATGACCATACGAGTCCTCAGCGCAGTCATTCTGGCTTTTAGCCTATCGCTCTTCGCAGCGCCGGCTTTGGCGCATCCGCTGGGGAACTTTACGATCAACCATCTAACCGAGATCGCCTCCCCCGGTCATCGCCTTTCGCTGCGTTACGTGCTCGACATGGCCGAAATCCCAACGTTTGCGACGATGCGCGAGCGCGATCCGAGCGGCCGGATGACGCCCGCTGAACTCGTTGCTTGGAGCGCCGACGAGGGGCGAGCAATCGTCCCGCAACTCGATCTGCGCGCCGATGGTGCGCCGGTCGCGCTCACGCTCGATTCCGCCCACGCGCACACCAGGCCCGGCGCCGGCGGCCTGCCGACGTTATATTGGGTCGCCAACTTTCACGGTGCTCTGCCGAGCCACACCGCCAGCCTGACCTACGACGACCGAACCTTCGCCGGACGGCTCGGCTGGAAGGACGTCGTCGTCGCGCCGGGCACCGAACCGACGCACGAGTTGACGGCCTATCCGAACGCGTTGCTCGGCTCGCCGCGGAACGTCACCGCCATTTCGGCCCGGGTCCGCGCGGACGGTTCGCTCGACGCTCAAGCCGCTGCCGCCGGCGCCGCAGCTCCCAATGGTGCGCCCTCCGCCGTTCGCTCGAACCAGCTCTCCGATATGTTGGCGCGCGGCACGAGCAACGTGTGGTTCGTCCTTCTAACCCTGCTCATTGCGGTCGCCCTCGGAGCCTTGCACGCACTCGAGCCCGGCCACGGCAAGACGCTGCTTGCCGTCTCGCTCGTCGGCGCACGCGCGACCGCCGGGCAAGCGGCCATTCTGGCCGGCTCGCTGACGGTCGCGCACACGATCGGCGTACTTGCGCTCGGCGTCGCCATCATGGCGCTCAAAGGCGCCTTCGTTCCCGAGTCGATCTACCCGTGGATTACGCTGATCTCGGGAATCGCGATCGCGGTGATCGGTGCTCGGGCGGTTGCGCGTCAAGTGATGGCGCGCTTTCCGTTCGCTCACGCTCACGCACACGGTCACGCACACGCGCATCCCCACGAGCACGATCACGTCCACCACCCGAACGGTCATTCCCACGAGCATCCGCATCCCCATGTGGAAGGGCACGCTCACGACGAATTGGCGCACGCGCGGTCGCACGCGATCGGCGGCACCGCGCCCCTTCGCTTCGGTCCCACGGTGTGGGCGGCAATGAGCGGCGGCATCGCACCCTGTCCTGCAGCCTTAGTCGTGTTGTTTGCCGCGGTCGCGCAAAACGCGTTGGTGTACGGGCTCGTCGCGATCGTGTTCTTCAGCTTCGGCTTAGCGGCGACATTGACCGGGCTCGGCATCGGCGTCGTTCGCGGCGCGTCGTGGCTCTCGGCCCGACCGCAGTTCGAACGCGCGGTTCGCTTTGGACCGCTCGCCTCCGCAGTCGTGATCGCAGTCATCGGCTCGATCATGGTTGGTCAAGGCTTCGCGCAGCAAGGCATCCCGATTTCCGCACCCCTCGTGACGGCTTTGATCGCGCTGGCGATCGCCGGCTACGCCTTCTCGCATCCCTTCGCCCACGCGCGTTCGGTGCAAACCGCATGATCGGTTTCGGCGTCTTCACCGTCTTCGCACTCGGCCTCCGACACGGGGCCGACCCGGACCACCTGGCCGCAATCGACAACCTTACGCGGAACTCGGTTGAGCGCCGGCCCATCTTTAGTCGGTTCGTCGGCACCCTGTTCGCCGGGGGCCATTCGGTCATGGTCCTCTCAATTGCCGCAATCGTCGGCTACCTCGGAACCAAAATTGCCGCGCAGCACCAACTGATCGAGACGGTTGGAACCTGGATCAGCATCGTCGTGCTGGTCGCAATCGCGCTTGCCAACTTGCGACAACTCGGAGCTGGAGCAACGCGGCTGGTTGGCGTCAAGACACGGTTCATGCCGGCGTTCCTTCGAGAGGGCACGAATCCGTGGCTGGCGGTCCCCGTCGGCTTGCTGTTCGGTTTCGGGTTCGAGACCTCAAGCCAAGTCGCGACCTACGCGGTCGCTTTCGGCGCTGATTCGGGACTCGTGGGCGCGCTGGCAGTCGGTGCGGCATTCTGCCTCGGTATGATCTGCACCGACACGCTCGACAGCGTCCTGGTTCACCGGCTCGTAAGCGCTCGCTCGGAGACCCCCGGGCGCGTTGTGCGCGTCTGGATATGGTCGGTCACGCTGGTGGCGCTGGCAGTCGCCGCCTACGAACTCGCCCAGGTTCTCGGCTGGCACTCGCCGGTGCCCGATATCGCGGTCAGCGGCACCATCGTATCGACGCTGCTCGTCGTTTTCGCCTACGTCTTCTTCGCAACGCGGCGCATCAGCGTCACGCCGAACCTCACCGCTACTCGAATAGGAGAACAGACCCCATGACGCTTCGGCGCATCTTCGGCTCGGTTGGGACGGTCGTCGCTTTGACCGCTGCCGTCATTCTGTACGCCTCGCATCCGGTCCGCGGCTCGGACCATCAAGACTCGCCCACGGTCGTCAGCCGGCCGCCGGCCGACATCACCGACATCTACGTTTTCCCATCACCGGCAAATGCCAACAACGTCGTCTTTGTCATGAACGTCGATCCGCTCATTCCGGCCGGCGCGACCTCCGGAAAATACTTCGATCCCTCCGTGCTGTATCAATTCAAAATCGCGCACGGTCCGGCGGGTACGACGAATCCGGAAGACGAGGTCATCCAGCTTACGGCAGGCGCGCCGACCGGCAGCGGTACGCAAACGCTTACCCTCTACGGGCCCGGCAAACCGAACGCAACCGGAACGGACTCGACCCTGCTCACATCCACGGGCACGTTTGCCTACAACGCGACCGGAACGGGTGCGACCCTACCGAACGGAATCCAAGCCTTCGCCGGCCCGCGAGCCGACCCGTTCTTCTTCGACCTGTTCCAATTCTTCACGATCTTACCGGATCGCTTGTACAGCAACCCCCGAACGGGAAACACTCTCGGATTGCCGATGCCGACGTTCAACGGTTTCACGGCAAGCACGACCTCGGGACCGAGCGGCAGCGGCTACGCTTGCAGCACCACGCCCGCGACCAACGCGCTTACCCAATTGGGCGGCGGCTTCAACGTTCTCTCGATCGTCCTCGAGATGCCAAAATCGTTGTTCATCGGGTCCTCCTCGGGATCGCTGATCCACGTTTGGGGCACCACCAGCACCGTTAGCGGATCGTAGGAGTGCCGCACATGCAGAATCGACACATTTCCCTTCTCGCGCTCGCACTCGGGAGCGTTGCGATCCTCGCCGCCGCCGGTTGCGGCGGTTCGACCACGAACGTCCTCCCCCACCCCACGTCGCCGCCCTCGGGCTCGGTCTACAAGCAAATCGAACTGTTGGCTCGCCCGGCGGTTAAGGAAGGCCTCGAACCGTTCGCCGACCACGACGCGACGAACCGCTCGAGCCCGTACGCCGACACGACCTTGAAAAATGACATCCTGACCTTCATGGAAGGTACTGCCGGCCGTAGTGCGGCGATTTCGACGGCGGTTCAGAGCGTGCTCTATCCCAACGAGCTCGCAGTCGACCTCTCGCAAGCGGGTCCGGCCGCCTACCTCGGCGTCGAAACCGGCGGCTTCACCGGAAGTAAGTTCGGCGGCCGCGGATTGACCGACGACGCGATTACGACCGATCTGAGCGCCGTCTTCGGCAACGTCATTCCGACGCTTCTCCCGAGCATTCCCGACGACGGTAAGGAAAACAACTGCCTCGTTACCGACAACGTGAAATCCGGACAAGGCGGCACCCAGACGCAGGCCACCTTCCCCTACGTGACGACGCCGCACTAGGAGCACGATGCGCACCTCGGGACTCTTGGTCATAACGGCGGGCGCCCTCGTGGCGCTCGCCGCATGGCCCGCGTTCGTCGCGCACCGCGTTGCGCAAGTGCGCGCCGCCGACGTGCCGACCCCGGCACCGATCGTGCGCGACTATGAGAATCGCGACAAGCTGGTTGCGTTTTGGGAAGGCGCGGTCCGCGAGGATCACCGCAACGACATGCTGAGCCCACGGATTCTCGCCGGCCAGTACCTGCAGCGCTACCGCGAACGCGGCGACATCTCGGACGTCCTCCGCGCCCAACACATGGCCGAACGCTCGCTCGCCATTCAGCCGCGCAATATCGCGGCGACGGCCGTTTTGGCCAGCGTTATGCTGACGCTCCATCGCTTCCGTGAGGCGCTCCACTACGTCAACGTGGATGTCGCCTACGACCCGCGCGGTCCCGAATTCCTCACCCAGCAGGCAAGCCTCGAGATGGAGCTGGGCGACTATGCCGGAGCTCAAAGAAGCCTCGGCCGGGTCGATCCCGCCCAGCGAAACGACATTGCGGTCGAGACGATCCGTTCGCGCTACGATGAGTTGACCGGACATCTCGACGAAGCGCGCGTCTTGTTGCGCCGCGCGACCGACGAATTCGAGACCAACTTCAGCGCCCCCGCCGCGGCGCGCGCATGGTACCACTTCCGGGCCGGCGAACTTGCGTTTGAAGCCGGCGACAACGACGCCGCCGTCGGCGAAGAGCGAACGGCGATCGCCGAGTTTCCGGGCTTCAACCTTGCCTGGAAGGACCTCGCACGCTTTCAACTGGCGCTCCATCGCTATCCGGAGGCGCTCAAGGCGGCCACGACCGGCGCCAACATCACGCCGTTTCCGGAGACCCTCGGCTACGAAGCCGACGCCCAAGCGGCCCTCGGCGACGCAAAGGGCGCAGCCCAAACGCGCGACCTGATCTTCGCGATCGAACGCATCGGCAACGCGTACCACGTCAACGATCGTCTGCTCGCAGTCTACTATTCGGATCATCACTTGCGGCCCAACGATACGCTGGCGATTGCGAAACGCGAGGTCAGCGGGGGCGAGCGCGGCGACGAGATCTACGCGCAGGACACGCTCGCTTGGGCGGCAGCGATGGATGGGCAATGGACGCTCGCGCAAGGCGCAATGGCTAAGGCGCTCCGGTACGGAACGCAGGACCCGCTGCTGCAGTTTCACGCGGGCGCGATTGCGCTTCATTTCGGCCGGCGCGCGGAAGCCAAACGCCGTTTCGAGCAAGCGTTGCGGCAGAATCCGAATTTCCACCCCGTTTACGCAGACCAAGCGCGGCGAGCGCTCGCGACGTTGTAGTCCGTGCGCCCCGCCCGCTCTTTGCTACAACGGGCCCAATCGCGATGAATCCGCCGCGCCGAGTTCCACTTGCCGCCGAACCGCAAGCTGCGCATAGCCGTGGACTTCTTCGGCGTGATAGAATGACGCATGCAGCCGAGTCCACCGGCCACGCTTGAGGAATTCCTCGCTTGGGAGGCTACGCAGGAGGAACGTCACGAATTCGCCGATGGCATCGTGTCGACGTTCGCTGCGGGCACATTGCGGCATGCGGTAATCGCAGCGAACATCGTCGCCGCACTCGCACCCGAATTGTAACTCCGGTGCCGGCTCGGTTTCTCCGATTCGTTGTCTGCGCCCTCACGCAACCTCCCGTTGCTCGGGACGGTCGCCCCGGTAGGCGAGCGAGCGACCTGCGTAGAGAAGCCTAACGTTGGCTCGCACGATCGAGAGATACCGTTTGTAGGCGAACCTACAGGCAAACCATCGTCCTACCTACAAAGGGGGCGTGGTGATGGTGCCGCGCGTCCGTTGGGTCTTTCTCGCGCTTCAGTTCGCGCTGGCGGTGCCCGGCGCGGCGCTGGCCGATGCGGACGAAGGCGCGGCCCTGCCGGGTGCCCCCCCGGCAGGCATGCAGCCTCTGAGGGGACCGATTCCCGTGGCGACACCCTATCCGGGCGAGTCGCGGACCGTCCCTCGCGCCGACGGCACGGTCGCGGCCGTCCCGGAGGTTCAAGGGCGGACGAAGACCTTTCACATCGTCGCGCGCCCGGCGCCCTGGACGCTGAAACCGGGCTTGACCGTCATGGCAAAAACCTATAACGGCGTCGTCCCCGGACCGACGCTGGTCGTCAATCAAGGCGACCGGGTCGTCATCGACTATCGCAACGAACTCGCCATTCCCGACACCATCCACCTTCACGGAATTCACGGTATCCCCGTGGATATGGACGGCGTGCCGGGCTCCTCGCAGGCGATGGTGCCGCCGCACGGCACGTATCGCTACGCGTTTACCGCGGATCAACCGGGAACGTTCATCTATCACACGCACGACCCGAAAGCGGTACTGAACGCCGGGCTGTACGGTGGGATCATCGTGAACGCCGCGCATCCGCGGCCGGAGGAACGGGTCGCGCGCGACTACCTCGAGGTGATCTCTTCGTGGTACATCAACAGCAATAGCGAGAGCGCGTTCACGCTCAACGGTAAAGCCTATCCCGCGACAAAGGCGCTCGACGTTCGCGAGGGCGAGCGCATTCGGATTCGCTGGATCAACATCTCGGCCGAAAACTTCCACACCATGCACACGCACGGCCACTACATGCACGTCATCGATCGTGACGCCATGCCGGTGAGCTCGAACGACGTGGAGGACACCATCGCAATCGGTCCCGGCCAACGCGTCGACGTGACCATCGATGCGAACGCCAAGCCGGGGACGTGGATGATTCACTGCCACGTGCTCGATCACACCGAGGACGCGCGCGGAATGCCGGACGGGCTCATCACGGCGCTCCACTACCTCGGAACCCCGAATCGGCTCACCGCGATGTACGCGGCGATGACACATGCGATGCCGGGCATGGCCATGGGCGGTGCCGCGAACGGGCTTGCCCCCGCGCGACCCGGCCGGCTGTCGTTTCTCGCGACCATCTTGCTCGGTGCCTTCGCCGGTTTGACGATCTTCTTAGGCCTTCCGATCGCGCGTGCCCGGCGCTTGAAACCCGCGCAGGTCAACGTCCTCAACGCCTTTGCCATCGGGATCCTCGTGTACCTCGTGATCGAGATCGCGACCGGCGCGGTCGGCCCGGTATCGCGCGCCATCGGTACGTGGCGCCTCAACGCTGCGCCGTTTCCGCTGGCGCTCTCATTGGCGCTCGGCTGCGGACTGCTGATCGGACTGGGGGGCCTGGGCGCCGTTTCGAGCGCTCTCGCCAAGAAGGGTAAGGAGCAACTCGCGGAGCGGCCGATCGTGCTCGCGCTGATGATCGCCGTCGGAATCGGCGCGCATAACTTCGCCGAGGGACTCGCGATCGGTGCGTCGGCCGCTACAGGCGCGACGGCGGTGGCGGCGGGACTGATCGTTGGGTTTGCGCTGCACAACGCGACCGAAGGCTTCGGCGTCGCCGCACCGCTGGCGGGCCGCATGGTTCCGACCTGGGGACAGATTGGCCTGGCGGGTCTGATCGCCGGTGGCCCGACCTTCGTCGGCACGGTCGTCGGCTACCAATTCAGCTCGCCGCTGCTCTCCGTCTTCTTCTTGTCGATCGCGGTCGGCGCGCTGATCTTCGTCATCGGCGAACTGTGGTCGGTCCTCAAAAAGACGGGCGTCACGATACCGGCCACCGCGATGGTTACCGCAGGCTTTGCGGTCGCCTTCGCTACCGAGTTGCTCGTCGAGGCGAACGGAGGGTAAGGTGCGTCTCGAAACCGCGAAGCCGCACGACGCGAAACCGGACGAACCGGAAGTCAGCCCGAACGTCGAGATGTACCTCAAGACGCTCGTGCGGCTGCACGACGGTGAAAATCCGGTACCGACCTCGGCGGTCGCCAAAGAACTCTCGGTCGCTTCGCCCTCGGCGTCGGTGATGTTCAAACGACTCGAGGCGGACGGGCTAGTGACGCACGAAGGGCGTCAAGGCGTGGTGCCGACCGCGCACGGCGCGCGCATCGGCGCGCTCACGCTGCGCCGCCAACTACTCGCGGAGCGATTGCTGGTCGATCGTCTGGGCGTCTCGTGGGAGATCGCCGCGACCGAGGCGTGCCGGCTCGAGCACGCGATCTCGCCGCTGGTCGAGAACCGGCTCACGGCGTTCCTCGATGCTCCGACGACCTGTCCGCACGGTCATCCAATTCCGCATGCCGACGGCACGCTCTGGCGTCACAGCAATACGATCGAGTTGGTCGATCTCGAACCGTCGCTCGAAGCCACCGTGGTCGCCGTTCCGCACGACATGCCGGAACTCTTAAAGTTCCTCGCCGAGATCGCGCTGCGGCCCGGCGCCCTGGTCCGAGTCCGTCAGCGCGACCGCATCGTCGGCCTACTGACGCTCAGCGTCGATGGCGCCGAGCGCATCGTCAGCCTCCAACTCGCCAGTGCAATCCTAATGCAACGTCCGAACGGACCCCCAATCGGCGCACCCTGACCCTCCCCCAACATCGGACAGGTTGGCGCCGGGCGCGTGACGGCCATTGACACCCCACCCGTGGTGGGGTAGGATTGGGTCGTTATGGCGGTTCGCAAAAGTAGTCTCGGTCCGCAGCGCAAGCGCGACGTCCTCAACCGGCTGAAATCGGCACGCGGGCACCTGGACGGGGTCATTAAGATGGTCGAGGACGACACGTATTGCGTCCAGGTCATCAAACAAGTCGCGGCCGTCCGCGGCGCGCTCGACCGCGTGAGCCGACTCGAGTTGCAAAACCACCTCGAACGCTGCGTCGTCGAGCAGGTTCGCGCCGGCGACGAAGAGTCGGCCGTCGCCGAACTCATGGACATCCTCACGCTGCGGCAGGAAGTCGCATGATCGAGGAACGCGGCGACGTCCTCTACACGTGTCCGATGCACCCGGAGATCCGACACGTCGGGCCCGGCAGTTGCCCGATCTGCGGAATGGCGCTCGAACCCCTTACCGTCACCGCCGAGGCGCCCCCAAACGCGGAACTTGCCGACATGAGCCGGCGGTTTTGGATCGGCTTGGTCCTTACGCTACCGGTCTTCCTCCTAGAAATGGCCGGCCACGTCGCGGGGCTCCGGCTGGACGCGCTCGTTCCGGCAAACGCATCCGTGTGGGTGCAATTCATCTTGGCGTCGCCGGTCGTGCTGTGGGCGGGCGCACCGTTCTTCGAGCGCGGCTGGGCATCGCTCGTTGCGCGCCATCTGAACATGTTCACGCTGATCGCGCTCGGCACCGGGGCGGCGTATTTCTATAGCGTGGTCGCAACCTTCGTGCCCGGCATCTTTCCGACAGGCTTTCGCGGCATGGGAGGGACCGTCGCCGTCTACTACGAGCCTGCGGCGGTGATCACGGTGTTGGTGCTGCTGGGCCAAGTCCTGGAATTGCGCGCACGAGAACGGACCGGCGGCGCGATTCGCGCGCTGCTCAACCTGGCGCCAAAAGCTGCGCGGCGTTTGCGCGACGGCGCCGACGACGAAGAGATCTTGGTTTCGCAGGTGCGCGTCGGCGACGCGTTGCGCGTTCGCCCCGGGGAAGGCGTCCCGGTTGACGGCGCCGTCCTTGAGGGCCGCAGCGCCGTCGATGAGTCGATGGTAACCGGCGAATCGATGCCCGTCGCGAAGGGTCCCGGCGACGCCGTCATCGGCGGCACCGTGAATGGAACCGGCTCGCTTGTGGTGCGAGCGGAGGCGATCGGGGCCGACTCCGTCTTGGCGCGCATCGTCGCATTGGTGGCCGAGGCGCAGCGCAGTCGCGCGCCGATTGCGAACCTTGCCGATACGGTGGCCGGTTACTTCGTACCGGCAGTCTTAGCGGTCGCCGTGGTTGCGTTCGTCGCTTGGGCGCTGTGGGGACCCGCGCCGTCGCTTGCGTACGCGCTGATCGTGGCCGTTTCGGTGGTCATCATCGCGTGTCCGTGCGCGCTCGGTTTGGCGACGCCAATGTCGATCGGCGTCGCGATCGGCAAAGGCGCCGGTGCGGGCGTGCTCGTCAAATCCGCCGAGGCACTCGAACGGCTCGAACGTGTCGACACGCTCGTGGTCGACAAGACGGGGACGCTGACGGAAGGAAGACCTCGCGTCGTCGCCGTGCGGCCGGTCGATGGCCTGACCGAGGCCGATGTCCTCGCATCCGCCGCGGCGCTGGAGCGTTCGAGCGAACATCCGTTAGCGGCGGCGATCGTGGCCGCGGCACGCGAGCGGGGCGCGACGTTTGAGGAGTCCACGAACTTTCAATCCCTAACGGGAAAGGGCGTCACCGGGCGCGCGAACGGGCGCGACGTCTCGTTGGGTAATGCGGCGCTGATGAGCGAACGCGGGGTCGCCCTCGGCGCACTCGCAGCGCAGGCCGACGAGCTTCGCAAGGACGGCGCGACGGCGCTCTTCCTAGCGCTCGACGGCAGGCCCGCGGGAGTCCTCGCGATCGCCGATCCCATCAAGCCCACGACTCGCGCGGCGATCGACGCGCTGGTGGCGAATCGCGTACACGTCGTCATGCTGACCGGCGACCATCGGCTCACCGCCGAGGCCGTCGCCCGCAAGCTCGGGATTGACGACGTCCGCGCCGACGTTTCGCCGAACGAGAAGTACCGCATCGTCCGGGAACTGAAAGCCTCCGGCAAGATCGTCGCGATGGCGGGTGACGGCGTGAACGACGCGCCGGGCCTCGCCGAGGCCGACGTTGGCATCGCAATGGGCACCGGCACCGAGGTGGCCATTCAGAGCGCCGGCATTACCCTGATCAAGGGCGACCTCGCGGGCATCGTGCGCGCCCGCCGGCTGAGCCGCGCCACCATGCGCAACAT